>JANNSG010000033.1:0-19071 GCA_031402355.1 Pseudorhodobacter sp. | reverse complement strand
GCTGCCAAGGCCTGATCGAGATCGGCGATAATGTCGCGTACGTCCTCGATCCCAATCGACAGGCGCACCACGTTGGGGGCAGCACCCGCTGCTACGCGCTGTTCGTCCGACAGTTGCCGGTGGGTGGTCGATGCCGAATGGATGACCAGAGACCGCGTATCGCCAAGGTTGGCCACATGGCTGAACAGTTTCAGATTGTCGATCAGCTTGACGCAAGCGTCATAGCCGCCTTTCAGCGCGAATGTGAACAAGGCCCCCGGACCCTTGGGGGTGATCATCTTCGCCAGATTGTGATAGGGCGATGATTTCAGGCCCGGATAGGTGACAAAGTCCACCCGCGGGTCTTGTTCCAGATATTCGGCCACGATCTGCGCGTTTTCGACATGGCGCTGCATCCTGAGCGACAGTGTTTCAATGCCCATCAGGGTGTAATGCGCGCCTTGCGGGTTCATCGTCATGCCAAGATCACGCAGGCCGACGGCAATGGAATGGAAGGTGAAGGCCATGCCACCTAGGGCCGCATGGAAGTTGAGGCCGTGATACGCCGGTTCCGGGGCCGCAAGGCTGGGAAATTTGCCCGATGCCGACCAGTCGAATTTGCCTGAATCCACCACAACGCCGCCCGTGACGGTGCCATTGCCGGTCAGGTATTTGGTAGCCGAATGCACAACCAGCGTCGCCCCATGTTCGATCGGGCGGCAGAGATAGGGCGTGGCGGTGGTGTTATCGACGATCAGCGGGATGCCATGCTGGTTTGCCACCCGTGCAATCGCATCAAGATCGGAAATGGCACCACCGGGGTTGCAGATCGTCTCGCAGAACAGCGCGCGGGTGTTGTCATCAATCGCCGCCGCTATTGCCTTTGGATCATCGAAATCCACCAGTTTGGCTGACCAGCCGAATTTGCGGATGGTGTTGGTAAACTGCTGCACGGTGCCGCCGTAAAGCTTGGTGGAAGCCACCACGTTGCAACCGGGCTGCATCAGCGGGAACAATGCCATGATTTGCGCGGCATGGCCCGATGAGCAGGCAATGCCGCCGACCGCGCCTTCCAGGGCTGCCACCCGTTCGACCAGCGCCATCACTGTGGGGTTGGTCAGGCGGGAATAGATATAGCCGACTTCCTGCAGGTTAAACAATTTGGCCGCGTGATCGGTATCGCGAAACACATAGGCCGTGGTCTGATAAATCGGGATCTGGCGTGCGCCAGTGGCGGGGTCCGGCTTGGCACCTGCGTGAATCTGCAATGTGTCAAAGCCAAGTTTTGCGGTTTCGGTCATTTTGTCCTCCGGTGAAAGTGCTGAACGCAGGGTAGGGGAAGTGGTGCAAGCTGTGAAGAGGGGTGGTGAACGGCTTTGTGCAATGAGAAGGGATGTTCGCCGCTGCCCCGGATGGCAGGACAAAACCCCGCCATGGGCCAGGTAATGCGAACAAATTTCGTCTGGTCCTGCCTGATCCGGTGATCTAACGTCGGAGAGCGCAAGATCGGAGCCGCCAATGCTAACCCCGTTTCACCTGGCACTGCATGTGACGGATCTTGCGACCACCCGCGCGTTTTATGGCGGCGTTCTGGGCTGTGCCGAGGGCCGCAGCACGGCAACCTGGGTGGATTTCGATTTCTTCGGCCATCAGCTTAGCCTGCATCTGGGCGCGCCTTTCGCCAATGCAGCCACCGGGCAAGTGGGCGCGCATATGGTGCCAATGCCGCATTTCGGCTTGGTCCTGCCGCTGGACCGCTGGCGTGCGCTGGCCGAAATGCTGATTGCGGCGGGCACCCGTTTTGTTTTGGAACCATCGGTGCGTTTTGCGGGCGAGCCGGGTGAACAATGGACGATGTTTTTCCGTGACCCCAGCGGGAATCCGATAGAAATCAAGGGATTTCCAACGCTGGACGGAGTGTTTGCGCATTAGGCGCGATCATCCTTAGGCGAGTCCAGCACTACATAGGATGTGATCGAATTCAGCTGCGGCAGAACACCCAGCACATCTGTATGAAAGTGTTTGTAAGCGGCAAGATCGGCAGTCTCGACCCGCAGCAGGTATTCGACCGTTCCGGTGATGTTGTGGCATTCACGCACTTCGGGCGCGGCTGTCATCGCCTGTTCAAACGCTTCCTGTGCCGCTTTGGTATGGATCGATAGGCCGACGGTCATATAGGCCACAAATCCCAGGCCCATCTTATCAGGATCGAGCACCGCGCGGTAGCCTTTGATGACGCCGCGGCGTTCCAATTCCTGTACCCGGCGCAAACAGGCCGACGGCGACAGGCCAATGCGTTCGGCAAGATCAAGGTTGCTGATCTTGCCGTTGCGCGAAAGGGTGCGCAATATTCTGCGGTCTGTATCGTCTAATTTGATCATTGATTGCAGAAATAGCCGAAAGGCCGCGTTATTTGCAACCTGATGTTCGCATCCCTCGTGGATGATATCGCCCATGACATATGAAATACTTCTTGCCCTGCTGGGCTATGCGTTCGTCACCTCAATCACGCCGGGGCCGAACAACATGATGCTGATGGCATCGGGTGCTAATTTCGGTATGCGCCGGTCGGTGCCCCATATGCTGGGGATCAGCATAGGCCATTCGGTGATGGTGTTTCTGGTGGGGGTGGGACTGGCGGGCGTGATCCACACGGTGCCGGCGTTTTCAATTGGGCTGAAGGTGGCGTCTGTTGTCTATATGCTGTGGCTTGCCTGGAAGATCTCGCAGGCTTCGGCACCTGTTGACGGCAAGGTGCAAGGCAAACCCTTCACATTTCTACAAGCTGTGGCCTTTCAGTGGGTCAACCCCAAAGCCTGGGGCATGGCAGTGACCGCAACCTCAGTCTACGCGCCGGATGCGACGATTCGGTCTTATCTGATGGTCGCTGCTGTTTTTGCGGCAACGAACCTGCCGTCCATCTCGGTCTGGACCTATGCGGGGCAAAAGTTGCGCCGGTTCCTGACAAACGAGCGGCGTCTGCAGATTTTCAACTGGACGATGGCCGTTATGCTGGTTCTTTCGTTGATTCCGGTGCTATTGCACTAGGTACGGCCGGGCCGGATGCTTTGCTGTTTCCACCGGGATTTGCAATCAGAGCAGGAACAAGCGAATGGCGGTCAAAGTGAAAGTCTGGGGGCTGAGGGTGGGCGCGGCTCTGTTTGCGGCTGTCATGGCACTGATCGGTTATCTTGCGGTTTTGCATTACAACGGCAATTTCCATACCGTCATCGCAGGAGAGCTGTACAGATCCGGCCAACCGACCGGCGGTCAACTTGAAAAATACGCCAAAGAAGCCGGGCTGCAATCGGTGTTGAACCTGCGCGGTGCATCGCCCGGGTCCGACTGGTATGATGCGGAAGTGGCCCAAAGTGAAAAGCTGGGATTGGCGCATGCAGATTTTGCTTTGTCCGCCTCACGCGAGGTCACACATCAAGAGGCTATTGATTTGATCGCCCTGATGCGGTCACTGCCGAAACCCTTGCTGATCCATTGCAAATACGGGTCTGACCGCACTGGTTTGCTGGCCGCACTGTATCTGGCGGCGATCGTGGGTGAGGATGCGGACACTGCCGACGGACAGCTTTCGCTGTATTTCGGCCATTTCGCCGTGCCCTATCTTTCTGCGGCCTATCCGATGGATGAAAGTTGGGACCGGCTGGAAGTTGATCTGGAGTTTGCGGAAAACTGAGAACGGCCTTACCTGAACCACAATCCTTCGCGTTTGATGGTGTTGCGGATCGTCTGCTCTCGGCGGGGCAGGGTTGCACGGTCGAACAGGGCGCGCACTTTCGCCCCCTTGCCCTGATAGATCAGCTTTCGAAACGGGTCGTAGTCGCGCAGCAGCTTTTTCACCGGGTTCGGCGCACAGATTTGTTCAAGCAGGGCCACCACGGCATCGCTTTCGCGGGCATAGAGCAACGGCAAACTGCGCCAATGGCAGGTGATTGACCCGTCAAGCCCGGCAAGTTCGGGACCAGGGCGGGCGCCACCAAACGAGTGGATCACCAACGGCAAAGCGATCTGATCCAACCAGGGGGAAAGCTGCTGGCAAGCCAGTTCGCGCGTCGGATTGTCACGAAAGCTGACTGCATAGTCGAGGAACCGCTGACCAAACCGATGCGGGCTTTGATAGTAAAACCAGCCCGCGTTGAAATAGAGATAGCGCTGCCAGTAGCCATCGGGTTGGGTCAGATCAAGGCTGCTGTCGAAATCCAGCGCGAACCGGTCATAAAGCGATTTCCAGATCTGATCATAGCCGGGGCCGTAAAGCTCGATGGTGGGCCAGGTTCCTTCGCGCTGCATGGAGGCCGAGGGGCGGGCGAAATCGAAGGCAAGCTGATCAAGCGGGCCGGTGATCAGCGTATCGGTGTCCAGAAACAAGAAGGGTTCATCCGGCAGCACTGACAGTGCCTCGATCTTGTTGCCATAGGGGTAACTATCGCCGAACGCCTTGCTTTCAAAGGGGACTATTTCTGCGCCCAGCGATTCAAGCAGGGCGCGGATGGCCGGGTTTGCTATGCGCGGATCCTGGTCCCACAGCGGCCCCGGCTGTGGCTCGGCGATGAACAGCCGACCTTTGAAATCGGGATTGGTCGTGCGCAGGGACGCGGCAAGTAAAACCGCCTCATATTGCAGGCGGCCGGCCTGACCGACGGCCATGATGTTGAAAATCTGCGGTTCGCTGGCCGTGCGGGTCATTCGGTCGGGTGCCTTTGGATCGTGCCCGGTTGAGTATAGGCCGCAAGCCAAGGTTGCAAAAGGCCTGTCAGACAGCAATCAGGGCGCAGTTTCAGGGCTTTGGCGTGAACCGCAAGCTGAGACATGACATGCCGCCATCCAGTTTGGCGCATTCGCTGTTGCCGATTTCAGTGATGGCAAAGCCCGCAGCCGCAATCGCCGCCCGCGTGCCGGGAAAACCGGCGGGCATGATCACCATGTCATTGAAGCGGATGGAATTCGCAGCCGCCTCTTCGCCGGATGCCGTGTGAATGACGCGGTAGCCGTCAAAACAGCCTGATGCCGCTAGGCGTTTGGTGGAAAGAATGGTTTCGCCGTCCAGAAGCGAGCAGTCTGTCTTGAAATGCAACACCCCGGGCGGGGTTGCAACTTCGCGCACCTTATGGCCCCAGGGTGCGACAAGCCGGGTCAGTTCGGCTATTCCCGCCGCATCGGTCCGGGCAGAGCGGCCGACCAGAATTTCGCGTTCGGTGACAAGGATATCACCGCCTTCGATGAAGCCGGGCCCGGAAATTTCAAGCACCTTGTCATAGACTGCGTGCAGATGCGGCGCCATTTCGGCGGCTTCGCCCAGACGCGACGGTGCGCCGGGCCGCATCACGACCGCCCCTTCGGGCAGGCAAAGGGCCGTATCTTCGACGAAAACGCTGTCTGCAAACGCCTCGGCTGCGTCCAGTTCGATGACCGTGGCCCCGGTTGCCCGCAGGGCCGCCACATAGGCGGCGTGATGATCCTGCATCAGAGCCAGATCAGGTGCGCCAACATCCACGGCCCGCAAGCCAAGGGTGATGCTGTGCCCCGGTTTGCGGGTTATGGCGTGGGTGAAACGAAACGATCGACCTGACATGCGGCTCTCCCCGGAATTTGGTTTGCCATAGCGCGAGCAGCAGAAAATCGAAAGCGGATTGTCGCGTGACCGAACCGGATTGCAAGGCAGACATGGTGATATCTGAACCTAAATGCGCAATGCACCGGGCCAGTCTATTTTGGTCTGATCATTTCCCGGACTGTGCGGATCACGGTATAATCGTGATAGCCAAGCCGCGCTGCGATGGCGAATTTCGTCACATCAAAGCGGCCGCCAACAAGGCAATCGTCGCGGATATGGATGCCCGTTACCTCTCCGATGACCATAAAATCATCAAGACCCTGCAGGGCGATGAGCTGGCGGGTTCGGCATTCAAGCGTGGCTGGGGCATCTGCCAGTCGCGGGCAATCAATTGTGCTGCATTCTGCCTTGGCAAGACCCGCGCGTGCAAATTCATCGACCCCCCGCGCATAGGCCGAGGCGGTGGTGTTCATTGCGTCCAGCATCGCCGCCTCGACGATATTCACGGCAAAGACACCGGCTTCGCGAGCATTCGTGATACTGTCTTTCATGCCACCTGCGAACATCACCTGTGGCGGATCATCGGCTACAGCGTTGAAAAACGAATAGGGCGCCAGATTGTCACCCATCGAAGCGCGGGTTGAAATCCAGCCGATAGGACGCGGCGAGACGATGGCCTTGAACGGATTGTGGGGCAGGCCGTGGCCATCTTTCGGGTGGTAGAACATCTGGGTCTCGCTTGCGGGTTTGATCCTGACCTATCCTCGTGTTAGGCGCGATTCCAGAAGATTCGTCTTATGGCAGGAAGCGCCCTTTGTACCATCTGGAAGAAGAAACCGAAGCCGATTGGTGGGAGGTGGAGGCGCTTTATGACCTGTGCTTTGCGCCCGGTCGCACGGCGCTTTCCAGTTACCGATTGCGCGATGGGGTGGCGACAGTGGCCGCCCTGTGCGGTGTGCTGCGGGACGAGGACGGCACTTTGGCGGCGGCAATCCGGTATTGGCCGGCCGAAGTGGGCGAGCATGATATTTTGCTACTGGGGCCGATTGCAGTGCACCCGACCCGGCAGGGCGAAGGCTTGGGCGCACTTCTGATCAACGAAAGTCTGGCTGAAGCGCGCAGATTGGGGTGGGAGCGGGTCTTGCTGGTCGGTGACGCGCCCTATTATGCGCGGTTCGGGTTTACCAAGTTGGAGCAGGTAGAGATGCCGCCGCCGACGAATCCGGACCGTGTGCTGGGATTGGCCCTGAAAGCTGGGGCTTGGGACGGCGTTGCAGGCTTGATCACAAAATCATCAAGCTGACGGGATTGCGCGCGCGGGGCCGAGTGCTTACGTTTTCGTCATGAAAAACAACCTTGCTGCCGTTTCAGATGTTGATCTTGAGGTCTCTGGCCTTGCGGTTCGCTACCGACGGGCCAATGGCCCGGTGATGGCCTTGATGAACAAGATCGGCGGCTCGTTGGAGGGGCAGTTGAACCTGCTGCCAGACGGCTTGCGCGACCAATTGAATGCAGTGACGGCGGCGGCGCTCAGCCGGGCCATGGATCTGGCGGCGGTGGGCGGACGTGCGCCTGATCTGGGGCCGCGCGGGCCGGTGGCTGCGGCAATGGCATCGGGTGCTGCGGGCGGGGTTGGCGGCATTGTGACTGCGCTGGCTGAATTGCCGGTGACGATCACCATCATTTTGCACAGCATAAGGCAGGCGGCAGTGGCCAATGGATTTGACCCCGATACGCCTGCCATTCGGGCTGACTGTCTGGCGGTATTTGCTGCGGGCAGCCCATTGGGCGGCGATGACGGGATCAACACCTCGTTTCTGGGCACCCGGTTGGCGGTGACCGGACCCGCGCTGCAAGCCTTGATCGCAAAAATTGCACCAAAGCTGGCGGCGGCGATGGGCCCCAAACTGGTGGCACAATCGGTGCCCCTGCTGGGCGCGATTGCGGGGGCCGGGCTGAACGCGGCCTATATCACCTACTACCGTGAAATTGCCGAGATCCGGTTTGGCTTATTGCGGTTGGCGGAACGGCATGGGGTGGATGCCGTCTTGGTCGCCTTTGAACAGGCGACGCAGCCGCAGGCGATCTTGAAAGCCTAGTCGGCTTCCTTTTCGCCCAAATACTTATCTTGCGATCCGGTGTCGCCGATCGGTCATTCGCCGTTCCGCGCCAGCCAATCCATCACTGCAGGTCGCACGGATTCAGCACCGGCATCGCGCGCGGCATGGATGACAGCGCGCACTTCGTTCAGATCAACGCGGCGCAGCAGCGCTTTCACCGGGCCGACCGATGCCGGGCGCATGGACAGGGTGCCAATTCCAAGGGCCGCGAAACACAGCGCCTCAACAGGGCGACCCGCGTCTTCGCCACAAAACGACAGCGGCGTGTTTGACGCGGCACAGCGGGCGACGATATGTTCAAGAAAGGCCAGAAAGCTGACATTCAGCGTGTCATAGCGGCGGCGCACCCGTTCATTTTCGCGGTCGGCGGCGAAGAAGAACTGCTTCAGGTCATTTCCACCAATCGACACGAAATCGGTCAGGTCAAAGAATGATTGCGGCGCATAGGCCAGGCTGGGGGTTTCCAGCATGGTGCCGATTTCCACGGTTTCGGGCACCGGGTGGCCAAGACTGCGTTCGCGGTGTATTTCGCGCAAGACATGGCCGCGGGCTTGGGCGAATTCGCCCATTTCGCTGATCAACGGGAACATCACGGTCAGGTCGCGTCCATTGGCAGCGCGGATCAGCGCCTGCAACTGCATACGCATCACACCGGGCTTATCCAGCCCCACCCGCACCGCACGCCAGCCCATTGCGGGGTTCGGCTCGTCGTTCGGTTTCATATAGGGCAGCACTTTGTCGGACCCGATATCGAGGGTTCGAAAGCATACCCGGCGGCCCTTGGCGGCATCCAGCACCCGGGCGTAAAGTTTAGCCAATTCATCGCGTTTGGGCATCTGGTTGCGGACCAGAAACTGAAGTTCAGTGCGAAACAGGCCGACACCCTCGGCACCGGAGCCTTCCAGACTGGGCAGATCGGCCATAAGGCCTGCGTTCATGTAAAGCTGGGTAACCGTGCCGCAGGTCGATTGCGCAGGCAGGCCTTTGAGCGACGCATAGCGTTCCTGCGCCTTGGCCTGCATGGCGATTTTATCCCGAAACGCCCGCGCCACGGTTTCTTCCGGGCGCAGGTGCACGATGCCCTGATCACCGTCCACCATGATGTGATCGCCGTTCAGCGCCTCTTGCGTGATGCGGCCTGCGTTGATGACCAAGGGGATGGCCAGTGCGCGGGCGACGATGGCGGCATGGCTGCCGACCGAGCCTTCTTCCAGCACCACACCGCGCAGTTTGCGGCCGTACTCCAGCAATTCACCAGGGCCGATGTTGCGGGCGATCAGGACCGGGTTGTCGGGCATTTCCGCCCCGGTGTCCGACCCTTGCCCGGTCAGGATGCGCAGCAGGCGGTTCGACAGATCATCAAGATCATGCAAGCGGTCGCGAAGGTACGCGTCTGGCACCTGTTCCAGCCGCGACCGTGTGGCGGACTGTTCTTTTTCTACCGCTGCTTCAGCAGATAGACCAAGGGCTATGTCATCCTCCATCCGGCGCAGCCAGCCGCGCGAATGAGCGAACATGCGGTAGGCCTCGAGCACCTGTTTTTGGTCTTTATCAAGGCTTTCAGCGGCCAGCAGATCATCCACCGATACACGCAACTCGCCCACTGCCGCACGGATGCGGTCAATTTCGGTCAGCGGATCATCGGCCACCGGGTTGGTCACCACAACGCGGGGCTCATGCAGCCAGACATAACCTTCGGCGGCCCCTTCCTGCCCCGTGTTCCCCCGGATCATCACTTGTTGTTTGTGAAGTGCAGCCATCGCGGCACCTTCGCCTGCGAAAGCGCCCAGCTCGGTCATTTCGGCCAAAACCATGGCCACCACATCAAGGGCATCCATTTCATCTTCGGAGAAAGCACGGGCGGCGCGCGACTGCACGACCAGCACGCCCAGTTTTTCGCCGACCCGCTGAATGGGCATGCCAAGGAACGAAGAGAAAAGCTCTTCCCCCGTCTCTGGCATGAAGCGAAAGCCTTTTTCCGACGGCGCATCGGCGGTGTTGACAGGCTGGCCGAATTTGGCGACGCGGCCCACCAGACCCTCGCCCAGTTTCAGGCGGGTCTTGTGGACGGAGTCTTTCTTCAGCCCTTCAGTTGCGCAAAGTTCCAGTGTGTCTTCGTCGCGAAAGAGATAGATCGAACACACCTCGGTGCGCATAGAATCCGCGATCAGATGGGTGATCCGGTCAAGCCGGTCCTGGCCCTGACCGGCTGTGCCCAAACTGTCGCGCAAACGTCGCAGAAGTTTTCGACTGTCACTTTCACTGCGTTCTGGCATATGGGTCCCCTCTCCTTTTGCGTTAAACCATAGCGCGAGCGTGAAGGGAACAGGTTCGGGTTACAACCCGGTTGGCGCATGGCTTTGGCGGGATCTGTGATGATAAGTTGAGCATATGCCCCCGCCAGAGCAGACCCTTTGCGGGGTTAAGACGCGACAGATCAAGCCCGGGGCTTTTGTTTTGATTTCACGGACAGGGGCAGCAGGGGTGGGTTGGAAACCAACCTTCCGCTGGGTTACGCCTTTTCCAAATCAAACGCATCGTGTAGGGCCTGTACGGCGAGTTCCATATATTTGCGGTCGATCAGGACCGAGATCTTAATCTCTGACGTGGCAATAACCTTGATGTTCACGTTTTCAGCCGCAAGTGCCTTGAACATCGTCGCTGCAACGCCTGCGTGGGACCGCATGCCGATGCCGACGACGGAAACCTTGGCCACCTCGGTATCCTGCACCAGATCAGCGTAGGAGATCAGGCCGGCGGCCTGCGCATCTTCCATCGCTTTGCGGGCGCGGGGGACCTGATTGGTGGGGCAGGAAAACGTCATGTCGGTGACAGCGCCGCCGTTTTCAACTTCGGATATGTTCTGCACGATCATATCAACATTCACGCCCGAATCCGACAGCGGGCCAAAGATGGCGGCGGCGATGCCGGGGCGGTCTTGCACTTTGACCAGCGTCATTTTCGCCTCGTCCCGCGAATAGGCAACGCCAGAGACAACTTTCGATTCCATGATTTCATCCTCGTCGCAGACTAGGGTTCCTGAATTCTCATCCGTATCCTCGAACGAGGACAGCACACGCAGGCGCACCTTGTAGCGCATGGCAAGCTCAACCGACCGGGTTTGCAGCACCTTGGCACCAAGCGAGGCCAGTTCAAGCATTTCCTCAAACGCGATCTTTTCCAGCTTACGGGCGCGTGGCGAAATGCGCGGGTCGGTGGTGTAGATGCCATCAACATCGGTGTAGATATCGCAGCGCTCCGCGTCGAAAGCAGCGGCGAAGGCGACGGCGGTGGTATCTGATCCGCCCCGGCCTAGGGTGGTGATGCGGTGCTCATGGCTGACGCCTTGGAAGCCTGCCACCACCGCCACTTTGAAGCCCTCGGCGAATTTCGCGTCGATATTGGCGCGCGGAATATCTACGAATCGTGCCGAAGAATGCGCGGATGTGGTCTGGATCGGCACTTGCCACCCCTGCCAAGACCGCGCGGGCACGTCCAGTTCTTGCAAGGTCAGCGCCATCAGGCCCGCAGTGACGTTTTCACCCGATGACACCACAGCATCATATTCGCGCGCATCAAACATTGGCGAGGTGCCTTCAACCCAGCCGACAAGTTCGTTGGTCTTGCCGGACATGGCCGACACGATGACGATCACGTCATAGCCGCGCTCCACCTCGCGCTTCACCTTGGCGGCAGCATTCCTGATGCGGGCAAGATCGCCCACAGAGGTGCCACCGAATTTCATCACCAATAGCGGCATGGTTTCCCCCCGCGCGAGCCTTTTTCAGTCGGTGGTGTCTTATTCGGCAGGCGGGCGGGGTGCAAGAGGCGCGCATCTGGCAGCCTGGAAATTACCGGAGGCTTGGCATGGTACTGGGCCTGCCTGCCGTTGCCATCCTGCCCTGAACAAACCCGGAAATGCGCTGTCCGGAATTAGGTCAGCACACGTAATAAGAAAATTTCTGACTTGCGCGGTATTCGGTGGCCTCGGCTTCGCTCAGGGTGGGCCGTTTCAGCCAGGGCAGATGCTTTGCAGTAAATCGTCCTCCGATGCGCAATCCCTGAATGGTGAATTTTCTTCTTCTGAATTTGGTCAAATCATAAAGTGCAAAGGTCGTATCCGTCGTGGCTCTAAAAACCGTGTCATGACTTGCGGTCAGGTCCAGTGGCGTATTCCAGAATTGCCTTTCCCACTCCCAGATGTGGTAACTGGTGCCGTCGATATCGACTTTGTCTTGCCGCAAGTCCTGACGGTTGCCGATATCGAGCGCGAAACCGGCTTTGACAACGCCATGAGTGGTGACGGCGTCTGCCATGATCTGCAGAAAATCTTTTGGCAATGATGGATTGAACCCCAGATCCGGATCCGTCACGCAAAACCATCGGGTCAGATTTTCCAGCCTGTCACGGGTGAACACAGAATTGCGGGGACCGAGGTTTTCAGTCAGACGCTCTACCCCAATACCCTGTCGGGCGGTTCGATCCAGCCAGTCAAGCATGGCCGGGCTGCTGGACGCATTGTCGACGAAGGTGATATCGGTAAAGCCTAGCGATTGCAGTTGGGCAAGCATTGTACCGGCATAGCTTGGATTGTTAAAACAGGGGATCAACACCGGCACTATCGCGGGTGTTAGCTGTTGCACTAAGTCCGCAGCGAATGCAGCCACCGTCCTGCGCTTGTCCAGCGTGTCGCCGATCCAGCGCCGCTGCGCCCCGATCTTGTCACTGTCGCGCAGAAAAATGATGTTGAACTGGCCATCCTGATATTCGCGATCGCGCAAAACCGGAACAAAGCCAGCCATGAAAAGTCGGTCCATCACTTGCATCACCAGTGCCTGATCCTGCCAAAACGAGAATCCCTCGACCTCGACAATCACGACATCAGTCCGCGCAAGTGTTGCCGCAGCACCTTGCAAGACCAGCGATGCGGCGCCTTCCACATCAATCCAAAGTGCCACACGCCCAATTGGGGCATGGTCTTGTAAAAATCCGTCAAGCGCCACGGCACGAACATCGACCGTTTCATATTCTGCCGACTCATCACGCTTTAGCAGGGATGATTTGCCGGTATCTTCGGCCTCGATCACCCGTTTGGCGACAAGAACATCGCCTTTGAGAGCGCGCGACAGCACTTTGGGGATATAGAGTTGCAGGGTGCCGTTCTGATCTGCCACCGCGCAATTGATCCACTGCACGCCGGCGTTGACGTTGATGTCGTTGTACCGGCCGTGGATGGTCGGGTTGGCTTCAAATCCAAACACTGTCATGTCGGGCCGAAGGGCCAGCGCCCGGCGCCCTGCCTCGCCTTTGTTCGCGCCGATATCGCAAAAGACGGCTGGTTTACTTGTCGCAATCAACTCGAAATAAATGTCCAGCACCGCCAGATGACCGTCACGCCCGGCCTTCGTTGCCGGGATCGCGCCCACATAACTCTGGCTGTCGGCATCAAGACAACGGCTAATGCTAGTTTGCTCTGCTGCGAGACTGCGTCTGAGCCGCTTGGCAACTCTATCGTCAAATTTGGTCATGGGCAGGCCCTGTGTTGGTCGTTTTTTTCTGGTCAAGCGTCGTTAGGCTGCGCCGCCAGAGGCAGCCTAAGCTGAAATAAAGCACCAATCCATGCAAAATATAAGCAAGTTGCCCCGTCGGCGCGGACCTGTGCAGATGGCCGCACGAACGGCCCGTTACCCGGACAGTCCCTTACAGTGCCCGCCAGCCGATGTCGCGCCGACAAAAGCCTTCCGGCCAAAGCACAGCATCGACCATAGCATAGGCGCGGATTTGCGCCTCGGCCAGGGTTTCACCACGCGCGGTGATGTTCAGCACGCGGCCACCATTGGCGGTGATCCGGCCATCGGTCAGGGTGGTTCCGGCATGAAAGGCCATATGAAAGCTGTCCTCGGGCAGGTTGTTCAGGCCGTTAATGACCGACCCTTTGGCATAGGGCCCCGGATAGCCGTTGGCGGCCATGACCACGGTCAGCGCGTGATCATCGGCCCAGTTTACACGCGCTTCAGACAGCCGCCCTTCGGCGCAAGCGAGCAGCAGATCAAGCGCCTGCGCGCCAAGGCGCATCATCAGCACTTGGGTTTCGGGATCACCAAAGCGGGCATTGTATTCAACCAGCCGGGCTTGGCCGTTCTCGATCATCAGGCCCGCGAACAGGACACCTTGATAGGGGGTGCCACGGCGGGCCATTTCCTTGATGGTGGGGTTGACGATTTCCGCCATGGCGCGGGCGGCGATTGCGTCAGTCAGGCAGGGTGCGGGGGAATAGGCCCCCATGCCGCCGGTGTTGGGGCCAGTGTCGCCCTCGCCCACGCGTTTGTGGTCTTGTGCTGTGCCGATGGGCAATGCGTGCGTGCCGTCGGTCAGGATGAAATAGCTGGCTTCCTCGCCCGTCATAAACTCTTCGATCACCACTTCCGCACCTGCAGCACCAAATTCACCGCTGAACATATCGTCGATGGCGTCCAAGGCTTCGGCCAGGGTCATGGCGACGATGACGCCTTTGCCAGCGGCAAGGCCATCGGCCTTGATGACGATTGGGGTGCCGTGTTGGTGGATATAATCCTTGGCTTTGGCGGCATCGGTGAAGTGGGCATAGGCGGCGGTGGGGGCGCCACACGCATCGCAGATGGCTTTGGTAAAGCCTTTGGAGGCTTCAAGTTGGGCGGCGGCGGCAGATGGCCCGAAAGTCAGCAAGCCCGCTGCACGGGTGGCATCGGCGATACCTGCGGCAAGCGGTGCCTCTGGCCCGATCATCACAAAATCAATGGCGTTGTCTTCGCAAAACTCAACTACCGCCGCACCATCCAGAATGTCGATATCGGCGCATTCGGCCAGTTGTGCGATGCCTGCATTACCGGGGGCCACAATCAGGCGATCACATTTCGGGTTTTGCTTGAAGGCCCACGCCAGTGCATGTTCACGCCCGCCGGAACCGAGGATCAGGATATTCATGGGCGGGCCTCTTGGAAGTTGAATTGCGGCGTTCTAGGGTTTGGCGAAAGCTGAAGCAAGGACAGGTTGTTTAGTATGCCGATACAGGACCAAGTCCTTTGGAACCGCATCAACACATATGCCTTCGCTAAAACCGGCCCCATCGGGGTGCTGCTTCGGCGTTTACATGTAGGGACTACGGAACGTTACCGCGCTGATCTAATCATTGCAGACTATCGCCGGTTCTTGTTTCTTCTTGCTACCGCGGGAAATACTCTGTTGCCGCCACCCGCAGTGAGCACCGTATGGCGGATGCATGCCAGAAATGCTGACGGAGAGTATGACCAAATTGGAGACATGATCGGGCATCCGATGCCACAGCCTGGGACCAAGCAATTTCGTCCAAATGCCAGTGAGTATCTGCTTGCGAAGAAGTATTACAGGGACGTGTTTGATATGGAACCCAACTTAAAAATCTGGCCTACTAAGCATTCGATTGTGAGAACCAACTTGTTGTCTGGCGGCGCGCTAGTTGCATTTTGCTTTTTTATTTGGACCGGGTTTCACATTAACGGAAAGCATGGCGTTCCAATAATTTCTTCAATGGGTGCGTACATTAGCATCACTCTTGTCACTTGGCTCAGCCTGATGATTTGGTCTAGTTCGTCTACCTACTGGCGTCTCGGTAGGTCAACGCGCGGCGGCTACTCAGCGGGAAGTTCAGACACCAGAGATTCACGCGATGATGATGGCGATGACGGTGACGGAGGCGACAATTGTGATGATGGCGGCGACGGCGGTGGGGATTAACTGATGTCCGATATGTTCGAAGACACCCCTGCCCCCCCCGGCAATGCGCCGGAATATACCGTGTCGGAGCTTTCAGGCGCAGTAAAGCGGGTGATTGAGGGGGAGTTTGGGCTGGTGCGGGTGCGCGGCGAGGTGGGGCGGGTGTCAAAGCCTGCCTCGGGGCATTTGTATTTCGACCTGAAGGATGACCGGTCGGTGATTGCCGCGATCAGCTGGAAGGGGCAGGTCGCGAAAATGCAGGTGCGCCCCGAAGAGGGGATGGAGGTTGTAGCCACCGGGCGAATGACCACGTTTCCGGGGCAATCGAAATATCAGTTGATCGTCGAAGATGTCTCGCCCGCCGGAGCGGGGGCCCTGATGGCGATGCTGGAGAAGCGGCGCGCGGCCTTGGCGGCGGAGGGGCTGTTTGACGAGGGCCGCAAACAGCCGCTGCCATATTTGCCCGGCGTGATTGGGGTTGTGACCTCACCTTCGGGGGCGGTAATCCGGGATATTCTGCACCGTTTGCGCGACCGTTTTCCGCGCCATGTGCTGATCTGGCCGGTGGCGGTGCAAGGACAATCCTGTGCGCCCGATGTGGCGGCGGCGATTGCGGGGTTTAATGCGATTGCACCCGGTGGGCCGATACCGCGACCCGATCTGATCATCGTGGCGCGGGGGGGCGGGTCGTTGGAGGACCTGTGGGGGTTCAACGAAGAAATTGTGGTGCGGGCAGCGGCAGCGTCGAAGATACCGCTGATTTCGGCCGTGGGGCATGAAACCGATACTACGCTGCTGGATTATGCTGCCGACAGGCGTGCGCCGACCCCGACTGCGGCGGCTGAGATGGCAGTTCCGGTGCGAATGGATCTGCAAGCGGGGCTCGATGGGTTTGGCGCGCGGCTGTCGCGGTCAGTGGCCAACGGGATGGGGCAAAAAAGCCAGCGGCTGCGTGATTTAGGCCGGGCTTTGCCACGGCCGGAGGGGTTGACGGCGCAGGCGGCGCAGCGGTTCGATCTGTGGTCAGGGCGGCTGGCAGGTGCGTTGGGAATGGCTGCCGCGCGCAAACGGGCGGATTTTGAACGGCGGGCGGCGTTGATCCGGCCTGAAATGTTGTTGGGGCTTTTGCGGCAAAAGGCAGAACGGCTCGGCGATCGCAACCGCGCGTTGGGCGATGCGGTGGCGCGGCGAATGATCAGGGCGCAAGAGCGGCTGAACAGCTGGTCAGCCCGGCTTGCGCCCTCATTGGGACGCTTGACAACGGATGCCAGCCGAATGGCCGCACGCGATGCGGCTGATCTGGCGGTGCTGACCGCGCGGTTGCAGGCAGCCCCGAAAATCCGGTTTGCGCATCTGTCGGCGCGGCTTGAGGCGCTGGACCGCACCCGCATGACCCTTGGGTATTTTGATACGCTGAAACGTGGTTATGCGGTGGTGCGTGCAGACGGGAATGTCGTCACGACACTGGCGGCAGCAGAGCGCGCGACAATGCTGGAGCTGGAATTTCATGACGGGCGGGTGGCGATCGGCGGCAAGGCGGCCTTGCGCCGGGGCAAAGCCGACAAGGGAGACGAACAAGGAACATTGTTCTAAGCAGGATTGTTCGAATGTCGCTAGAATCCTGGTACAAACAGCACGCGTCAACCTAACTTTTGTTCGAATACTATAATCTTGCGCGGATCGCGGCCTGACCGAGATCGCTAAACCCCGACATCGGGTCCTGCACAGTTCAGCGGCAGCGGGCTTTGATCCACTTCTGAAAGGGGCGATCCATCGGGGTCTCCGATGAACTCTGCGCGCAGACCCGTGGTGCCGGAGTAGAAGTTCCAGCATTGCGGATCAATATCATTTTCATAGGCAAAACAGATCAGCCCCGCCTCTTCGTACCAGACGCCATCGGCGCAAGTGTTACCTTTGAAGGCCCAGATCACCCGGCGACCGGGCAAGTATTGCTCTGCCCCATAAACCTGACCATCGACGGAATAGGTCAGGGTTTTTCCGGTGGCATAGGCGTCAAACTCGGCCGCTGTCATCGGGGTTTCGGCCAGGCTTGAGGTGGCGCAAAGGACCGACAGCAAGACTGGGGAGATCGCAGAAACACGCATCGTCCGCTCCGGTTCATTTATCATGATGCAGTTTGGCAGAGTCGGCTTTGCTTGACCAGTCACAGTGGCGCGCGTGTTTGAAAACGCCATTTGCCCTTTCCTCGCCTTGGTGAAGCGACTAGGTGAAGACGGGCCATTGCTGGCCAAGGGATTTGCGATGTCGTTCTTCAAGAAACTGCGCGATAAGATGTTCCGGTCGTCCGACAAGATCGGCGAAGGTCTGGATGCTTTGGTGGCCGAAGCGGTGACCGAGCCAAGTGCGCAAGCCGACCCGGTGGTCATACCTGCCGATCCTGTGGTTTATGAACAAGGAACGACAGCCCCGGTTCAGGTGCCGCCAGAACCTGCGGCGGCCCCTGGGCCGGTGCCAAAGCCGGGGCTGCTGGGCAGGCTTTTCGGGCGCAACGCGCAAGATGAGCCGCGCCGGGTGCTGGATGACGCCATGCTGGAAAGTCTGGAAGAGCTGTTGATAAGTGCGGATATGGGGGTTGATACCGCGTTGCGGGTGACGGCGAACATTGCCGAAGGACGGTTCGGCAAACGCATTTCCACGGCCGAACTGCGCGGCGCGTTGTCGGATGAAATTGCCCGGATCATGACCCCGGTTGCCAAGCCGATGCCGCTTTATCCCAGCAAACCGCAGGTCGTGCTGGTGGTGGGCGTCAATGGGTCAGGCAAGACCACGACCATCGGCAAGCTGGCCAGCCAATTCAAGGCGGCGGGCAAATCGGTGATGATTGCGGCCGGCGATACGTTTCGCGCGGCGGCAGTAGAACAGTTGCAAATCTGGGGGCAGCGGGCCGGTGTGCCGGTGTTGACCGCGCCCGAAGGATCCGACCCCGCGAGCCTCGCGTTCGATGCGATGACGAAGGCACAAGAAAGTGGCGCGGATCTGTTGATGATTGATACGGCGGGGCGGTTGCAAAATCGCGCCGACCTGATGGAGGAACTGTCCAAAATCCTGCGGGTGATCCGCAAGAAAGACCCGACAGCCCCCCATAACACGCTGCTGGTGCTGGATGCGACAACCGGGCAGAACGCGCTTTTGCAGGTCGAGATTTTCCGCAAGATTGCCGATGTATCGGGCCTTGTCATGACCAAGCTGGACGGCACCGCCAAGGGCGGCGTGCTGGTGGCGCTTGCAGACAAATTCGGGCTGCCCATTCATGCCATCGGAATTGGCGAACAGATCGACGATCTGTCGGCCTTTGACCCCGAGGATTTTGCCCGTGCCCTTGTCGGGCTTGATGGCTGAAAGGCTTTTTCTTCGCACAAATACTCATCTTGCTGATTTTGCCACGGGGTACCATCCATCATGAGCCAATGGTTGATCGGGCTGGAAGGCACCGCAGCGGGGCATGATCTGGCGCTGGCGCTGGCGTTGATGGCGGCGGTGCTGCATGCGGTGTTCGGGGCGCTGCAAAAGGGCAGGCATGACCCCTGGCTTTCGCGTGCGGCCATAGATGCGTGTTATGGGGTGATGGCCGCACCATTTGCGCTGTTCGTGGTGCCTTGGCCCGAGCCGCATATGTGGGTCATCTTTGCCGGTGCCTTTGGCATTCATGCG
>JANNSG010000032.1:0-9235 GCA_031402355.1 Pseudorhodobacter sp. | reverse complement strand
CCGGGTGATCCTGGCCACCTGGCCGAACTATCATGATGCGACCAATTTTGATGCCTTCGCTGCCGAAACCGGGGCGGCGGTGCAAATGAATGTCTTCGGATCAAACGAAGAAATGCTGGCAAAGCTGCAAGCGGGCGGTTCAGGATGGGATGTCTTTGTGCCGACGAATTACACCATTACCACCTATGTCGAGCAGGATCTGATCGAGCCGCTGGATCTGTCGCTGCTGCCGAACTACGACGCTGCAAGTTTCGATCAACGGTTCGCCGGGCCGGGCACGGTGGATGGCAAGCTTTATGCCGTGCCGAAGAACTGGGGCACCACTGGCTTTGCGGTGAACACCAGCCACACCGGCGGAACGACACCTGCCACATGGAAAGAATTCTGGGATCTGACGCAGACCACCTTTTCAGGCCGCACAATGGTGCATGATTACCAACTGACCACCATCGGCGGCGCGCTGAAGGCCTTTGGGTATTCCTTCAATTCGATTGACCCGGCTGAGCTTGCAAAAGCCGAAGAATTGTTGCTTGCCGCAAAACCGCATCTCTTTGCGATCAGTTCAGACTACCAGCCGTCGATGCGATCAGGCGATGCCTGGATGACGATCTGCTGGACTGGCGATGGCAAGCAGTTGAACCGCGACATCCCCGAGATCGTCTATGTCATCGGCCAAGAGGGCGGCGAGCTTTGGTCGGATTTCTATGCCATCCCCAAAGGCGCACCGCATCGGGACGCAGCCTACGCGCTGATCAACTACCTGCTGGCACCCGAGGTCAACGCCAAGGAAGCGCTGTTCCATGGCTATCCGGTTGCGGATGCACGGGTAGATGGGCTTTTGCCAGCCGAAGTTCTGAACGACCCGATCCTGTACCCCGCAGCTGATCTTCTGAACGCGCTGGAATTCGGGGCGGCGGCGACATTGACCGACGCGAACCGTGCCGAGTTGATGGCGCGGTTCAAAGCGGCCTGATCCGATGCAGCGGCGGCTTTCAACATGGCTTCTTCTGGCCCCGGCGGGGCTGTGGTTTGCCGTCATGTTGGTGCTGCCGCTGTGCTTTGTGCTGATCTTCAGCTTTGGTGAACGCGAGGCGGCGGGCGGCTACGTCCCCGCCTTTACCTTTGAGCAATATGCAAATCTGCCGGCCCGCTGGACTGCCTTTGCAAATACGCTGACTTTGGCACCACTGGGCACGGTGCTTTCCTTGGTGATCGCCTATCCGCTGGCTTATTTCCTGGCCATGCGGGCCGAACCCAAGTGGCGCACACTGTTGCTGATCCTTGTGATCGTGCCGTTCTGGACCTCGATCCTGATCCGCAGCTATGCGTGGATTTTCATCCTTGGCGGGCAGGGGCTGCCGGCGCTGATCGATTGGCTGGGTCTGGGGACGTACCGGTTGATCAACACCCCTTTCGCGGTGTTGACAGGGATTGTCTATAGTTATCTTCCACTTATGGTGCTGCCGGTCTATGTCAGCCTGGAGCGGCTGGACAAGCGGCTGCTGGAAGCGTCAGCCGATCTTGGCGCGCCGCCCTTGCAAAGTTTTTTGCGCGTCACTTTGCCGTTGTCGCTGCCAGGCATAGCCACGGGTTGCATGCTGGTGTTCATCCTCTTGATGGGCGAATTTCTGATCCCGGCCATGCTGGGGGGCGGCAAGGTCTTTTTCATCGGCAACGCCTTGGTTGATCTGTTCTTGCAATCACGCAACTGGGCCTACGGCGCTGCTGTGGCGGTGACGCTGGTTGTGATCATGCTTGTCACTGTCACGCTTTACATGTGGTTGATGCGCCGGCTGGGCGGGTCACGCGACGACGTGTCATTGATGTGAGGTGAACCCAGATGCGCCTTTACACCTTTGCTGTCTATCTGTTCCTGTATCTGCCGATTGCGGTGATCGCGATCTTCAGCTTCAACGCGGGCCGCCACGCCAGCCAGTTCACCGGCTTTTCGGTGCAGTGGTATGGCCGCGCCCTGTCGAACCCGTTTGTGATGGAGGCGCTGTGGACCAGTTTCATTGTCGCCCTTTGCTCTGCCCTGATCGCCAGCGCCTTTGGCACCATGGCGGCGCTGGCGCTGCACGGCATGACGGGGCGGTTGCGCGCGGTCGCCGATGCGTTGATCTATGTGGCGGTCATGGTGCCCGGCATCGTGATCGGGATTGCCACTTTGATCGCGCTTGTCACGCTGTTCGGCTGGATCAACCCGCTGCTTGCCGCACTTGCGCCCGAGGGTCAGGCGCCACAGCTTGCCATGGGCTATGGGTCGCTGATCGCCGCCCATGCCCTGTTTTCGATGGCCTTGGTGATCATCATTCTGCGCGCGCGTCTGTCAGGCATGGACCGCAGCCTGATGGAGGCATCGGCAGACCTTTATGCAGCCCCCTTCGCCACTTTCCGGCAAGTGACCCTGCCGTTGATTTTCCCCGGCATTCTTGCAGGGTTTCTGCTGAGCTTCACGTTCAGCTTTGATGATTTCATCATCGCGTTCTTCGTGGCCGGATCGGAGACGACCCTGCCGATCTATGTTTTTGCGTCGATCCGCCGGGGGGTGACGCCCGAAATCAATGCCATTGGAACCATGGTGCTTGCCGTTTCGCTTTTGCTTTTGGTGGTGGCGCAGCTGATCTTGCGCAAGCCCGCGCGAAAGGACATCCGATGATGATGCTTGAAGGGCGGGTCGCATTTCTGACCGGGGCGGGTTCGGGGATCGGGCGCGCCGGGGCCTTGGCCCTTGCCCGAGAAGGGGCCATCGTCACAGTGACCGATCTTGATGGCGCGCGGGCAGCGGCCGTGGCCGATGACATCGCATCCGCAGGCGGCAAGGCCGAGGCATTTGCACTGGACGCAGCGGATGAAACTGCCGTCACGGCGGCGATCAACCGGGTTGCTGCGCGCGGGCGGCTGGACATCTTGCATTCACATGCGGGAATTCAGATACCGGGCGGGTTGATGGATGTCACCTGCGATGACATGGATGCCTCGTGGCGCTTGAATGTTCGCGCCCATTTTATTGCGGCGCGTGCGGCGATGGCGCATATGACCACCCGGCGCGCGGGTTCAATCATTATCACCGCGTCTAACTCTGGCATACAGTTTGACCGTGGTATGATTGCCTATACCACCACCAAGCATGCGGTGATTGCCTTGGCCAGACAGATCGCTGCGGATCACGCGCGCTTCAACGTCAGGTGCAACGCGCTGTGCCCGGGCTTTGTCGATACGCCTTTCAACCAAGGCTTCGAGGCGCAGATGGGGGGCAGGACAAAGCTTGAAGCCTATGTTGCGGGGTCAATTCCCATGGGGCGCTGGGCCACGGTCGAGGACATTGCCGCCAGCATTGTCTATCTGGCGTCGGACCAGTCCGGGTTCATGACAGGCCATGCCCTTGTGGTCGATGGCGGCGAATGCCTTTAGGTCTGGCGGACCATTTGGCCTTTGCGCATCGTCAGGGACCGCGAACCAACCACCCCGTCCCGGTCGCCGGATGCCAACGGCGATCGCAAGGGCCACAGTGACATTGGTCCTCAGTGCCATGCAAAGGCCGCACAACCACGGCAATGCCCGGCCATCCAGCGGTATTGGTGCCCAAGCCATTTATGACGAACACGAAAAGGACCTTGCGCCGTAGCCCCCGATGCCCGCGGCAGTTGACGAGACGCCGATCTGCCTTCGCCACTACAGTGCCGCTAGCCGCCCCATCTGGCCCCTCGAAAAGACCAATGGCGCGCCGTCATGGCATACGACGCGCTGCACCCTTCCCACGACAATCAGATGATCGCCGCCCTCGTAGGTCGCGTGTTGTTCGCATTCGAACCGGGCCGATGCCCCCGCCACAAGCGGCACCCGATTGCTGTTTACTGTATGCGCCAACCCGTCAAAGCCGGGCCCGGAGCGCAGAAAACGGTCAATCAGCGGGGCCTGGTCGGCAGCCAGCACATGGATCGCGAAATAGCGCGCCTCGGCAAAGTAGGGATATCGTTGAGCCGATTTCGCCACTGACCAAAGCACCAGAGCCGGGTCTATCGACAAGCTGGAAAAGCTGTTGGCGGTAAAGCCCATCGGCCCGTCCGGCCCGTCTATGGTGATGACGGTGACGCCCGTGGTGAACCTGCCCAAAGCATCCCGGAACGCGCGGGCGTTTTCGGCACCCGGAGTGAATTCATGGTCCATTATCGCGCTACCATCTGCCAGCATCTCACGTCACGCCACACTACAAGTAAATAGTGCGCGTATCATGTCTGGCGATGCAACTCTATCTTCATGGCGTGGCCAATGGTCGCAATCTGCGCCGGGGCGTTGGTGCCAATGTCAGGCAGAATTTGCGCCGGACGCCGCAAAAGCCCGGCCAGCGCGACGGCGGTACAGGGTCGGGCTTTACGCTGATCATGCCGCCCTCAGGAAGGCCTGGGTCAGTGTCGAGGTGTCTGCGGCTTTCCAACGGTTTGTTGTGCTGCGACAACGACCTTGAGGCCACAAGGGGGCATGTCTGGTCATGCCAATCGACCAGCCAAGGAGCCCCCGATGTTTACCCGCCGCGCTGCCCTGATGGGGGCGGCCTTCGTTGCCGCCGCACCCTATGTGATCAAGACCGCCGTTGCCGATGAGGTGACGGACACCTCGGCCGCCGCACCGGTCGATCTTTCCGCGTTGACCCGCCGCAAGATATAACTGGTGGCACCACCCTTTGTCCATGCACACGAACAGATAGCCACATCCGGGCCGCAGATCGTGGAATTCGAAATGCAGATCGTCGAGAAGGAAATGCAGATCGATGAAGATGCCTGGTTGCAGGCGATGACGTTCAACGGATCCGTCCCCGGCCCTATGATGGTGGTACATGAGGGCGACTATGTGGAATTGACGCTGTACAATTCGCCCGAAAATACCATGCAACACAACATCGACTTCCACGCAGCCACGGGCGCGCTTGGCGGTGGATCGCTAACGCTGGTGAACCCGGGCGAAAAGACGGTGCTGCGCTTTAAGGCCACGCGCCCCGGAGTGTTCGTCTATCACTGCGCGCCGGGTGGCCCGATGATCCCGTGGCATGTTGTGTCGGGCATGTCGGGCTGCATCATGATCCTGCCGCGCGACGGGCTGCGCGACCATATGGGTCAGCCTGCCGCCTATGATCGGGTCTTTTATGTAGGCGAGAATGATTTCTACATTCCGCGCGGGCCGGACGGGGCGTATTTGCGGTTTTCCGATGCAGGCGAAAGCTATTCCGACACGCTGGCAGTGATGAACGGCTTGATCCCGTCGCATGTGGTGTTCAACGGCCGCGTCGGCGCATTGACCGGCGACAACGCCCTGACGGCCGAGCAAGGCGAAACGGTGCTTTTGGTGCACAGCCAAGCCAATCGCGACACCCGCCCGCACCTGATCGGCGGGCATGGCGATCTGGTCTGGGAGACAGGCAAGTTCAACAACCCGCCCGAACGGGATCTGGAAACATGGTTCATCCGGGGCGGGTCGGCCGGTGCAGCGCTGTACACGTTCCTGCAGCCGGGTGTCTACGCCTACGTCAACCACAACCTGATCGAGGCGGTAAACCTTGGGGCAACCGCGCATGTGATCGTCGGCGGTGACTGGAACAATGACTTGATGGAACAAGTCGTGGCACCGGTGGAATATGATGCTGCCCATGAAGGGCGCACGGCCTTGCCGTAGGGCATCGGGCTATCGTCGCATGGCGGCCTCGCTTGCGGGGCTGCCTTTGCCATCGGGTGGAGGCGGAGATGTCACGAGGGGTAAGGTTGGCCAGCGTCGGGGCAACTGTCGTTCTGGTCGCAACCATAGGTCTTTTCTGGCCCCGGGAAGGCAGCCCTGCGCCAATGCCGGAAACGGTGCGGCTGGACGCGGCGACGCTGAGCTACCGCCCTGCCGGTGAATTCCGTCAAGGCACGCGCGTAATCGATGCGCCGGTCGGGAGTATCCCGGCCCCGGCGATGGACGTCATGAAACACCAGGTCAGCGAAGCGGACTATGCCCGATGTGTCGCTGACAGGGCTTGCCCTGACGCGCCCTCGGCTGACCGCGCCGATCTGCCGCAGACCAGTATCAACTTTGACGACGCGACGGCCTATGCCCTCTGGTTATCCCGCCAAACGGGCGTGGACTGGCGATTGCCGACCGACGCAGAATGGCTGCGGGTGGCGGGCAACCGCGCCTTCGACGACAGTTTTGCAGAAGATGCAAACGGGGCAGACCCGTCGCGTCGTTGGATCGCTGCCTATCGGCGTGAAGTTGAGCGTCGTGGCGCGGCAGATCTGGCACAGCACCCCTTGGGCCATTTCGGGATCAATGACATCGGCGTCGCAGATATCGCTGGCAATGTCTGGGAATGGACGCAAACCTGCTTTCAGAATGGCACTGTGACGCCCGATGGATCGGTGATTGCCACACGGGCTGAGTATTGCGGAGTTCGGGCGGTGCAAGGCAAGCACCGCGGCTTTGTGATCACCTTCGTGCGCGATGCGCGGTCGGGCGGCTGCGCGGCCGGGGTGCCGCCGGATTACCTTGGGTTCCGTCTGGTGCGGTCTGTATCGTGATTATCCGCGCGATAAATAAGGGCGGCCCCGGTTTCGGGCCGCCCCTTTGGTTTTAGCAGTTCCGGCTACTGGGTGACTTGTGCAAACAGCGGCGCGAACCGGGCTTTTGCCTTGCCTTTCTGGGGGACTGCTGCTGCACCGTCCAGATTGACCGGCGCGCCGACCTGGATCAGGGCGACCATTCCCATGCCATAATGCGGTGAACACTTTACGCCGTAAATGCCGTCGGCGGCCATGGTCATCGCATAATCATCGCCCATTTTGCTCTTGAACGGTTCCACGCCTTCGGGAAGCATGCCTGCGATCGATTCCACATTGTGCCCTTTGTCGGTCGATATGAAATTGATCGTATCGCCCGCTGCCGCCACGATGAAAGCGGGCTCAAACACCATCGCGCCTTCGACCCCCTTGTTCAGCATCTTGACCTCGAATGTTTCGGCTAAGGCACTGCCGGCCATCAGCATCGCGGTGACTGTGGCAATGGTCAGAGTAGAAAACATGACGTATCCTTTCGGGGTTGGTTTTGTCCGACGCTGTTTTAGGCCAAGGGATGGCGCGGCTCTTTGTGCTGCCACAACAAAAAAGGGTGCGACGTGAAGAAACTGGACGAAAGCCTGCTGACAGACCTGCCGCCGTTTCGCAGTCTGGCACGGCCGCAAATCCGAGAGATCCTCGATGCCGCCCAGACTGCACGCTATGATGCTGGTCAGACGGTGTTTTCCGAAGGTCGGCCGGTTGATCGCTTTTTCTTGTTGCTGGATGGCCATATCCGGGTGCAACGCACCACCGCGCAAGGCGATCAGATCATCTTGCTGCACATCGCCCCGGGCCAGTTGTTCGGGATAGGGGCCGCGCTGGGGCACAAGACCTATCCAGCAACCGCGATTGCTGCCGACGACTGTGTCGTACTTGCCTGGCCGAGCAGGCTTTGGCCCGTGTTCACCGCTCGCTACGCCGGATTTGCGACGCAAACCTATGCAATTGTAGGAGAGCGGATGACAGACATGCACAATGTGATCGTGGAAATGGCGACAAAACTTGTCGAACAGCGAATTGCCGCTGCCTTGCTGCGGCTGATCACGCAGATGGGCCGCAAGGTGGACCGCGGGATCGAGATCGACTTTCCGATCACCCGGCAGAACATTTCGGACATGACAGGGTCTACCCTGCATACCGTCAGCCGTTTGCTAAGCGCCTGGGAAAAAGAGGGCATCGTGAAAAGCGAGCGCAAGAAGATAACAGTTATTGCGCCGCATCAGCTGGTTTTGCTGAGCGGAGCAGCGGGTTGAGTCTTGCTGCCCATTCGAGGGGTTCAGGTTTCGCGGAGCAAGGCGGCGCGCAATTCGCCACGAAACTGTACTTCGTCCAACCTGTAGATCAGACAAGCATCGGCTAGGGTGTGAAACGGCGCGACCGGGCAGCCAAAACACAACATTCCACGCGACAGGAAATATGTCATCATGGCGGGCCATTGGACGAATAGCACCTGCAGCGGCAAGTCCGGGTCATCGAAATCGGGGAGGGGCATCGGACCTCCTGTGCGCCGGGATGATTGCGGGTTCCGCCTTATTGCGATGTGCGGCTTGGCGTGTCGTTGCGCATGCACAAGGTTCCGGGCACGGCGCGCAACCCGGCAGCCGATAGGCCGGGCATGTCAGGTGCGGCGACAGGCGTGTTGGCGATGTCACGGTTTGCCGCTGCCCGGCTGCGCCGCGTGACTGCCGTCAGGCCGCAGGTCCGGTGACGATCCATGGGTCGGAGAAGCGGTATTCTTCAAGATTGGGCGCCGACCCGATACGGTCTATCACGGCGAAAAGGCCGGGGGCCTGCAGAGGCGTCAACACGCCGTGCCAAGTGCCCCGGTGCAGGTTGATGCCCTGCGCGCCGTTGGTGAGGAAGGCGCGAGGAACTGCCTGCGGATTGAGCGCCACGATGACGAGGAACGGGTGTTGCGTCATCGGGATGAAGGCCTGAGAGCCTTCGGGGTGACGTTCAATCAGATCGAAAGTGTAGGGCAGGCTACGCGGTTCGGCCTGAAAGATCGAGATGCCGGGGCGGGCATCTGCGAAATCAAGTTTGGCGCGGTCGTGATGGCGTTTGCAGAGGCCTGCGTTGATGAGTTTGTAGTCGCCAGTTGCCTCCAGCACATCGCCGAAGGGGGCGAAGGCGGTTTGGGTGAGGGGTTCGGTTATTAGGGTGCGTGTCATGAGATGTGTTCCGGGCTTGGCGGGCACCGGGGGCTGTCTGCGCCCGGACCCCCGAAGATATTTGTGAACAGATGAAATCAGGCGGGAGCGCCGAAAGCGCCGGGGCCGCGGAGGCGTGCGTGGCGGTTGACGTCTTTGTAGAGGAGGTAGCGGAATGGACCGGGCCCGGCGGCGTAGCAGGCTTGCGGGCAATAGGCGCGCAGCCACATGTAATCGCCTGCTTCGACTTCGACCCAGTCCTGGTTGAGTTTGTAGACGGCGCGGCCTTGCAGGACGTAAAGGCCGTGTTCCATGACGTGGGTTTCCTCAAACGGGATCAGGCCGCCGGGTTGGAAAGTGACGATGTTGACGTGGCAATCATGGGCGAGGTCTGACGGGTCGGCGAAGCGGGTGGTGGCCCAAGCGCCGTTTGTGTCGGGCATGGGCGTGGGGGTCATATCCTGGTCGCGGGTGACGAAGGCTTTCGGGGGGGCGATG
>JANNSG010000031.1:0-23857 GCA_031402355.1 Pseudorhodobacter sp. | reverse complement strand
CGATCTGGTGTCATATCTGGCCAAGCATCCGCAAACAGATTTCATCGAATCGGTAACCACCGAAGATGTCGGCTGGACGATTGGCGGGCTGGATATAGAGCGATTTACCCTTCGGTTTCCATTTTCCTGGCGCAAGCAGCGACGCCTGTTTGATGGCTATGTCCGGCTGCAACGCAGAATCGGGCTGCGTCGGCGCATTCCACCGGGCGTGGTGCCGCATCTGGGCAGCCAGTGGTGGTGCCTGACCCGAAGAACGCTGGCGGCGATCCTGAACAACCCCGATCGGGAAGCCCAGGACCACTATTTCAAGCGGGTATGGATCCCGGACGAATCCTATTTCCAGACATTGGTACGGCAGGTCTCAACCCGGGTTGAAAGCCGGTCGCTGACGCTTTCCAAGTTTGATTTTCAGGGTAAGCCACATATTTTCTACGATGATCACCTGCAATTGCTGCGCAGATCCGACTGCTTTGTTGCGCGCAAGATCTGGCCGAATGCTGGCAAGCTGTACCGGGCATTCCTGACCGAGGACATCGGCGATCCGGCGCTGGCCGTACCGAACGCGGGAAAGATCGACCGGCTGTTCGCAAAAGCGGTAGAGCGGCGCACAAAAGGCAGGGCCGGGCTTTACATGCAAAGCCGGTTTCCCAACGCGACGTGGGAAAACGGCAAGACTGCAGCGCCCTATTCTGTTTTTCAGGGCTTTGCCGAGCTGTTTGAGGATTTTGACCAGTGGTTGACCAAAGTGACGAATGCGCAGGTCCATGGCAATCTTTTTGCCCCAGCGCGCGCGCAATTTGCCGGGGCAGAACATGTCTTCAAAGGCGGCCTGCCAGATAGTGCATCAGTTCGTGACTATGACCACCGCAGTTTTCTGACAAATCTGATCTGGAACACCCGTGGTGAACGTCAGTGCTTTCAGATGAGCCCGCATGACAGGCAGGAAATAGCGCCGTTTATTGCCGCAGATGCCAATGCCCAGATATCGGTGATTTCCGGGGCCTGGGCCGTGCCACTGTTCCATTCCAATCGCAATGCCCCCGAAGTACGAAGCCAGGCGGCCCTGTTGCAACGCATTGAGGCAGACCATCTTAAGCTGTTGCGCGCGGTCACCACAAAAGCCAAGGTCCGGATCTGGAGCCTTGCAGAATTTGTCGACAACCCGATGGAGCCGTTGCAAACCATCATCGATGAGATCAGCCCGCGCGCCATGCGACGCTTGGCCGAGACCCCGAGGATGGCGGATTTGACCGGCTTTGGCCAATTCCTGCAAAGCCTGCGCAATCAGGGCATGCAGCCTTCGCTGATGGGCGAGTTTCCGGCAAGTGACGATGAGCGCCCGGTTCAGGCACCCCGCGTCAGGCCTTATCTGGTGAAATGATCCATGGCAAAACCGCAGTTTGACAGTTTCGTGATTCTGGCTGGGATGCGCACCGGATCAAACTTTCTGGAAGCAAACCTGAACGCGATGTCCGGTCTGCACTGCCATGGCGAGGTCTTCAACCCGTTCTTCATCGGCAAGAAAAACCAGATGGACATGTTTGGCATCACCCTTGCCGCGCGTGAAGCTGACCCGCATGCGATGCTGGCCCGGTTGCGCGAAAAGACGCCGGGGATGTCGGGGTTCCGGTTTTTCCACGACCACGATCCGCGCATCCTTGATGCTGTCCTGGCAGATGTGACTTGCGCAAAAATCATCCTGACCCGCAATCCGCTGGAAAGTTATGTGTCGTTGCAGATTGTTCGCGAAACCGGGCAATGGAAGCTGGGCGATGGCAAGGCGTTGAAAACAGCAAAGGTACGGTTTGATCCGCGTGGTTTTCAGACCCATCTTGATCAGGTGCAAGGGTTTTTGTCGGTCATTCGCGGGACGCTGCAACAGTCGGGCCAAGCCGCGTTTCAGCTGGACTACGAGGATTTGCAGGACGTCGCGGTATTGAACGGGTTGGCGCGCTTTCTGGGAGTGGATGCGGTTCTTGCCAGCCCGGATACCGCGCTTAAAAAGCAAAATCCCGGGGCTTTGGCCGACAAAGTGACCAACCCTGCCGAAATGGAGGCAGCACTGGCACGGATAGATGTGTTCGGGTTGGGCCATGAACCCGCGTTCGAGCCGCGCCGAAGCCCGGGAATTCCGGGGTATCTTGCCTGCAGGGATGCCGGGCTTTTGTATATGCCGATGCGCGGCGGGTCGGATGCGGCCATTGCGGCTTGGCTGACAAGCTGCGGCGCGGTGCAGGGGGATTTCAATCAAAAGACGCTGCGACAGTGGAAAAAGGGTCACCCCGGGCATCGCAGTTTCACGGTTCTGCGCCATCCGGTGGTGCGCGCCCATGCGGCTTTTGTAGCCTGCGCGGTGTCGGGCGACATGCCCGACCTGCGCGCCCTGCTTGCGGGCAGCTACAAGGTGGACCTTCCGCCGGCCGGAGCGGGCTTTGCCGGCCCGGAGGCGCACCGGGCGGCATTCCTTGGGTTCTTGCGGTTCGTCAAGCTGAACCTTGCCGGACAGACCGGTTATCGGGTGGATGTCAGGTGGGCCACGCAAACGGCAATTCTGAAAGGCATGGCACAGTTTCAGGGCCCGGATCACGTGCTGCGTGAAGACCAATTGCAGCAGGGGTTGGCAGGTTTGGCTGCAGAGGTGGGCATCAACTGCCCGCCCGTGGTGGCTGAAGGAACGGCAGCCCTCGCCGCCATCTTTGATCGCCAGATCGAGGCTGCGGCGTGCGACGCCTATACGCGCGACTATGTCGGGTTTGGTTTTCGGGACTGGCCGGATCAGGCCGCCTGAATGCCGCGCGATTCCGTCAAGATGGCGTAAAGCTTGTTGGTATCGCTATTGGCGCGCAGCTTGGCACGAATACCCGGATCACGCATTGTCCGCGACACCAGCGCCAGCGCCTTCAGGTGATCAACACCCGAATCGCGCGGGGCGAACAGGGCGAAGATCAGATCGACCGGCAACCGATCCACCGAGTCGTAATCCAGCGGGCGTTCGAGGCGCAGGAAAACGGCGTTGATCCTGGGCAGATCTTCCAGCCGGGCATGCGGCAAAGCGATGCCATGCCCGACGCCGGTAGGGCCTAGACTTTCGCGTTCCTGCAAAGCATCGATGGCGCTGGCGGCGTTAAGGCCGTAAGCCTGCGCTGCAAGTTCCCCCAATTCCTGAAACAGGCGTTTCTTGCTGGCCAATTGGGCAACAACCCGCACCGAACCCGGGATCAACAGCGCTGAAAGCTCCATGACGTTGCCTATTCCTTGCCCCCCGAAACGGGTGCGTTACTTGGCGTTTCGCGGGTCTATCCAACCGATATTCCCGTCGTCGCGCCGATAAACCACATTCACACCGCCATGGCCTTCATTACGAAACACCAACATACGTTGCCCGCCGATTTCCAATTGCATGACGGCCTCACCCACCGTGACCGAGGGTATTTTCGTTTCCATCTCGGCTATGACGATGGGCTGAAGGCTGTCAGGCTCTGCATCATCATGATCCGCTGCAGCGGCCAGAATATAGGACGATCCGCCATCAAATTCAACGGGTTCCGCGCGGTCTTTGTGGTGGTTGCGCAAGCGGCGCTTGTAGCGGCGCAGCTGCTTGTCCATCTTCTCGCGGCACGATTCAAAGGCTGCATAAATTTCGGTCGCATGGCCTTTGGCCTGAGCGTTCAGGCCGGTGGACAGGTGGATCACGATTTCACAGGTAAATTCATGTGCTACGCGGGAAAAGAAAACGACCACTTCGGTGGGGCGCTGGGCGTATTTTTCAACGACCTCGCCCAGTTCGGCCTTCACATGGGATTGCAGAGCCTCGCCGATGTCGATTTGTTTGCCACTGATCTGGTAGCGCATGATGCCTCCTTCGCGCAGTTGGCAAAGACCCTGACGCGGGGGTGCGCAGGGGCCTGCCATTCCGGTATTTTACTTGGTGTCGATGCGCGGCTGTCTTGGCGGAGGCGCGGGTTTGCGCCGGCCGCAGGTGGTTTATTTGGCTGAGTGATCGCTACACGCATCACGGGTATTTGGCGACACGACAGGGGCGTTTGTCAACTGCTTCGTCAGAAATCATCGCGACGCCAGCAGCCTGCCGCGCGCGACACCGCGTCAGTTGATGCGGAAATTCTGGCCCAGATAGACGCGCCGGACGGTTTCATCCCGCACAACTTCATCTGTGGTACCGCTCATCAATACTTTGCCGTCATGCAAGATATAGGCGCGATCGACAATCTCTAGCGTTTCTCGCACGTTATGATCGGTGATCAGCACGCCGATGCCGCGGCTTTTCAGATCATGCACCAAATGTCTGATCTCGCCGACGGCGATTGGATCGACGCCGGCAAAAGGTTCGTCCAGCAGCAGATACTTCGGTTCCGCCGCCAGACATCGGGCAATTTCGACCCGGCGACGTTCGCCACCCGACAGGGCCAGTGCCGGGGCCTGACGCAGATGGGTGATCGAAAATTCCGACAACAATTCTTCGAGGCGCTCGCGCCGTTTGTGCCGATCGGCGACGGCTATTTCCAGCACCGACAGGATATTGTCTTCGACCGACAGGCCCCGAAAGATCGAGACTTCTTGCGGCAGATAGCCAATCCCCAATCTGGCGCGTCGATACATCGGCAGCGAGGTCACATCCCGGCCGTCGATGATCACTTGCCCGCCTTCTGGGGTGACAAGGCCCGCAATCGAATAAAAACAGGTGGTTTTGCCCGATCCGTTCGGGCCAAGCAGGGCCACGACTTCGCCCCGGTTCAGCCGCATGGACACATCCCGAATGACCGGGCGGCGCTTGTAGCTTTTGCGCAGATTGATGATTTGAAGGCCAGCGTCGCCTTGGGTAACGGTCAGTTCGGGGGGCGCGGTCATTCCTTTACACCGGGGGAAAACACGGTCTGCACCCGCCCCTCCATGGCGCCGGTGCCAGCTTCGAGGTTCAACACCAGTTTTTGACCTGAAATCGCGCTTTGGCCTTGGGTCAGCAGTACATCGCCCGTCATCACCACATTGCCGGTGTCGATGGTGTAGATGGCTTCACGGGCTTCGGCAGCATCGGTCGCACTGATCAGGGTGACACCTCCGGTTGCGTGCAATGTCTTGATGCCGCCGCCATCGGGCGCATATTCGACCTTTACCTCGCCCGCAGTCAGGCGCATTTCGCCCTGCGATACGATGACATTGCCGGTGAACAGGGCAGAGCCATTGGCATTGTTGATGGCAAGGCTGTCGGCATCCAGCGTCACGGGAAGCGAGGTGTCCTGTTTCAGGCCGCCAAAGGCGATGTTGGCCTGCTGGGCAAGTGCGGGCACGGCAGCCCCCGCCAAAGCCAGTACGGCGGCAAGTACGGCCGCACGCAGGGCGGCTTGCGGTGTTCGTGTTTTCAACATGCCATGCCTCTAATTCATCCGTTCAATTTGACGGGGTGTATAGCAGTTTTACCCGGTTCTTGAACACCAATTGATAGGCATCCGCCTGATTTGGGTCTTGGGTCAGCACCATTTCGCCAGCTTCGATCTTTCCCATCGGGCCGGTTGCGGTCACGCTGCCCCGGCTGGACAGGTTGGTTTGATCAAGGTCGGCCACAAGGCTTTCTGTCTGGATAGAATAGCCCGTCGTGGTGGTGACGGATACACCGCCGCCCAGCGTCATCGTGCGATTTTGATCATCCATGACGCTGGTTGCGGCCTGCATGTCCACCCGTGTCTTGTCCGGGGTTTCCAGCGTGCCGACGATAACTTTGGCCAAGCTTACGCCGCTTTCGTTTTCTGGCCGCGCTTCGGCGGCACTCAGCGTCAGCGCGGACCCGTCGGCAGTGACGCCGGCATAGGATGCTTCTGTCAGGCGCGGCTCGCGGGCGCGTTCTTCGATATCCACGTCGGCATAGGGGATGGCATCTGTCGGATCAATCCGGCGCGACACCAGAAACAAGGTCGACAGCAGGGCAAGTGCCATCAAGGGTAAGGTCACTTTTGCCCAGACCACCAGTCGCGAATGCAGATTTTCGGAAATGGCCATTGGCGTCAGGCCACACCTGCACGCAGGCAATCATGAATATGCAAAATGCCGACTGGCGCGCGGCTGCCTTCGGGATCGACGACGAACAGGCAGGTGATCTTTTGGTCATTCATCACGGCGACCGCCTTTGTTGCCAGAGAGCCGGGCCCTATGGTGCGGGGGCCTGGCGTCATGACCTGCCCTGCGGTCAACGACAAAAGCCCCGCCATGTGCCGACGCAAGTCACCGTCGGTGACCACACCCACAAGATAGCCGTCACCATCGGTAACGCCAACCACGCCAAACCCCTTGGCTGAGATGATAAGCAAGGCTTCGCTCATCGCCGTGTCATGCAAGACCAGCGGCATATCGGCATGCATCAGGCTTTCTACCCGGGTCAGCCTTGCCCCCAGCTTGCCGCCCGGGTGGAAGATGCGGAAATGTTCGGGTGTAAAATCGCGATGTTCCATCAAGGCCACGGCCAACGCATCGCCCAGCGCCAGTGTCATTGTGGTTGAAGTGGTGGGCACGATGCCCTGGTCACAGGCCTCGGGCGCGTCGGGCAGCAGGATCGCCACATCCGACTGGCGCAAAAGAGTGGATCCTTCGCGCCCGGCGATCCCTATCAAGGGAATGCTGAAGCGGCGGGTGTGTGCAACGATATGGTCAAGCTCTGGCGTTTCGCCGGAGTTTGACAGCACCATCACCACATCGCCGCGCATCACCATCCCCAGATCGCCATGGCTTGCCTCGGCCGGATGCACGAATTGGGCGGGCGTGCCGGTTGATGCAAAAGTGGCCGCGATCTTGCGGGCGATATGGCCGGATTTGCCCATGCCCGAGACGATGACCCGGCCCTTGGCGGCCAGGATCAGGCTGGCGGCAGCGGCAAAGCTGGGACCTATGCTGTCTGACAGCATCACAAGCGCCTCTGCCTCGCGGGTGATCACGCGGCGGGCGATGTCGCCAAACGGGTCAGTGGTGGAAGAGATCATTTGGTTCGTCCCATCCCAGCAGATCAAGTTCAGCGCGCGTCGGCAGAAAGTCAAAGCATGCCTGGGCAAGGGCCAATCGGTCTTCGCGGATCAGGCATTTTTCCAGTTCGGTCTTCAACTTGTGCAGATACAAGACATCCGAAGCGGCATAGTCGCGCTGCGCGTCGGTCAGGGTTTCCGACCCCCAGTCCGAGGTTTGCTGCTGTTTGGACACATCGACGCCCACCAGTTCTTGCAGCAGATATTTCAGCCCGTGACGGTCGGTAAAGGTTCTGACCAGCTTGGCTGCGATTTTCGTGCACCAGACAGGGGTGGTGGTCACACCAAACGCCGCCTTCAGTGCCGCCACATCAAACCGGCCAAAGTGGAAAAGCTTGATCGTTGCCGGATCTGTCAGCAATCGTACAAGATTGGGTGCAGATGTCTGGCCGCGCATGATCTGAACCAGATGCGCATGGCCGTCACCCGATGACAGTTGCACCAGGCACAACCTGTCGCGCCTTGGGTCAAGACCCATGGTTTCGGTATCAATCGCTACAATCGGACCAAGCTGCAACCCGTCGGGCAGGTCATTGGGGTAAAAGTGAATTGCCAAGATGCCTATCCTTCCAGCGGTGTTGGCCTGAAGTAGCCCTGTGTAGGCCAAGGGTCAACGCCTGAGGCAGGGCCAGCACACTGCGCCGGAACGGGCGGAGCGACGCTGAGCGGCACACTCTGACCTTGGGCGCGCGTTACCACCCGATGCACCCGGACGCTGGGGTGGCGGAAAACCCATAACAGTTGCCGACAGTTACCCATACCGATATAGACTGCGGCACGAAGAATTTCAGACCAAGTTCTGCCTCCCTTTTTCCCGATCTGGGTGTTCCGATCCGAATGCGTGATGCCAGTGCCCCCAAGGCTGCGATCCCGGAAGCGGCAATTATTGTGCCGAGCTACAATCGGCCCGAACAGTTGCGTCGCTGTCTTGGCGCTTTGCTGGCACAAGATCATCCCAGTTTCGAGGTGATCGTTGTTGACGATGGGTCAAGCCCGCCGCTGGCCGGTGTCTGCGCCCCCTTCGCACCAAGGGTGCGCTATATCCGGCAAGACAATGCCGGACCCGCCGCTGCGCGCAATACAGGTGCTGCATCAACAAAAGCCGCTTTCATTGCGCTGACCGATGACGATTGCCTGCCACGGCCAGACTGGCTTGCCACATTGCAGGCAGCACATGGCGGTGATGATGCGCGGCTTGTCGGAGGGCGGGTTGAGAACGGGCTGCCAGCAGACCGCTTTGCCGCCGCAAGCCAGTCCCTATGTGACTTTCTTTATGATTATTTCGGCGCAAGTTCCGGCAAGATGCCTTTCTTTACCTCAAATAACATGGGCCTTGGCCGGGCGGCTTTTGAAAAGCTGGGCGGCTTTGACAAAACCTTCCCTCTGGCGGCGGCGGAAGACCGCGAGCTCGGCCTGCGCTGGCGGGAAGAAGGCGGCGAAAGCCTGTATGTGCCGAATGCGGTGATAGATCATTTCCACGCAATGACCCTGCGCAAGTTCTGGCGCCAGCACAGCAATTACGGTGCGGGGGCCTACCATCTGCACCGCGTCCTGGATGCCCGCCGGTCGGATCAACCAAAGCGCGAGCCATTGCGGTTCTACCTTGATCTTCTGACCTGGCCGGTGCGGCAACGCGGCCTGCGGGGGACCGGGCAGATGGTCCTGATGGGGCTGTCGCAAGTGGCCATGGTCAATGGTTTCGCGCGCGCCGCCCGCCGGGGTTTCGCGCCCGCCGCCCGCCGGGCCCGGTGATGCGGACATTTGCGCCGTATTTGTCTGCGGCAATGGCGGCCACCGCGTCATTTGCGGCCAGTGGCATTGCCGGTTTCGTCTCGTTGTACTTTCTGGCGCAAACCTTAAGCAAAGAAGAGTTTGGCGCCTATTCGCTGGCGGCGAATGTCATGCTGTTGGTGGCACTTCTGGCGACTTTGGGGCTGGACCGGACGTTGTTGCTGCGGCTTGCCCCGCTAGATGCGCAAAGCGGCAACCTGCTGGGGCGATCGCTGTTCTGGCAGACCTGCTGGATCGGCGCAGGTTTTGCGGCGGTGCTGGGTCTGGCCGTCTGGTTGGCGGCAGGCAAGGCCGGTGACGGGTTGATTTCTGCGTCCGCCACCTGGTGGATCATGGCCCTGGTGCCCGCGCTTGTGCCGCTGACCTTGTTGGCGCTGGCGCGGGCCTGGTTTCAGGCCAACCACCGGGCTGGCGATGCGGCCCTGATGCCGGGGGTCGCCGATGCCGCCCGCGCAGGCATGATCGCCATGGCCTTTGCGGCCAGTCTTGGAAAAACCGGGGTCGCGGTTGCTTTTTGCCTGTCGGCGCTGGTGCCGCTGATCATTCTGGGGTTTCGGGCCCGGGGCCACAGCGAAAGCCTGCCTGCCGGTCTGCCCGCGCGGCAATTGGGCCGGGACATCGGGCGGGGCCTGATATTTTGCAGCCAAAGGGTCGTCGATGTCGGGCTTTATCTGATCGACATCATCATCATAGGATTGGTTGCCAGTGACGCGGTTATCGCCGAATACGCGATTGCGGCCCGGTTGGCGGCGATGACCGATCTTGGCCGGCTGGCGCTGATTTCGGCGTTCACGCCGCGCGTCCGGATGCACCACCATGCGGGCAACGCCACGCTTCTGGCGCAAGAGTACCACCGCGCACGACTTGCCAGCTTTGTCATTGCCTGCCTTGTGGCTGTGGCGATGACGCTGACAGGATCCCGGCTTTTGGCGTTTTTCGGGGATTTCTCAAGCTCGTACGACCCGTTGATGGTGCTGGTGTCGGGATATGTCTTCACCGCCGCCTCTGGGCTGCACGCAAGCTATCTGACAATGACCGGCGAAGTCAGGCTTTCCGCCTTGATCCGTGCGTTTGGGCTTGCGCTTGCAATCGCGGCACTGGCCCTGCTTACGCCGCAGTTTGGCGCGATGGGGGCAGCGATTGCAATCACCTTTGTCATGTGCGCCATCAACATTGCTTCGATGCTGCTGTTGTGGCGGAAAACCGGATTTCGCGCCTTCGGCGTGGTGCCAATGGGCGCAGGAATTTGCGCGATGCTGGTGCTTTTTTTGTGCGCAACAGGGCATCTTTCCGCGCCGCTGGCCAGCGGCGGGCTGATTGCAGTTTTGATCGGTTTTACGGTCATAGAATGGCTGCGACCAATCCTTGTGCAGCCATCGGCCAAGCAGACATGACCGGGCCCCTGTTAAGGCCAGGACGGTTCCATGTTCATTGATGGCCGCACTCTGCCACCTGATGAGACGTTGGACGCCGATCTTTGCATCATCGGTGCCGGTGCCGCCGGGTTGTCGCTGATCCATGGGCTGGCGGGGCGCGGGTTGCGAATCCTGCTGCTGGAAAGTGGTGGGGCGGCGGATACCCAGGCGCTGGCACATCTGAATGCCGGCGCGTCTAATCATCCCGACTATCCGTTTCAAGCGACGCGCGCGCGCGGATTTGGCGGCACTACGGCACGGTGGACCGGGGCCTGCATCCCGCTTGATCCGGTTGATTTCACCGCCCGGCGCTGGCTTGCGCATAGCGGATGGCCGATCACTGCGCAGGACCTTGCCCCCTATTATACCGCCGCAATGGAGATCTATGGGCTGCCGATGACTGCGGCCGATCCAGCCGTTCCGGGCCCGCTGGGACAGGGGGACTTGCGGCAAAAGACGGTCTGGTTCAGCACACCGCTGAATCTGGCGCAGCGGTTTCGCGACAAGGTGGAAAAGGATCGCGCCATTCGCTGCGTGCTGCACGCTACGGTGACCGAACTTGCGACCGATCAGACCGGACTTTCTGTACAGCGGGCGCGGCTTGCCCTGCCCGGTGGCAAAAAAGCGGTGGTGACCGCGAAAGCGTTTGTTCTGGCGACAGGTGGCATTGAAAACGCGCGACTATTGCTGAATTCCCGCGATGGCCATGAAAACGGGTTGGGCAATGCCCATGATGTCGTCGGGCGCTATCATATGGAACATCCGATCCGGGCGCTGGGCACGTTTGGCATTGGTGCGGGCAAAGACATGGTTTTGCCGTTCACCAACCGGACAAGGTCCGACGGCACAAGCAGTGAGCAGACTTTCGGACTATCGCCTGATCTGCGTGACCGCGAACAGTTGCTGGATCTGCATATCCGGCTTTTTCGGTATTCCCCGGCCGAAGCACATCCGTCCGTTGTTGCTGCGAAGACGGTGGCGGCCCGATCTGACTGGCGCAAGTTGGGGGGCTATATCCGTAAAAACGCACGCCATGTGCCGACGACAGTTTTGCCCTATCTTGGCTGGCACCTGCGCAACAAGCTTTGGCAAACCGCGCGGTTTGATCACGTCCGGCTGACCGCCTTTGTCGAACAGGACCCGGATCCGGCCAACCGGATCACGCTGTCAGAGGACCGCGATGCGCATGGGATGCGGCTTCCGCACCTGCGCCTGCACGATTCTGCGCAGATGACCGACAGCATTGCGCGCAGCATGGTCTTTCTGGAACAGGATCTTGCCCGGCGCGGCATCGGGCAATTGCAGCATGACCCGGCAGCCCTTGGGCATCTTGCCCATTACAGCAAATACGGGCTGCACCAGATGGGGGCGACCCGGATGTCAGATGCCCCGCGTTTCGGTGTCGTCGATCGTGATCTGCGCGTTCATGGCCTGACAAATCTGTTCATTTCCGGCAGTTCGGTTTTCACAACCGGCGGTGCCGCCAACCCGACGCTGACTATTTCTGCCCTGTCGTTGCGCCTTGCCGAACATTTGCCACGAATTATTGGAAAGTTGGGGTAGACTGGGATAAGACGCATCTTCGATTGGCTTTGGCGCAAATGCATTGTGTGAAACGGTTTTATGACAAACAAACCTGCAATTTCCATTATCATGATAACCGACGGCCACTACGAGGTGTGTCGGCGGACAGTGTCGTTTCTTCTGGCGCAGACCGTGGTCGATCAGATCGAATTTGTGCTGGTTGGGCCGTCGCGCGGCGTGATGCAGGTCGATGAAGCCGAACTCGCGCCGTTTCACAGCTTCAGGATCGTTGAAATAGGCAAGGTGGTCTCGACCGGTCAGGGGCTTGCGGCAGGCACGCTTGCAGCATCGGCAGACCTGATCAGCTATGCCGAAGAGCACGGATTTCCGCCGCCAAACCTGTGCGAGGTACTGATACACTATGCTGATACCACCGACTACCAGGCCTATGGTTGGTCGATGCTGCCTTCCAATCCGGGCACGGTTGCCTGGGCGCATATCTACGGGCAGTTCGCCGAAGCGGTAGCGCCGCGGCCTACCGGCGAAGTGCAGCGGCTGGGTGGCCATCATGGCGTGTACCGGCGGGCGCTGCTGATGGAGTACAAGGACAGTCTGGTAGATGTCTTTGGCTGCGAAGCGGTCTTGCACGAAGATCTGGTACGGCGCGGCATCAAGATGTTGATGATCGGCGACGTGGCGGGAGGCCATACGCAGGTATCAAACTTCTGGTCCTACCTGTGGCTGGAATTTGTCGGGCAGCGCAGCTTTGCTGCCGCACGTGTGCGCAAACTTAACTGGGGCTGGGGCCGGCGGCTGCTTTATGTGGCGGGCTCGCCCCTGATCCCGTTCCTGCGCCTGAAACGAAAGCTTCCCTATATCCGGTCAACCGGGCGCTGGAACCAGTTGATGCCGCAGATCGGCCTGATCATCTTTGCGGCCAATTGTGCCGGAACCTTGGGCGAAGTTCTGGGATATCTGACCGGGCAAAGCGACAAAGCGTTGACCGACCGACTGAAGATCGAGTTGGACCGTTACACCTATGTCAACGATGCCGATCGCGATCAGAGAAACCAGCGAAGCCCGGCGGCGCCGGCCCAAAAAGCAGGCCGGGATGCTTGACACCGCAAGGAGACCCGCAACTGCGCAACGGCTCGTTCCGGATTTTGCCTGTTATCGGTCACGTATCATGGGCACTGACCCTGTTGATCAAAGAGAAATGAGAAGTGCCGTGTTTTTTAGTTGGACCATTCATGAACCAGATTGATCGGAAAATAGTCGTCATCGGCGGCGGTCCTGCGGGCCTTACCTGCGCCTATGAATTGCAGCGTCGCGAGCCGGGCATAGCACCCGTGGTGTTCGAAGCGGGCACGATAGTCGGCGGGATCGCGCGTACCGAGAACCACAAGGGTTTTCGTTTTGACATCGGTGGGCACCGCTTCTTTACAAAGGTCAAAGAAGTGGAGCAGGTTTGGGATGAGGTGATGGGGGAGGATTTCATCACTGTTCCGCGGCTAAGCCGGATCTATTACCGCGACAAGTTCTATGACTATCCGCTAAAACCTATGAACGCCTTGCGCAATATCGGCCCGATTGAGGCCGTGCGGATTGTTGGTAGTCTGTTGCGCTACAAACTTTTTCCGCATCGTGACGAACAGACGTTTGAGCAATGGGTGACAAACCGGTTCGGCTACCGGCTATATACCCATTTCTTCAAGTCCTACACCGAGAAAGTCTGGGGTGTGCCCTGCAGCGAGATCAGGGCCGACTGGGCGGCGCAGCGCATCAAGAACCTGTCGTTGTTCAAGGCGGTCTGGAACGCTTTTACCGGTGCCAACGACACGTCAAGCCTGATCGAGCAGTTTCGCTATCCGCGCCTTGGCCCCGGGCAGATGTGGGAAAAGATGACCGCTTTGATCACCGGGAAGGGTGGCGAGGTGCAGACCAGAACGTGGGTCAAGCGTGTGATGCGCAATGGCAATCGCGTGACGGGTGTCGAGGCCTGTCAGACCGATCCGGTCAGTGGCGAGGTCAGGACTTTTGTGCAAGAAGGCACTGATTTCATCAACACGATGCCGTTGCGCGATCTGATCCACTGCATGGACCCGCCACCGCCGGCAGCGGTGATTGCGGCTGCAGACAAGCTGAAATACCGTGACTTCATGATTGTCACCCTGGTGCTGGACCACGCGGACCCGTTTCCGGATAACTGGATTTATATTCATTCTGGCCATGTAAATGTGGGGCGGATCCAGAATTTTCGGGCCTGGTCCAAGGCAATGATACCGCAAGAAGACCGGTCTTCGATTGGCATGGAATATTTCTGCAATGATACCGATGATATCTGGAGCAAGACCGACAAGGACCTGATTGCGCTGGCGGCCAAAGAGCTTGAGGTCATCGGCCTTGCGCCCGCGTCATCGGTTGTTGATGGCGCGATCATTCGCCAGCCCAAGGCCTATCCCGTCTATGACAGCGAGTACAGAGATGCGCTTGCGGTTCTCAAGACCTGGATCAGCGGGTTTGAGAATTTTCAGACCGTCGGGCGCAACGGATTGCACCGCTACAACAATCAGGATCATTCGATGCTGTCGGCAATGCTGGCGGCGGGCAACATTCTGGGCGAAAAACATGATGTTTGGGAAGTGAATGTCGAGCGGTCTTACCATGAGGAGTTTCAGACCAAGCCGTTCTCCCGCCCGCTTGCCAATTCCACCTCGCTGGCACAATAGGCGCAGGGTTGATGGCCGATCTTTGGACGCAGACACGATGGTTCTGACTAAGAACTCTGCTGCCCGCCCGCGGCCTTGGTCCATGGCCGCATGGTCGGGGCCGATTGGCTGGGGCATTGCGGCCCTTGTCGCGATGTTGGCTGTTCTTTTGATCAACGGGGCGCCGCTTTTCTATTTTGATACCGCCGGGTATCTGCGGCAGGGCGACAGTGTCTTTCGAATTCTTGGCCTTGGTTTGGATCAGCGGGCTGACCCCGCAGCGGCCACGGGCCAGGTCGGGTCTGACAATGACGGGATGGTGATTGGCAGCCGCTCGGTGGTCTATGCGGTGCTGTTGACGGCTTTCGCCAGGGTTGGGCCGTTATGGCTTTTTGTGGTGTTTCAGGCGGCAGTGCTGGCTGCAACCACGTGGCTGATTTGTGCAAAGGTAAACCAGGTGGTGGGATCGCGGCATAGCGCAATAAAGATCACGGCACTGTGCCTTTTTGCGGCTTCACTTGGGTCGGCCAGTTTTTACGCGGCCTTTCTGATGCCGGACATTTTCGCGCCTGTCTTGCTGATGTCGATGGCGGCAATCGTCGCTTTGGCGCCGGTTTTGCGGGTGTGGTCCAGCCTTGCTTTGCTGGCGCTTGGCATGGGGGCCGTCATGGTGCATCCGTCGCATCTGGTGATTTCGGTGGTGATGCTGCCGGTTTGCCTTGTCGTCGGATATCTTTTCCGGACCGGGCGGTTAGGGCGCAGCATGTTGCTGTTGGTGCTGATGCCGGTCGCCGGAGTGGCGCAACTTGCGGTGCTTACTTTTGCGGTCGAGCGGGCAACGGATGATGACGTCATCTACTTGCCATTTTTTACGGCACGGTTGATTTCCGATGGGCCGGGGCTTGCGTTTCTGGATCAGGTTTGCCCGACCGATGAATGGGCGACCTGTGCCTTGCATGCCAAACTGCTTCGCCCTGAACAATTGTCGCCCAATGAGATTCTGTTTTCGCCGACCGTTGAAACCGGGTCCTTTGCCTTGCTCGAGCCGGACCTGCGCAAAGCGATCTCTCAGGAACAATCGGCTTTCCTTCGGGCCGTTGTGCTTGGCCATCCTGGCAAAGTTCTGCGCGCGGCTTTCGGCAATACAATCGATCAGCTCGGCCGGGTCAGTATCGGCATGACGATCCCGGATAAAAAGATGATCGTGTCTGCAAAACGGATCTATTCGGGCTTTCCCGAGACCCTGAGCGAGGGCCGCATGATCGCGGACGACCCCGACTGGGAGGACTATCTGACACAGGCGCATCAGGCCTTTTATCAGTTGTCCTTGATGGCAATCATGGGGCTGGTCCTGGTGCCCCAAAGCAGGATTTCGGCAAATATCAGGGCGTTTGCCGTCTTGATTCTGCTGGGGATCCTGGCAAATGCCTTTGTGACGGGGGCGATTTCGCAGCCTGCTGACAGATATGGTGCACGAGTGGCGTTTTTGATCCCGATGCTGGCCGTTTTGTTGTGCCTGATCCGCCCGGCCAGGCCGAACGCAGATACGAATGGCTAAACCTATGCCAATAGGTCCAGCATCCGGAGGCCTGACCATTTCGGTGGTGATGCCTGCGTATAATGCGGCGCATTGCTTGGCGCAGGTCTTGGAACCACTGCTGGCGATGCGGGCAAGAGGGGAAATTGCCGAAGTTCTTGTTGTCGATGATCAATCGACCGATGCAACAGCCGATATTGCCCGTACCCTGGGCGCAAAGGTGCTGACAAACCCGTCCCGTGGCGGACCGGGCGCCGCGCGCAATTTTGCCGCAGATCAAGCCCTTGGCGATATTCTCTGGATGGTTGATTCCGATGTGATCGCCCATGCCGGCGGTGCGGCGCGAATCGGAGCTGCGTTTTGTGACGACAGCATTCATGCGGTCTTCGGATCCTATGATGATGCGCCTGCGGACCGGGGCTGGATGTCACAATACAAGAACCTGATGCACCGCTATTATCACCAAAGAGCCCGGCATGAGGCGTCTACTTTCTGGGCCGGCTGCGGTGCGGTTCGAAAATCGGCGTTTCTGGCCATCGGCGGGTTTGATACCGAAACATACCAGCGCCCGTCGATTGAGGATATCGAACTTGGCTACCGCATCAAGGCAGCAGGCGGGCGCATTTTGCTGCTGCCCGATCTTTTGGGCAAACACCTGAAGCGGTGGACAGTTCGCAACGCGGTTCACACCGATATCTTTTGCCGTGCCCTGCCCTGGTCGAGACTGATGATCGGCGGCGAAGGCGTGCCCGATGACCTGAACACAAGCAAGACTGAGCGGCTGAAGGCGGGTCTGGCCGGGGCACTTTTGTTGTCCACCCTGCTGTTGCCCCTGGCGCCGCGCTATTGGTGGCTCTGGATCGGCCTGCTGGCCGCAGCAGTTCTGGCCAATTGGACGTTCTTGCGATATCTGGCGCGGGCGGCTGGTGTGCGGGTCGCAGTGCTTGGCGGGGCGTTTCATCAGGTCTATTATGTCTACAGTGCCTGCGCGTTCGTTTGGTCGCTTTTCGAGGTGAAGGCCGGACTTGGCCGCAACAATCGACGCAAAAAGACCTGAGCCTGGACCTCTGTCATCTCAACTTGGCCTTGCCTGTGGTAAATGCCCTAAATAAGCCATCTAACGTCCCTGAAAACAGTCATTTTCTGACGGATTACGTCTGCAACGCATAAGTTTAGGATACTCTTTGAAAACCCCCGGTACAAATTATAACCCGACGGCAAAGCGCGTTCTGGTAACTGGCGGCGCTGGCTTTTTAGGCAGCCACCTGTGTGCCCGGTTGTTGGAGACGGGCTGCGAGGTACTGTGTGTCGACAACTACTTTACCGGGCGACGTGGCAATATCGCGCATCTGCTAGCGAACCCGAGATTCGAGATGATGCGGCATGATGTGACCTTTCCGCTGTATGTCGAGGTTGATGAGATTTACAATCTGGCCTGTCCCGCAAGCCCGGTTCACTATCAGCTGGATCCGGTGCAGACCATCAAGACGAGCGTACATGGTGCGATCAACATGCTTGGTCTGGCCAAGCGTACCGGTGCCAAAGTGTTTCAGGCCTCTACCTCTGAGATTTACGGCGATCCGGTCGTGCACCCGCAAACCGAAGACTATTGGGGCAATGTGAACCCGATCGGCCCCCGGTCTTGCTATGACGAAGGCAAACGCTGTGCCGAGACCTTGTTTTTCGACTATCATCGCCAGCACAACCTGAAAATCAAGGTTGCCCGCCTGTTCAACGTCTATGGCCCCGGCATGCACCCCAAGGACGGGCGGGTGGTTTCGAACTTTATCATTCAGGCGCTCAAAGGTCAGGATGTCACCATTTTCGGTCTGGGTGAACAGACCCGGTCGTTTTGCTATGTCGAAGAGCTGATCGAAGGGTTCTTGCGGTTTATGGCGACGCCCGATCATGTTTGCGGCCCGATCAATCTGGGCAACCCGGTCGAGATTACGATCCGGGAGTTGGCCGAAACGGTGTTGGAGATGACCAATTCCCGGTCGAAACTGGTGTTTCGAGATTTGCCGGTGAACGATCCTATGCAGCGCAAGCCCGACATCACCCTTGCCCGCAAAGAGCTCGGCTGGGACCCGAAGGTTTCTTTGCGCGAAGGGCTTGGCAAGACCATCGGTTTCTTCGAGAATCTGGTAAAGCAGGGTGTGGCGTGATCTGCGGTCTGGCCCAAAGCCACGGATGAAGTCAGGCAGGTGCCAAAAATGAAAAACCCCTCAATCTGTTAAGATTGCGGGGTTTTTCATTCGACTTGGTGCCCAGAAGAGGCTTTGAATTTCACTATATCTGGGCATCAGGTTATATCAGGCTCTGCGCATCCTGCGCCATTTCCAAAATAATAATAGGTATTGCTCTATGAGAGACGCATACGCACTATTGTTCAAACTCAAATCATACTAGATTCAGAGGGGGATACTTAGGTGGATTGATAAATGACCCGTGCCCTCAACAAACTGAACGCCCCAAAGGTTCGCACTTGCGCGCCCGGTAAGTATTCGGATGGCGGCGGGTTGTGGCTGATTAAACGTGAGGATGGCGGCGGGCAATGGGTGCTGCGCGTTACAATTCACGGGCGGCGGCGGGAAATGGGCTTGGGCTCAGCGTCCGAAGTGTCGTTAAAGGAAGCTCGTGAATCCGCTGAAAAATGGCGGGCCAAGGTCCGCAATAATCAAGACCCCATAAAAGAACGCGAACGTGAGCGCCGCGAAGCTGCGCGAAACATGCATGTGCTGACTGATGTGGCAAATGATGCATTTGAAAGCCGCAAGGCCGAATTGAAGGGCGACGGGATAGCGGGCCGCTGGTTTAGCCCGTTGCGGCTCTACGTGCTTCCCAAGCTTGGCAAGGTGCCAGTGGCTGACATTGATCAAAACGACATCCGCGATGTTCTGCAGCCGATCTGGCACTCTAAGGCGGACACGGCGCGCAAGGCCCTAAACCGCCTTGGCATCTGCCTCAAGCATGGCGCGGCACTAGGCCTGGACGTTGATCTGCAGGCAACGGACAAGGCGGCGGCGTTACTCGGCAAGCAGCGCCACAAGGTGCAGAATGTGCCCTCAGTCCCTTGGCGTGAAGTGCCCGCATTCTATAAAAGCTTGTCAGACGGCACAGTAACTCACCTAGCCTTGCGCCTTTTGATATTGACGGGCGTTCGGTCAGGGCCGCTGCGCTTTCTGACCGAAGACCAGATTGACGGCGACGTCTGGACTATACCCGGCGATGCGATGAAAGGCCGCAAGGATGCGACGGCAGATTATCGCGTGCCCTTGTCCAGCGAAGCCCTCACCGTGCTAGATCAAGCACGCCGCCACGCCCGCGACGGCTTCATGTTCCCCAGTATCCGAAAGGGCGTGATTAGTGACGCTACAGTGTCGCGATTGATGGAACGGCGGGAAATGGCAGCGCGCCCACATGGTTTCCGTTCGAGCCTTCGGGACTGGATAGCCGAGACAACGGACACCCCGTTTGAAGTCGCCGAAATGTGCATAGCGCACGTGGTCGGCGGTTCTGTGGAGCGGGCATACAGGCGAACAGACTACCTTGAACAGCGGCGCGTAGTAATGGCGAGCTGGGGGCAACATGTTGCGGGCCAAACCGGCCAAATTTTGCAATTGGTCAAACCATGACCGACTGGCAGATGCACGCCGCAAACGGGCAATGGAACAATATACCGTTCGACGATATGAGTGATGAAGAACGATCTGAGCTCCTCGAAACCTTAATAGCTATTGTCCCCATTCGTATACGAGGAGATGGCTTGGAAGTATTTGAAGACATTATTGAGCCGCACGAGGCGCTGGACAAGGAAACTGCAGAAGCAGCATCTTTTTTAAGATTTATTCTGGATCACAATGCCTTCTATGGGAGAAAAAGAGAAAATCTGTTTATGTCTGCTGTTGAGCTGGCAAAGCACACTCTCGAAACAGAACTGGGAATTCGTTATCACGGCATGGGAGACACTTATCTTTACCAGCGACCTGATGGGAGTCTAAAACAGGTTCGCAGGTCTTTCGGCCAAGCAATCTGCCACCATGTTTCCACTTTGGGGGGATTTTTCAGTGTTCCCGGCGAGCAGTTCGAGATCACTGCCGAAACATCTGAGCAAGAAAAAAATTTTATCATGGACTTAATGCAAGACCAATTTGATTGGATTGATCGCTATCCTTGGAGAAACACAAAAACGCTGGATTCTTATCGGTCGAGTAATTATTTCAAACCTAATTCGGCCGTTGATCATGCGGTGGCAATTTCACATGCTGAGAAGACATATCAGGGAAGTCTACAATATGCAGAACGCCCCCCCGCTGATCCCAAAGCCCGAAAGGAAGCCGACCTTCAGCTTCTAATAGATCCTTGGTTCGTTGCGGAACTAGGATTTACGATAGGCTACCACTTTGCGGCGCTCCAAAAAAAGCCGATCGAAAAGGATGCAATTAAGAAGCGGAAGGAGGTGGCAGATGCAAATGTGAACGGCCAAAAGGGTGGACTGGCACATTCCATGAAAGCGGCTGAGCGAATTTCTGTGCTCAATCGTCGAGCCAAAGAAGATGGAGGCTTCGCGCTTAAATCGGACAAATTTGAAGTATCGAGTCCCCCACACTCTGGGGCCGGTCGTGCCCGGGTGTTCTTCATGCAAGACAAAGATGCAGTCGCCCGCGCTATGGATCTAGCCGAAGCTTACGACAAGGACAGCGACCAGCGTGAGAGGCTTTTCTGGCATCGCGGAGAACCCCTGCAAACGGAATGGTTTGTAAAATGGTGGGAAAAATTCAAAATTGAACAGAAATAGTTTCTATAAAAATCAATAGGATATTTAAACGCTAACCTGCGGTCACTAACAAATTTTGAGGTTAACCACCGCTTAGGTTTCTGCGGCTCAATTAACCTCGGCTCATATCAATTGCATATGAGGTAATCCAATGCAGATCACTGACCCTCTTTTGACCGCACGTGAGAGTGCGGCCGTTCTACAGATCAGCGTGCCGACCTTTTGGCGCCGTGTCGCCGACGGAACCGTGACCAAGCCCGTCAAAATCGGCGCCCTGTCCCGCTGGCCACAATCCGAGGTGATTGCCGTGATTGAGCAAGCCAAAGCCCGGCGGGAGGTCTAACATGACGGGCAAAGCCGACAGGACTGGTCGCAACGACCGAGGGGAACAGTTCACAATAATGATACGGAATGTGATTGAGTGCCCAGCTTGGGCAGCGTTGTCGACAACCGCTCAAGCGATCTATCCTTTCATCAGGATGGAGTGGCACGGCCCAAGGTCCAACAACAATGGGAGGATTCAATTCAGCTACCGCCAAGCGGCAAAATCAGTTGGGGTTAGCCTTAACACCGCGATGCGGGGCTTTCACGACCTGCAAGCCAAGGGCTTTATAGTGGTAACTGAGCTTGGTGCGCTTGGGGTCGAGGGTGTGGCGAAGGGACCCTCCTACGAGATTACCGAGATCGGACTTCGAAACAGCAACCAACATGGCGGACGCTACCTGTTCAGAAACTGGAAGAAGGGTAAAGATTTTGATGTGGCGCTACACGTCAAAAATAACCCGAAGGGCATTAACGGACGCAAAATCCCATCTTCAAATTTCAAACGATCCCATCTTCAAAATAGCGACGTTGTGCAAGTTCCTATCGCAAAAATGACGACGCCCTGTCTTCAAAACGGCGACGTTGGAGATGTTTCAAAGGCTTCGAGCGTCATCGAATTTAAGACATCCTTAATAACCACACCCTGTGCGCATTCATCGGTGCCAGATCTTTCGCTCGAAGCTGGACCGCACCTTTGCCCGCTGTTCAAAAAAAGCTTCGGCTGAAGTGCACGCTATTCTGATCGCCCATCCCCACACCCTCCCCTAACCAAATGCCGCCACTGACCGGTGGCATACGCATGCCAATGAGCGCAGATTGGCATTTTGCGCCTACCTGTGGTGATCTAGAAATCTATACGATGTGGACGCGACGTTCGGCTGTCACTCTCTGATTTTGTTCCACCGAGCCTTCTTGCGAATATGTGCATATGCGCCGCGGCGACGCGCCCACTTGCATCGATCACATTGTATATTGCTCGTGTGAAGTATGTGAATGGAACTTTGGATGGGCGGATTTTTTGTTAGCTCCGTAGGAAGGGCGCATATTTTTCCCAATCACGCTGCCGATTGTGGTTATTGCAGGCCATTCAAAGGAATGTTTTGCGGGTGTTGGGTCTGCAGCGTGTCGCAGAGATCTGACTTGGCTTGTGGCCCTGCCAAATGAGAACGTCGCCGAATTGCAAAGTCGCCTCGCATCGCCGGGCCCACGCAATCGGGCGCTGTTTGGATATTGTCTGGAGATTTCCGGCTGGTCGTCGCTTGTCCCCGGTGGCGCGACCTCTTCCACGAGGTACAGAGGCCTATTCGTCCAGATCACGTTGTTGTCGGCGTTTTCTTGGGAAACTGCGGCCACTTGCTCGCAGTGGTAGCAGCGCTCAAATCTGGATCGATTCTAAGCCGTAAAAGGGCCGCGCCTCGCTTTAAGGGCCGACTGCATGCGTTAATGACTGTGGAGTTTTGTCGAGCACATCAGTTCGCTTTTCACTGGATAGGTCTAGGGGCGCGGAGGGCGGTCCTAGGAAGCCCTTGTGATTTCCAGTCACCCTACCACTGAGCATGCGCGGTCAGGATTACTAACATCTGCCGGCGTGGTGCAACTGGGTTGCTGTCGCATGGCACGGAATAGATTGAACTCTGCATATCGCAGGGTTCAGCAACTTTCGACAAACCTAGCAAATTGCGATGTTCAGCATCGTCGTTAGCAGGTTCCTTTAACTCAGCAAGTTGCGGTATTGCGGGGCAGTTTGATACGTCATTTGTTGCAGGATCGGGCCTCGCGTAGCGATCGTTCATGTGCGCATTTTGCAGTGTCGCCCGCAAATGACGGGGGGCTACGGTCTTTGATGGCGGCGTGCTGGAAAAGGAAGCTAGGGCTGGCCAGACGGAAAACCCCACCGATCTAATCTTAGAACAAATAAACTGAAAATAGCAAGGGCAGCCACCATGAATCGAAGCTTTGCGATCAGCCAGTCCTGCTGCTCGTTCAATGTTTGACGGCACGCAAATGGAGGGTGTCCGCCATCAGCGCCCATGGAACTGTTTAGCCTGATTGCATAGCGGAGGGTTTGCGGCTCATCTTTACCCTAGATGGAGTCGAAGATGATGAAGAAACCAGTGACGACGAACGCGCCAGCCGAGCAGGTTGTTAAGGATATACGGCGCGCGACGCGCAAGCTGCATTCGTCTGAGGTGAACCGCCCCGGGTTTACCGGAGGGCAAAACTCTCGGAGAATTGCCCGTTATGGAACAGACATCAAAGAAGAGAACCGCGAAGCCGTATTCACCTGAGTTGCGCGAACGCGCGGTGCGATTGGCGTCGGAACACCGCGATGAGTATCAAAGCGAAGCTGCGGCACTGACAGCGATCGAAGGTAAATTGGGGTGTTCGCCGGACAGCCTTCGCGTCTGGATGCGTCAAGCCCAGCGTGATGGTGGCGAACGGCCGGGACCTATTAGCGCGGAGATCGCGCGGATCAAAGAGCTTGAGCGTGAGGTTCGTGAACTTCGACAAGCCAACGAGATCTTGCGCAAAGCCTCCGCGTATTTTGCCCAGGCGGAGCTCGACCGCCCATTTCGCAAATGATGAATTTCATTGAGGAAAGCCGAGAGGCACACGGGGTCGAGCCGATCTGCAGGGCGCTGCAGTTTGCCCCTTCCACCTATTATGACCGGCGGGCGATCATGCGTGAGCCCGACCGGGCCTCGGCCCGGGCGAAGTCTGATGCGGCCCTGAGCGTCAAGATCGACGCGGCCTGG
>JANNSG010000030.1:0-18323 GCA_031402355.1 Pseudorhodobacter sp. | reverse complement strand
CGCGCTTCCCGCTCCAACACCAGCACCCTATCACCCTTGCGCGCCAGCATGGCTGCCGCGACGAGGCTGTTGATGCCGGACCCTATGATGATGTGATCATAGGCCATGGGATCACCCCTTTGGCACCAATGCCAGCGCGCGGATCGGCGACCCGGTGCCGTTCTTGATCTTCAGCGGTGCCGCAATCAGGATCGCCCCTTTGGCTGGCAACTTGTCCAGATTTGCCAACGATGCCAAGCCGTAGCGGTTGTTCTTGTGCAGCAGGTTATGCGCCGGATAGGGCGGGTTCATGCCGCCCGCCTGCCCTGCATCGGTGCCAATACACTGGCTGCCCCAGCCGACAATGCCCTTGTCGATCAGATATTGCACCACCTCGGCGGTCGGGCCGGGGGTGTGCGGACCTGTTTCATTGGCGTTCAGAAACGCATCTGCATCACCTGAACGGGCATCCCAATCAGACCGCAGCACAACCCATTCACCGGGATTGATCGGGCCATTCTTTGCTTCCCAATCCTGCACATGTTTGACGGTCAGCAGGAAATCGGGGTTGGCGGCACATTCCCGCGAAAAATCCAGCACATTGACCGGCGCAACAAGCCGCTGCATCGGAATTGTATCGGTGTACCCATCGGCATAATCGCGGCCGGTGATCCAGTGATGCGGCGCATCAAAATGAGTGCCGGAATGCTCGCCCAGCTTCAGCCAGTTCCATGCCCAGAACGGCCCGTCCTGATCATACTCGCTGATCCGGTGAATCTCGATCTTTGGCGTATCTTTGGCAAAATCCGGCGGCAGTTTCAACAGCGGCGTGTCGGGGCCAAGCGTGCCCGTGCAGTCGACAACCTCAATGCCGCCCGAAAGCAGCATGGCACCCAGACTTTGCAGTACATTCGCAGCGGTCATCACTCTCTCCCCTTTTTGGTGCTCGAGCTTTCACGGCAAAAGCACGGATTGCAGAGCGTGGTTTTCAACGATTGGTTGGCCGAGACGGCCTTAAATAACACTAGACAGATTTATATGCATTTGCAAATATCCTCGCGTCAAGGGGGGACGCCGGATGACGACGGGATTTGATGCAGTGTTGATCGGTGCGGGGCATAACACGCTTGCCGCCGCTCTGCATCTGTCTGCAAAAGGTTGGCGCGTCGGCGTTTTTGAACAAGCCTCGGTTGCGGGTGGGGCAGTGAAAACCGGCGAATACACCCTGCCCGGCTTCCGGCACGATTGGGGGGCGATGAACCTGTCCTTGTTTGCCGGATCGGCGTTTTTCAAAGCTTATGGCGCTGAACTGGGCCAACATGGGCTGGAATTTGTTCCTGTTGCCAAACCCTTTGCATCGGCCTTTCCTGATGGAACATCGCTTGGTGTCTCTACCGACGCTGCGGCCACAAAGGCCGGAATTGCAGCGTTCTGTGCGGCAGATGCCGACGCTTGGGGCCAGATGACAGACAGCTTTGGCGCGCAAGCCCCTGCGATCTTTGGCCTTTTGGGCAGCCCGATGAAATTCCGTGCGCTTGCATATTTCATGTTTAAAACACTTCGGGCCAAAGGGGTTTCCGGGACCTCGGACTTTACGCGCTTCCTTGCCCTGTCCCCCCGGCAATTCTTAACGGAAAATTTTACCTCCGACCGGGTGCAAGCGTTGCTCGGCGCTTGGGGTATGCACCTTGATTTTGCGCCTGATATCGCCGGCGGTGCGGTGTTTCCCTATCTTGAGGGCATGGCCGGTCAGGCCTTCGGCATGGTTCTGGGCCGGGGCGGGGCTGATACGATCATCCGGGCGATGATAGCTGCCATTCGGGCGCGTGGCGGGGCAGTGGAAACCGGGGTTTCAGTGGCGCGAATTCTGCATGCAGGGGGTCGCGCTACCGGAATTGCGTTGCAGGATGGCCGGGTGATCGAAGCCCGGCGTGCGGTGATTGCGGGCGTGTCGCCTCGGGCTTTGACGCGGCTGACCGGGGCAATGAGACCTGATTTTGATGCAGGCATGGCCCGGTTTTCTCATGCACCGGGCACCATGATGATCCATCTGGCGATGGATGCGCTGCCCGATTGGGCGGCGGGGGATGGTTTGAAATCATATGCTTATGTGCATCTTGCCCCCAGTCTGAACCAGATGGCGCGCACCTATCAGCAAGCCAAGGCTGGCCTGTTGCCGGACGAGCCCGTCATCGTGGTGGGCCAACCAACGGCTATTGACCCTTCACGCGCACCGCGTGGAAAGCATGTGCTTTGGCTGCAGGTGCGCATGGCTCCGGGCACGAATTTGGGCGATGCCAAGGCCGAGATTTCGGCAACTGACTGGGTGCTTGCGGGCCAACCGTTCGCCAACCGCGCCTTGGATATTCTGGAAAGCTACGCCCCCGGAACCCGCGCGAAAATTCTTGGCCAACACATCGTGACGCCTGCCGATCTGGAGGCTGACAATCCAAATCTTGTCGGCGGTGATCAGCTGTGCGGATCGCACCACTTGCACCAGCATTTTCTTTACCGCCCCGCCCGTGGCCATGCGGACGGGTCCACGCCGATCAAGCACTTGCATCTGACAGGGGCCGCCGTTTGGCCCGGGGCCGGAACAGGGGCTGGACCGGGGTATTTACTGGCACAACGCCTTAGCAAATGACGCGCAACAACCAACAGGGATTATCATCATGCAGTTAAATCGACGCTCAGTATTGCAACTTTCCGCGGCCACAGCGGCGCTCGGGTTTGCCGGGTTGCCCGCCCGCGCGCAGGCAATCGACGAACTGGTTATTGCCTATAACGTCAACCTGCCAAGCTGGGACCCGACTGTTGGGCCATCGGCAGTTAACCCAACGATTCAGGGGCTTTACCAGTCTGTGTTTGACCAGTTTATCTTGCAGCAACCTGATCTCAAGCCCGCTCCGGGTTTGCTGACCGACTGGGGTTGGAACGAGGATAGGACCAAAATCTCGATGACCGTGCGCGAAGGTGTAACCTGGCATGACGGCAGCCCCTTCACCGCCGAAGACGTGGCCTGGTCGCTGACCCGCGCAGCCGATGAGACCACCGGAAACCCGATCCAGTTCATCTGGTCAACGCTGGCCAACATCAAGGCCGAAGGCAATGTCGTGACCGCTGACGTCGCGCGGTTTGAACCGACGATTTTCAAGTGGATGTATTTCCTGACCGGCTATGTGCTGCCTAAAGCCTATTACGAAAAGGTCGGCGCCGAAGGGTTTGAAGCCGCCCCCATTGGCACTGGCCCCTATATGGTCGACAAGTTTGAGCGCAACGCGTTTGTGCGCCTGAAGGCCAATGCCAACTACTGGGGCGGCAAGCCTGATTTTGACACGGTGACGATCAAATTCGTGACCGATGCCGCCGCCCGCGTGGCCGAAGTGGAAAGCGGAAATGCCCATGTGACGCTGGAAGTGCCGTACGAGGAATTCGACCGCCTGAAGGCCACATTGACCGGAACTGCGGTACCCATATCCGACATCGGGATGATTTTCCTGAACGATATTGAGGCGATGACAGACCCGAATGTCCGCCGCGCCGCCGCCCATGCGATTGACAAAAAGACCATCATCGACCGGCTGTTGTCGGGCTACGGTGTGCCGATTGATACGCTCGAGACGCCGGAATACGACGCCTATGATGCATCCATCACGGTGCCTTACGATGAGGCCAAGGCGATTGAACTGCTGGCCGCTTCCGGGTTCAGCGTTGACAATCCGGTGAAATTCAAGATCCAGACCACCAAGGGCTTCAAACCGAAAGACTATGAAATGGTGCAAGCCATCGTCGGTCTGTGGCGCAAAGTGGGGATCGAGGCCGAGATCGAAGTCTATGAAATCGCCAAGCACTATGAATTGCGCGCAGCCGATACGCTGGCCCCGGCGGCGTTCTACAACTGGGGCAATTCGGTGGGCGACCCGACCACATCGACCGGCTTTGCGATGTTCGGCCCCTCGCCCCATTCGGTGTGGGATGGCACCGATCTGGTCGATATGATCGGCCCCCTGTGGGGCGAGGCGGATGAGGCCAAGCGCATTGAAGGCTGGAAAGCGGTTGATAAATACGTGGCCGAGAACGCGCTGGTCATCCCGCTTTTGCAATACGTGCAGCCGATCTTGTCGGCGGCGGGTGTGGTGGTGACACCGCATGCGTCAGGCGCGCTGTTGCCGCATCTGATGAAGCGCGCGTGATGACAAAAGCAAATCAGGGAAAAGTCGATGCCGGTTTTCCCGCCCGATTTGCGATAATCAAAAAGGTCTTGGGGCCGCTTCACACAGGGTGGCCCCTGTCACAATGCAGATGATCAAGGCCATCACTCTTCGGTTGTTTACCACCGCCATCACGCTTGTCGGGGTGGCGGTGATCGTGTTTTTCGTGATCCGCGTGGTGCCCGGCAACCCGATTGCAATGATGCTGCCGCCGGGGGCTACGCAAGATGATGTGGTCCGGCTCACCGCCTTGTATGGACTTGATAAATCCATTCCGCAGCAATTCCTGATCTGGGCGGGCGGCGTGTTGCAGGGCGATTTTGGCACCTCGATCACCACCCGGCAACCCGTTTTGGCTTTGGTATTGGGGCGGCTGCCTGCAACATTGGAATTGTCGATGATGGCGCTGGTAATCGCCGTGGTTTTGGGCGGCTTTGCGGCGCTGACCGGCACGCGCAGACGCGGCACCAAAACCGAGGCCGCCATCGACATCTCCAACGGCATGGCGCTGTCGATCCCCGATTTTCTATGGGGGCTGGTGCTGATCTTGCTGTTTGGCGTTTTGTGGCCGGTTTTCCACATCTCAGGCCGGGTGTCACCCGCGCTGGATCTGCCTTTCACCAGCAATTTCTATCTGATCGAATCCGTTCTGCGCCTGCGGTTTGATCTTTGGTCGGATCTTGTCAGCCACATGTTCATGCCCGCTTTGGCTTTGGCGATCCCCTTGGCCGCGGTCATCGGACAACTGCTGAAACAAAGCCTGAAGGAAACCATGCATCTGGATTATGTCACCCTTGCCCGCACCAAGGGCTATTCGGAAAACCACGTCATCCTGCGCGAAGCCCTGCCCAACGCGGTACTGCCGACGCTGACCCTGGTGGGGGTGCAATTCACCTTCCTGATCGGTGGCACGGTGATCATCGAGCGGCTGTTTTCTTATGAAGGACTGGGAAACATGGCAATTGATGCGGTGATCAACCGGGATCTGCCTTTGATCCAAGGCATCGTGATCCTGTTCGCGGTTATTTTTACGGCGGTCAATCTGGCCGTTGATCTGGCTTACGGTGCGCTGAACCCAAGGCTGCGTCATGGTTGATGGCCGCGCTTTGGCAAAGCGCCCGTGGGGCGCGCGGTTGCTGCTGTCTGGCGCTTGGCTTATGGCAATCTCGCTGGCGGCGCTGCTGGCCCCCTGGATCGCCCCGAAAGACCCGCTGGCGCAGGATCTGTTCCTGGGCCGGTTGCCGCCGTTCTGGGTCTCCGGGGCGGAACCCGGCTTTTATCTGGGCACCGACTCGCTTGGCCGCGATGTGCTAAGCCGTATTCTGCATGGCACCCGCATTGCACTGACGGTGGCCATGGTGGCAGGCGTCCTCACGTGCTTCATCGGGGCCACATTGGGCCTGATGGCAGGCTATCTGCGCGGCTGGGTAGATGTGGTGATTTCCCGCTTCATCGACATCTGGATGGCCTTTCCGCCGGTTCTGTTCTCGATCCTGCTGATCGCCGTCATCGGCCCCGGCCTGACCTCGATCATCATCGCCATCGTGGTCATCGACTGGACGCGCTTTGCCCGCGTGGTGCGCGCCGAAGCGATGGCGCAAGGCGCGATGGATTATGTCGCCTCGGCGCAGGTGGCGGGGCGAGGCCGAATGGGCATCATGCTGCGCGAGATTTTGCCCAACGTACTGCCGACAATCGTTGTGCTGTTGACGCTGGAGATGGGCATCGCGGTGATAGTCGAGGCGATTCTCAGCTTTGTAAATTTGTCGATCTCCACCGATGACCCGACATGGGGCGGCATGATTTCAGAGGGCCGCACAAGTGTGCATCAGGCATGGTGGGTGCTGGTGTTTCCGTTGATCACCCTGTTTCTTACGGTGCTGTCGTTCAGCCAATTGGGTGAGGGGTTGAAGGACCGCTTCGATCCGGTGCTGCGATGAGTTTTTTGTCCATCCGCAACCTGTCCGTTCGTATTCGAGGCCACACGACACGGTTGCTGCGTGCCGTCTCACTGGATGTAGCTGCCGGCGAAGTCCGTGGTCTGGTGGGCGAAAGTGGCGCCGGCAAATCCATGATCGGCAAAGCAATTCTGGGAATATTGCCCCGGGCGATCGAAGTGGCGGGTGGTCAGATCTGGCTGGACGGGGTTGATCTGCTGACCCTGCCCCCAGCCGCGCGCCGCATCCGCATCGGGGCCATCTGCGCGCTGATCCCGCAAGACCCGCTGACCGCCCTGAACCCATCACGAAAGGTCGGGCCGCAAATCACCGACCGGTTGGTCGATATTCTGGGCTGGCGTCGCGCAGATGCGGAAACCCGGGCAACCGAAATGCTGGCCGAAGTGCAAATCCCGGATCCGGGGCGGGTGTTGCGGGCCTATCCGCATGAACTTTCGGGCGGTATGCGGCAGCGCGTGCTGATCGCCTCGGCCTTCGCGGCAGAGCCGAAGCTGATCATCGCGGACGAACCCACGACTGCGCTGGACGTGACCGTGCAAAAAGAGATTTTGCGCCTTATCACCCAGATGCAGACCCGGCATGGCACGGCCTTGCTGTTTGTCACCCATGATCTGGGGGTGGTCAGCAAGGTCTGCCAAAGCCTGACAGTGCTTTATGGCGGGTTGGTCGTTGAGGATGCCACAATCAGCGATTTCTTTGCCAATCCCCGTCACGCCTATTCGCATGCCCTGCTGGCTGCCACTCCGAAATACACCGATCCGGCGGCCAGTCTGATCCCGGTGCCCGATGATGTGATCGCCCAGACCCAGGCGCAGGTTGATGCCGCAGACAGGGTCTGGCCGCATGGCTGATCTTTACACCATCAAAGACCTGTCACTGTCCTTGCCGGACATGACCCGCAAACCGTTTCTTGCTGCAGCGCCCCGGATCGACATCCTGAACGGCGTCAGCTTTTCGATAGCCAAGGGCGAGGTTCTGGGTATCGTCGGCGGCTCGGGCTCGGGCAAATCGACGCTCGGGCGGGCCATAGTGCGGCTTTTGGAACCCACGGCGGGCAGCATTGCCTTTGACGGCCAGAACATCACCCATCTGGCCGAAGCAGAATTGCGCCCGATGCGGCGACGCTTTCAAATGATCTTTCAGGATCCGATGTCATCGCTGAATCCGCGCCACCGCATCGGGCAGATCATCGCCGGGCCGCTGGCCTTGCACGGGGTGGCAGAGGTGCGGGCACGCGGGCTAGAGGCGCTGGACCTTGTCGGCCTGCCGCGCGGCTTTGCCAGCCGCTATCCACACGAACTGTCAGGCGGCCAACGGCAACGCGTCGGGATCGCTCGGGCAATTGCGTTGCAACCCGAATTTATTCTGGCCGATGAAATTGTCTCTGGTCTGGATGTGTCCAGCCAGGCGCAAGTGCTGACCCTGCTTGCGCATCTGGTCCGCAATCTGGGTTTGACGCTGGCTTTCATCAGCCACGATCTCAGCGTGATCCGCCGCCTTTGCAGCCGCGTTCTGGTGTTGCATCAGGGGCGCATCGCCGAGACTGCCGACGTGGCCACGCTGTTTGCCAATCCGCAAGCGGCCTATACGCGGGCCTTGCTGGATGCGATCCCGCTGCCCGACCCCGACCAGGTCTGGGCCTAGCGCAAGCTGCTGTCTGATAGAAACTTTGTCCTTTGCGACGACTTCAGCGGCCTTCGCATTGCTCAGTTAAAACCGGCGTCATTTTTTTTCGCGTTACGCTCCGGCAGACAATGCAAATCCCCCGCGTAACACGCGAATACCGTTAATTATTCCCTAACAGAAAAGACCTATCCTTTTAATATCAATGTTTTGCAAGACATATCACGCGTGTTACCCCTGACGCTGCTTCCACGCGATCTGCCGCAACATGCCGTGAAAAGTCTGAACCTCGGCCCGCGTCAGATTTAGCCGCGCCCACATATTTCGCAGGCTCAATTTCATGCCCTCGACTTTCGGCTCTGGATAAAAGAAATCCGCCGCTGCCAAAGTTTCCTCGTAATGATCGCCCAGCTTTTCAATCTCGACCCGGCTGGCAAGGTCGGTGCGGGCAAATTCCATCATTTCGGGCGCGATGGTTTCGGTTTGCCGCCGCCATTCATAGCCCAGCAAAAGCGCGCATTGCGACAGATTAAGCGAAGGAAACGCCGGATTGACCGGAACCGAGATGATCGCATTCGCCAGCACCACGTCGGCGTTTTCCAACCCCGCCCGTTCCGGGCCGAACAAGACCGCGACACGCTTGCCCTGCCCGATCAAAGCGCGTGCCACCTCCATCCCGCGTTCCGGCGTCATGATGGGTTTGGTCAATTCCCTGCCCCGCGCGGTTGTTGCGAAAACATAGTCGAAATCGGCGATCGACGACCGTGTATCGGCAAACATACCGGCATGTTCCAGCAGCCGCCCCGCCCCGCTGGCCATCGCTATGGCTTTCGAATTGGGCCAGCCATCGCGCGGGTCGACGATGCGCAACCTTTCCAGACCAAAGTTCAGCATCGCCCGCGCCGCGGCACCGATATTTTCACCCATTTGCGGGCGAACGAGAATGAAGGTCGGTGGCAGCATTGAACCTGCTTCTAGATGAAAAACCTGATGACTGATAGGCTGGCCGGGCAGTCAAGACAAGGAAAACGGCAATGGCATGGGATGAAGGACTGGCGCAACTGATGCGGGATGATCTGGCCGCCGAGATGATTGTTGAGCGCAAGATGTTCGGTGGGCTGGCATTCCTGCTGAACGGCCATATGGTCGGCGGCATTCACAAGGACGGGGCAATGTTCCGGGTGGGCAAACAGAACACAGAGGCCGCTTTGGCAATACCTGGCACTGCACCCTTGCAGTTTACCGGCAAGCCGATGGCGGGAATGATCGATTGCTCGGACGCGGCCTTTGCCGATGACCTGCGGCGCGGGCAATTGATGGACCTGGCACTTGACCATGTGAAGTCACTTCCGCCAAAAGTAGCCAAGCCCGACAATCTGCGCTAGGACGGGCGCTTGATCCCCAAGGAGCCGCGCATGGCCAATACTGACCGCCCGCAAATATACCTTGTCACGCCATCGGACTTCGATCTGGACATTTTCCCCGACCGTCTTGGCGCGGTCCTGGATGCCGCTCCTGTCGCCTGCATCCGTCTGGCATTGGCAACCAAGGACGAAGACCGCATCGCCCGCTGTGCCGACGCATTGCGCGGCGTGGCCCATGCTCGCGACGTGGCTTTGGTGATCGAGACCCATGTTTTGCTGGTCGAACGCCTTGGATTGGACGGGGTGCATCTGACCGACGGCGGACGGTCCGTCCGCAAGCTGCGTAAAGATCTGGGTCCCGACGCCATCATCGGGGCTTATTGCGGAACGACACGGCACGATGGGCTGGCAGCAGCCGAAGCGGGGGCCGATTATGTGGCGTTCGGACCTGTCGGCCAGACAACGCTTGGCGACGGCAGTTTGGCCGCGCCAGAGCTGTTTGACTGGTGGTCAGAAATGATCGAAGTTCCGGTGGTTGCCGAAGGCGCCTTGACGGCGGCTCTGGTTGAGAAGCTTGGCCCCATCACCGATTTTTTCGGTATCGGAGACGAAGTCTGGCAAAGCAATGACGCAGTTGCCGCGCTTAAGACGCTTCTTGCGCCTTTGGATTATTCTTCAGGCGTCAAGTTTTGATGGGCCGAACGGATAACAGCCTCGCAATGCGCTGACAGAGCTTTGCGATCCGCAAACCCGTCGACTGCAACCGGTTCATGCAAGATCACGTCCACGTTGCCTTGCGACGGGCTTGCCAGCACCAGTTTCAAGTGCCGGGCAAAGTCCATATCGCCCCACCAACCGTAAAACCGTTTGTCCGTGGCTTTTGGTGCTGTGTAAATCACAGTTGCCGGTTGAATGTGCATGACCTGCTGCATGCCATGCGTATAAAAGGCCGCGAACAGGGTCGGCTTGAATGGCAGCACACGCCGGGTATCGGTGCTGGTACCTTCGGGGAAAAAAAGCAATCGGTGCCCGATGCGCAGACGGTGTTCAAAGAGACTTTGATGAACTTTGGCTTCTGCGGGTTTGCGGGCAATAAACAGCGTACCGGTGGCCCTGGCCAGCCAGCCTATGCCCGCCCAACCCGCAACTTCCGACTTTGAGACAAAGTAGACCCTTTGTGCGGCATTCAAGGCAAATATATCCAGCCAGGACCCGTGGTTGGCCACGACCGCGCCGCGCATGTACATCGGGCGACCGACAATCCGCAGGTTGATCCCCATGATCAGGAACGACAGTTTACAGACCGCCTGAACAATGAACGGGGTGAACGGTCGCGCAGCCCCGAAGGTCGGCCGTTCGAAGAGCCGGAACACCAGCAACAGCGCCAAGCCACCAAAAGTGATCAGACCAAGACTACCACCACGGACCAGAACCCTGCCCCATCCCAATAGGCCGATGTCCGTGGCAGGCACGTCATCGTTCAGCCAGGCTTCGTTCATGGCCGTTGGCCTTGCTTTCTTGTATAAAACTCCTTGTGCTTGGCGGACATCTGACCCGTGTCCATCACCAGACAGACGTCCGTCGTATTGAAAGCGCGGTCAATCCACGCCCCGTCACCGACAAACCCGCCAAGGCGAAGATAGGCCTTGATCAGGGCGGGCATCCCTTGCATGGCAAGGGTTCGGTCCAGTTGGTCCAGCGGCAATACGTCCATAGTCCGACACTGATCGGGCCGGGCGCGCACTCTCAGCGGTGGCGGGGCGAGATGGTGATGATGCAGATACGCCAGAGGTTGTGCCAGCGTATTGACGTCGGTGCCGTGAAAACTGGCGACGCCGAATAGAACTTCGATGGCGTGTTCCGCTACATAATCGGCCAGGCCGTTCCACAGATGGAACATGGCTGATGATCCGCGATACTGAGGATGCACGCAAGACCGCCCCAATTCCAGCAGCTTGCGCCCCGAGGATCTGAGCGCCGAAAGATCATATTCGCTTTCCGAATAGAACTGCCCCGATGCGGCGATCCGGTCACTGGGCAACAGACGGTAAACACCAACAACATCGTCCAGCGCCGCAGCATCGCGCCGTGGATCAATCAAGATCAGATGGTCAAAAGTGGCATCAAACTCATCTTGCTCAAAGCGGCCCTGATGATCAACCAAGGGGCCGTCGCCGCCCAACTCGGTCACGAAAACCTGATACCGCAACCGTTGAGCGGCAAGCAAGTCGCGCTTGGTATGGGCAAGACGCAGCTCGAAGGAGATGTCTTCGGCGATCATGAAAACCTGTTTGCCCTATTGGTCGCGCATCCCGAAGGTCTTAGGCGCTGGCACGGTTGATTGCAACCTCTTCGCAAAACGTCATTTTTCAGTGATAAATCGAAGATTTCCGCACAATCCGGGATTGTATTTTGCAGGCAACGCTTCACATTAGAGGTTTGTCTAAGACCTGTGCAAGACTTACCCGCCGCAGATCGAGGACAACCTTGCCTGCGTGTTCAAAGTTAACGGTTATTCGTTCACCTATGTTTGATTGCACCTGTCCAAGCCCCCAGTCAGGCCGTTGGGGATGGCGCACAATCATCCCGGGTTCCAAGAAAGAGTTCATGATATTTCCAACACTTATAGGACGCCTATTTAATGCAGCATAAACCTGATCTGATCGCTCTGCTAGGCTCGCGTATTTGTCATGATCTGATCAGCCCGATTGGCGCAATCAGCAATGGTGTTGAGCTGTTGATGATGGATGGCGCGGCACTTGGCCCCGAGATAGCCCTGATTTCCGAAAGCGTCACCAATGCCAATGCCCGCATCCGGTTCTTTCGGGTGGCCTATGGCGCATCGGGCACCGATCAACGCATCGGGCGGCCGGAAGTGCTGTCGATCTTGTCGGACCTGACGCAAGGCGGGCGTCTTGGCATTGACTGGCGCGGGCCTGCCGATCTGGCCCGCCGCGATGTCAAGCTTGCCTTTTTGATGATCCAGTGCCTGGAGACGGCAATGGCTTTTGGCGGCCGGATCGTGATCGACCAACAGGCCGATACGTGGACCGTAAAAGGGGCCGCACCAAAGCTAAAACTTGATACGGCGCTTTGGGCAGTCTTGACCGACCCGACCGCAACTGCCGATATCACGGCGGCACAGGTCCACTTCGCGCTGATCCCATACGAGCTTTCGCGCCAGAACCGCCGCCTGACCGTTGATCTTTCGCCAACCGAAATCAGTCTGGTGTTTTAGCCGGCTTCACGGGCGAATTGTGCCGTTACCTGTCACCAGATACTTGAAGCTGGTCAGTTGTTCCGCCCCTACCGGGCCGCGCGCGTGCATCTTGCCGGTGGCGATGCCAATTTCTGCACCCATCCCGAATTCGCCGCCATCGGCAAACTGGGTGGATGCATTGCGCATCAAAATCGCACTGTCCAGCCGCTCAAAGAACCTCGCGGCGGTTGCGTCGTTTTCGGTCAGGATGCTCTCGGTATGATTTGATCCATACTTGCGGATATGGGCAATCGCGTCGTCCACGCCGTCCACCAACCTGGCTGCGATGATCATGTCCAGAAACTCATGGCCGAAATCCTCGGGCGCGGCCTGAACAGTGCCCGGCACCTTCAGCAATTCCCCTGTCGTGCGCACCTCAACGCCCGCACGCAGCAAATCCTCGATCAGCACCGCGCCGTGATTAGGCTAAAACTGCCCGACGAACAGCAGGCCGTACGCCGATCCGCACACACCCGTACGCCGCGTTTTCGCGTTCAGCACCACCGCGCGCGCCTTTTCCAGATCGGCATCCCGGTCGGCATAGACATGACAAATACCTTCCAGATGCGCGAACACCGGCACCCGCGCCTCGCGCTGCACCAACCCCACAAGGCCCTTGCCACCGCGCGGCACGATCACATCGATATAGTCCACCGCGCCCAACATCGCCGACACCATCGCGCGGTCCCGTGTCGGGATCAGTTGAATTGCCGCCTCTGGCAGCCCCGCCTGCCGCAGGCCTTGCACCATGCAGTCATGGATCGCGGATGATGAATGAAAGCTTTCCGATCCACCCCGCAAAATCACCGCATTGCCCGCCTTCAGGCACAAGGCGCCTGCATCTGCTGTCACGTTGGGGCGGCTTTCATAGATCACACCAACCACCCCCAACGGCGTTGCAACCCGCTGAATTTGAAGGCCATTCGGGCGTGTCCAATCGGCCAGAATGCGCCCCACAGGATCAGGCTGCTCTGCCACGGCGCGCAAGCCGTCAACGATACCACGCAGGCGGGTTTCATCCAGCATCAGGCGGTCCATCATCGCAGGTGACAGGCCCTTTTGGCTGCCATAGGCCAGATCTTCGGAATTCGCGTCCAGTATTGCCGCGCGCTGCGCCCAAACCGCATCTGCCGCTCCAATCAGCGCCGCATATTTCCGCTCGGGCGAGGCATAAGACAACTCCGCTGCCGCAGCCCGTGCCACAGTGCCTATCGTGGTCATCATGTCCGAGATTTGCGCATCCATTCCCGCCACCCGCTTTTTCTTCGCCAAAATACTCCCGCCGGAGGCATCAGATATCACCCCCAAGCGCCGCCTTACACCACCATGTCATCCCGGTGGATCAGGGCCGCACGCCCGGCATAACCAAGGATGGATTCGATCTGCCCTGACTTATGGCCAGCAATCGCAGTGGCTTCTGCCACAGTATAACGCACCAAACCCTTGCCCAATACGTCCCCTGTTGGTCCCAATATCGCGACCGGATCACCGCGCCCAAAGGTGCCCGAGACGGACACAACCCCCGCTGGCAACAGCGATTTACCAAGGCTCAGCGCCCGCGCAGCGCCGGCATCAAGCCGCACTTCACCCTTTGGTTTCATCGCGTTGATCCAGCGTTTACGCGCCAATTGCGGATCGCCCTGTGCGATAAACCACGTCCGGTTTGCGCCATTGGCCAAGGCGGTCAGCGGCCGCAGCACCGACCCTTCCATGATCGCCATGGCACAGCCCCCGGCAACGGCGGTCTTGGCGGCCAGAATTTTGGTTTTCATGCCGCCCTTGGACATCGCGGATATCGGATCACCTGCCATTGCCTCGATCGCAGGCGTGATTGCAGGCACCAGATCAAACCGCTCTGCTGTCGCATCTTCGTGTGGATTGGCCGAATAAAACCCGTCCACATCCGACAGCAGGATCAATTGATCCGCGCCCACTGTCACTGCAATCTGGGCAGCCAGCCGGTCATTGTCGCCAAATCGTATCTCATCGGTCGCGACTGTATCGTTTTCGTTAACAATCGGCACGACGCCAAGCCCCAGCAGGGTTTCCATTGTCGCGCGGGAATTCAGGTACCGCCGCCGATCCGTGGTGTCTTCCAACGTGACCAAGACCTGCCCGGTCGTGATGCCATGCGGGGCCAATACTTCCTCATAAGCGCGCGCCAGCCGAATTTGGCCAACCGCCGCTGCCGCCTGACTTTGCTCCAGCGCCAGCGGCCCGTCCGCCAGCCCCAGCACCTTGCGCCCAAGGGCGATGGACCCTGACGACACCAGCACCACATCCGTCCCGCGCGCCCTCGCCTCGGCCACGTCCAGCGCCAAGGCATGCAGCCAATCCAGTTTCAACCCGCTTAACCGGTCCACCAGCAAAGCGGATCCGATTTTCACCACCAGCCGCTTTGCCGCCTTCACATCTGGGGCAACCAATGGGATCAGGGCTGCCATGGCGCATCATCCACCACTGGCGCCTCGTGCTTGATCTGGGCGAAAAGCGCGCGCAGCACCTCCGTCAGCCCCATGCCTGCCACGCCAGATATCACATGCACCGGGCCACCTGATGCTTTTTCCAGCGCCTTACGCCGCGTCGTGATGGTCTTTGCGTCCAGCGCGTCGCATTTGTTCAGCGCCACGATGCGGTGCTTATCGCCCAGCTCATCGGCATAAGCCTCAAGTTCGGTCACGATGGTGCGGTAATCTTTGGTAATGGTCGATGACGTTCCATCGACCAGATGCAACAGCACCTTGCAGCGTTCCACATGCGCCAGAAACTGCATGCCCAGCCCCCGGCCTTCAGACGCACCCTCGATCAACCCCGGAATATCGGCCATCACGAATTCCGCGCCATCTATGCCCACAACACCAAGGTTTGGCACCAAGGTGGTGAACGGATAATCGGCAATCTTAGGCCGCGCGTTGGACACGGCGGCCAGAAACGTCGATTTCCCGGCATTGGGCAAGCCCACTAACCCCGCATCGGCGATCAGCTTCAGACGCAACCAGATCGTGCGCTCAACCCCTTCCTGCCCCGGATTAGCCCGCGTGGGCGACCGGTTGGTTGATGATTTGAACGCAAGGTTGCCCCAACCGCCATTGCCGCCGCGCGCCAGTTGCACGCGCTGGCCGACGGTCACAAGATCAGCGATTACGGTTTCTTCGTCTTCATCCAGAATCTCGGTACCCAGTGGCACCCGCAAAATCACATCATCCGCCGTCTTGCCGGTGCGCTGTGCGCCCATGCCGGGCTGACCCGATTTGGCAAAGAAATGCTGCTGATAGCGAAAGTCGATCAGCGTGTTCAACCCTTCAACAGCCTCGGCATAGACCGACCCGCCGTTGCCGCCATCACCGCCATCCGGGCCGCCAAACTCGATGAACTTTTCGCGCCGGAACGACACGCTTCCGCCCCCACCGCCGCCCGAGCGGATATAGACTTTGGTGAGATCGAGGAATTTCATTGCGGCGGCGCTTTCAAACAGAGGTAATCAGCCGATACAGGAAGCGGCAGCCCGGCTCAAGCGGTGCTGGCAGTTTCGCAACAGGGCGAGGGCAAGGTCGGGCAGTTTGCCCCGGTCAGTCCAGCTTCAGCGTATAGGTCCAGGTCGGAACCCGCGCATTTCGGGCCACCGAAAAAGATTCGGCATCGCCCAGATACTGGAAGCCTGCATTGGTCAACACCTGGCCCGACCGCGGATTGTCCTGAAACACTTCGGCAAACATGGTGCGGTTCTTTTGTGGGTTGGCTGCTACCAAACCGCGCACCGCTTCGGATGCGAAGCCAAGATGCCAGAACATTGGGGCCACCCAATAGCCCACCTCAGATTGCCCCCTGTCCATCCGCTTCAGCGAAATCACACCCATCACCTCGGCAAGCCCGGACGCGGTGCCATCCATCACCCAGATATCTTCATCGACCCCGTGCACCATGGCCCGTTTCACAAACGCCTCGGCTGCTCCCGGCGGCAGGGGGTGCGGAATGGATTGCGTTCCGCGCGCGACACGTTCGTCGCCCGCGTAAAGCGCAAACAAACCCATGTCCGACAAACGTGCGGGACGCAGTACCAAACGACCGGCAGCAATCTGGCCGTCAAGGATCTCGGCAGGCACATGCAACGTCATCGCAATCTCACTTCATTCCTGTCAGCTGCGCTTGGCACAGCGTCGCGGCATTTCTTTGGTAACCCTGCGTCATAGAGGTGGCGATGCTGGGTATTGATTTCAATTGGCAGTCTGCCGTCCCTAAAACCGAAAGGACCGGCCTTTCGGCCGATCCCTTGATTACACCTGCGATGTAACGGTTCGGCTTATTCGGCGGCTTTCAAGGCTGGCAGGACGGAAATAAACGTGCGTCCCTTCATGCCTTTCTTGAAGGTCACATGCCCCTCAACAACCGCGAAAATGGTATGATCGGTGCCCATGCCTACGCCACTGCCCGGGAACCAGGTGGTGCCACGCTGGCGCACGATGATGTTGCCCGGAATGGCCGCCTGGCCACCGTACAATTTCACACCAAGACGACGACCGGCGCTATCGCGGCCGTTGCGGGATGAGCCGCCTGCTTTTTTGTGTGCCATGGGGGATTACTCCGACGCTTGAGCGGCTTTGGCAGCGCGCTTTGGTTTTGCAGGGGCTTCAACGGCAACAGGTGCCGCATCGGAATTATGTGCTGCTCGGCGGGCATCGGCTGTACCGGTTGCAACGGCCACGCCGGTTTTGTCTGCGCCTTTGGCCAGCACTTCGGTTACACGCACCAGCGTCAGATGCTGGCGGTGGCCTTTGGTGCGCTGCGAGCTGTGCTTACGGCGCCGCTTGACGAAGTGGATGACCTTTTCACCCTTGATCTGTTCGATCACTTCGGCCTGCACGGCCGCACCCGCCACAAACGGCGCGCCAATGGTCAGCGTGTCACCACCCACCATCAGAATATCATTGAACTGGATCTTATCGCCAGCAACGCAAGCCAGTTTTTCCAGACGCAGGATATCACCCGCCTGTACTTTGTACTGCTTGCCGCCTGTTTTCAGGACCGCGAACATGGTCTTTCCTTTTCATTCTCCGCATCCTGTGGCCCCTGACTGACAGGTGTTCCGGGTTTCCCCGCCTCGGACAGCGCGCCCCATCGGGCGACATTGACTATTACAAGCCTGGATTCGCATCCCGACAAGAGCCGCGCTTATGTGCGAGCCGGGGGTTGGTGTCAAGCCAACAGAGCAATGTTGACCTGCGATGTTTCAGACAAATCGCGGCCCTAGCGGCGTGAACCAAACAACGACCCCAGCACCCCGCGAATGATCGCCTGCCCCGATTTGGTGCCCAGTTGCCGCGCGAAGCTTTTTGCAAAAGTAGTGCCAATCGAATCGCCGCGCGATTTTGGCGCCGGTTTGGGTGCGTCTTGGCGTCCGCCGTCATAACGACGGCCCGAATTGAATTCGTCCAGATCCAGATGCAAATCCCCGGCCTTTGGTTCGGCGGCCATCCGGTCTTGTTCGGCCGCATCGCGTGCAGCAGCATCCGACTTTGCCCGCAAACGTTCATAGGCACTGTCGCGATCAACAATGTCGTCATATTTGCCCTGCAGAGGCGATACCGACATCAGGCTTTCACGTTGCACAAGTTCAATCGGTCCAAGTTGTGAAGATGGCGGGCGCACAAGGGTCCGCTCAACGATACCGGGAATGCCCTTGAGTTCCAGAAATGACGTCACCGCCTCGCCGGTGCCGACATCCCGAATGGCATCATCGGTCGCAAATCGCGGATTGGCGCGGTAGGTTTCCGATGCCATGCGCAGGTCCTTTTGATCTTTGGCGGTAAAGGCCCGCAACGCATGCTGCACCCGGTTGCCAAGCTGGCCCAGAATGTTTTCCGGCACATCAGCGGGGTTTTGGGTGATGAAATAAACACCAACGCCTTTTGACCGGATCAACCGGGCAACC
>JANNSG010000029.1:0-38116 GCA_031402355.1 Pseudorhodobacter sp. | reverse complement strand
GACGGGGTGTTTGCCAAGCCATTTCAGAATCAATTCCAAACCGCTTTGGATGGCAGACATTTGCTGATTGGCCAGGGCAAGTCAATCATTACTGGCACTTTGCCACCGGAATCAACTGGATTGGCAGTGTCCTTTAGTCCGAAATCGTTATAGTAATGCGTCATTCCCTTTGACCTGAGGCATGAGGATGGCTAACCTCGCCACGATCAGACGCCAAACGACGACCAATTTGAAACCGTTTTGGAAGAATTACGCCGATGAACCTGAAAGAGCTGGCGATAAGTCTGGGACTATCGCCAACAACAGTCAGCCGGGCGCTGAATGGCTACCCCGAAGTGAATGAAGTCACCCGTGAGCGGGTAGTGGCGGCGGCCAAGCGGCACAGTTACTTGCCCAATACACGGGCTATCCGTCTGGCGACCGGGCGGGCGATGGCGGTTGCCCATGTCATCCCGATCGCAACCAAGCATGAAATCGTGAACCCGGTTTTTGCAGATTTCATCGCGGGCGCCGGAGAGACCTATTCCCGCAATGGCTATGACATGGTGTTGTCGGTCGTGCCGGATGATCAAGAAACCCAAGCTTACCGCGACTTGCAATCACGCGGTACGGTGGACGGCGTGATCGTTCATGCGCCGCGCCTTGACGACCCACGCATCGCTTTGCTGATTGAGCTTGGCCTGCCTTTCGTGGTGCATGGCCGTGCAACGGGTCACCAATCCCCCTATTCTTGGCTGGATGTAAACAACCGGCGGGCCTTTCAGCGGGCAACGGAATTCCTGCTGGATTTGGGCCACAGCCGCATCGCATTGATCAATGGTCTGGAATATATGGATTTTGCCATCCGTCGCCGGACCGGATTTGTTGATGCCCTGACCGCGCGCGGCCTGGTCCCCGATGCGGGTTTGATGTTTTCGGATGAAATGACCGAAGGGCGCGGTCACCGGGCCGCTGTGGCGATGCTGAAATCCGCAAATCCACCAACCGCATTTCTAGTGTCGTCAATGATCTCTGCTTTGGGTGTGCGGCGCGCGGTGGAAGAGCGTGGATTGAAACTCGGGCGTGACGTGTCGATCATCATTCATGATGATGAGCTGAGCTATCTGCGCAACGGCGACGATGTGCCAATATTTACGGCAACACGGTCATCGGTCCGCGAGGCTGGTCGGCAAACCGCCGAGATGTTGCTTGATCTGATCGCACGTCCCCAAATGGCCCCGCAATCGAGATTGCTGGAGGCGGAATTGATCATCGGTCAATCCACGGGACCTGCCCCCAAACTTTAGCTCCACAAGGCGGACCTGCCCAATGAAACTGACACGCAATGATTTCCCTGAAGGTTTTTTGTTGGGGGCTGCGACAGCGGCCTATCAGATAGAGGGCCATGGCTTTGGAGGTGCGGGATCCACCCACTGGGATACTTTTGCCGCAACACCCGGCAATGTGGTGCGGGCCGAAGACGGACATCTGGCCTGCGATCATTACCACCGCTGGCCCGAAGATCTGGATCTTTTGCGCGATGGCAATTTCGACGCCTACCGGTTTTCGACGTCCTGGGCGCGGGTCATGCCCGATGGTCGCACTGTCAATCCTGAAGGGCTGGCCTATTACGACCGTTTGGTTGATGGCATGCTGGAGCGCGGCCTGAAACCGTTCCAGACTTTGTACCATTGGGAAATGCCGTCAACCCTCGCCGATCTGGGCGGTTGGACCAACCGAGATGTCGCGGAACGGTTCGCAGACTTCGCCGAAGTCATCTCGCGCAAAATTGGGGACCGGGTGGCCACCACCGCCACCATTAACGAGCCGTGGTGCGTGGCATGGTTGTCGCATTTCATGGGCATACATGCCCCCGGTCAGCGCGATATCCGCGCAGCCGCCCGTGCTATGCACCACGTTCTGTTGGCGCATGGGGCTGCAGTGGAACGTCTGCGCAGTTTCGGGCAACCCGATCTTGGCATCGTGCTGAATTTCGATCATGCCGCCCCGGCCACTGATGCCGCGGCGGATAAGCGGGCCGCCGAAACCTGGGACGGCATCTTCAATCGCTGGTTCATCGAAGGGATCACGCGCGGCACCTATCCCGACGTGGTGATGGAAGGCCTCGCCCCGCATATGCCATCGAACTGGCAGGCAGATATGGCCCTGATCCGGCAACCGCTGGATTGGCTGGGGGTCAATTATTATACCCGCCATCTGGTTGCCGATGCGCCCGGAACTGCCTGGCCAAGCCTGCGCGATGCCCCCGGCCCCTTGCCCAAAACCCAGATGGGATGGGAGATTTATCCCGAGGGCCTGCATGGCTTTCTAACCCGTATGGCGCGTGATTATGTCGGGCAGACCCCGATCTATGTCACCGAGAACGGCATGGCCAATGCCGACAGTCTTCTTAACGGCGCGGTTCAGGACGCGGTCCGCGAAGACTATCTGTTCGCGCATCTCGACGCGACGCGCCGGGCTATCCAGGATGGGGCCAACGTCAAAGGCTTTTTCTACTGGTCGCTTCTGGACAATTACGAATGGTCAGAAGGCTACGAAAAACGCTTTGGTCTGATTCATGTGGATTTTGAAACCTTGAAAAGAACCCCGAAAGCATCCTATCACGCCTTGAAACGCGCCTTCGCGCGCTGACGGAGATCGCAATGTCCGACGCCCTTGCCCTTGTTGCCGATATCGGTGGCACCAACACGCGCGTCGCCCTGGCTGATGGTGCGACCATCCGGCAGGCCAGCATTGCCAAGTTCCGCAATCAGGACTTCACCGGCATTGACGCCGTGCTTGCCCGCTACAGGCAGCAAGAAGGTCTTTCCAATCTTGCAAGGGCCTGTGTTGCCGGTGCCGGTCCTGTTCAGGACGGTGCGGTGGTGATGACCAATCTTTTCGATGAAAATGGCAACCCGTGGATTATTGACGCGGGCCGGGTAATCAAGGCCACCGGCGCGTCAAAAGTGGCCATTTTGAACGATCTTCAAGCGCAAGGTCAGGCGCTTGGCAGTCTTGCCCCGCAGTTCTTGCGCAGTGTTATCGCCGGCCCAGCCAAAACCGGCGGCTCGATGCTGGTTGTGGGTCTGGGAACCGGGGTGAATGCGGCACCTGTTCACAACACCGCCCTGGGTCGCATCGTGCCGCCATCGGAATGTGGCCATGTCAATATGCCTGTGCGAGGTGACGAAGATCTGCGCCTTGTGCGGTTCATCGAGGCACGGCTTGCGGCTGCGGGCGAAGTGGCCCACGCCGGGGTGGAAGAATTGCTGGCTGGCCGTGGCCTGGAAAACCTATTCGCATTTGCGGCGGCAGAGGCGGGCAGGCCCGCAGATCTGACCTCGGCAGAAGTATTGGCGGCCCTTTCGGCGGGGGACCCGATTGCCGGTCATGCGGCAGCGGTTTATGTTCGCATTCTGGGGCAGTTGTTAGGGGATCTGGCGCTGATCCACCTGCCTTATGACGGCATCTACCTGATCGGTGGAATGGCACGGGCGATGACGCCACACTTTGCGACATACGGCTTGGAAAAATCGTTCCGTGAAAACCGGCGGGTGGATTTGCTGGTCAAGGATTTCTCGGTCTGGGTGGTTGAAGATGATTTCGCCGCCCTGACAGGATGTGCGGCCTATCTTGCCAGAGGTGGCAGTATTTAGAACGCCGGATCCGTCTGACCTGGCAACTTGTCTTTCAGAAATCCCAACGCAGCGCTTAACCCATCATTGGCAATGCCGTGCCCGGTGCCGGTCATGACATGGCCGTAAACTTCAAACCCGTTTGCCGACAGCACGTCGCCCGCTGCTGCCATGCTGTCAAATGGCACGACCGGATCCTGATCGCCGTGGATCAACAAGATTGGCGGCTTCACGCAGGCCTCTGTTGCCAAGGCGTCGGGCTCCAGCAGGCGCCCTGATATGCCGACAACGGCTGCGACGCGATTTGCCCGGCGCGGCGCTACGTGCAGGCCCATCATCGCGCCTTGCGAAAAGCCGACCAAAGCAAGGGCGGCATCGGTCAATCCCGCCTCGGCGAGGCAAGCATCAAGAAAGCCATCCAGGGTTTGCGCCGCCGCGATCAATCCTTCGCGCGCTGCAGCGTCCGACGACCCGTCCAACCACGGTATGGGAAACCATTGCCGCCCGAACGGGTTACCCGCGCAGGCCTGCGGGGCATCGGGTGCGTAAAACATGGTATCGGTCAGGTGCGGAGCCAACACATCGGCCAATCCCAGAAGATCCGCCCCGTCGGCACCATAGCCATGCACAAAAACAACAATCGACCGGGCCTTCCCGGATTTTGCAGCGCGCCGCCCGTATTTCAAACTGTCAGTCATTTGATACCCTCGCGCGATTTTGCCACTCGGTAATAGGCCCAAAGCAGACGCGCCGCAACCGCGCGCCAGGGTGACCACGCCTCGGCCAAGCACCGCAATTGCCGCTCGGTCGGTCGCTCATCAAGGGCGAACAAAATTTTTGCTGCCTCCTGTAGCGCAAGGTCCCCCGGCGCGAAAACATCAGCCCGACCCAGCGAAAACATGGCATAAATCTCGGCGGTCCAGCGACCGATCCCCGGGACGGCCACCAGTGTTGCGATCACCTCTTCATCAGGAAGTGTTGGCAGCCGATCAAATGCGATCGCGGCCTCGGCCAAGGCGCGACCGTAGCGGATTTTCTGGCGCGAAAGGCCGCAGCTGCGCAGCGCGTCATCCGAGGCATCGGCAACGGCGGCAGCGCTTGTCAATCCAGCCAGATCCAGCCTGCCCCAGATTGCCGCGGCTGATGCCACCGACACCTGTTGGCTGACGATGGCATCATAGAGGGCGGCGAACCCGCCCTCTCTGCGCCGCAGAGGTAGCGGCCCGGTTTGCGCCAAAGCCCAGGCAAAACGCGGCTCAGTCTGCGCGAGCCAGGCGGCCCCCTCGGCCACGCAGGCATCGGTCATGATCAGCCGTCCGGGCATCTTGTTCTTTCGGTTGGGAACGCAATACTTACAATCAAGTCATCCGCAGTGCCAGCCTGTCAGTGTGTTTTGCCCTTGAAGGCCGGTGTCGGCTGTCTTACCCCTTTGGCATGAATGATGACACCACCCAATCCGCCGATGATGCCAGAACCCGCCGTAACGTCTGGGTGCTGGTTGCAGCACAGGCCATTCTTGGCGCGCAATTGCCGATGGTCTTCACGATTGCGGGGCTGGCAGGGCAAACGCTGGCCAGCAATCCCTGCTGGGCGACCTTGCCGATATCTTTCATGGTGATAGGCTCAATGCTGACGGCGACGCCGTTGTCGGCACTGATGCAGAAACGCGGGCGTCGCGCCGGGTTTGCAGTGGGCGCCTTGGGGGGGATGATCGGGGCCTCTATCGGGGCCTGGGGATTGATCAACCAGTCTTTTACCGCCTTTCTGATCGGCGCATTTTTCACCGGCGTCTATATGTCGGCGCAGGGGTTCTACCGGTTTGCCGTGACCGATACCGCCTCGGATGCCTTTCGACCGAAGGCAATTTCCTATGTCATGGCGGGGGGATTGCTGTCAGCTGTCGTCGGGCCGCAATTGGTGAAAGTCACGGTCGAGGGCATGGTGATACCTTTCCTTGGCACATATCTGGCCGTGGTCGCGCTGAACGTGGTCGGGATATTCCTGTTTCTTCTACTGGACATCCCAAAACCGGAACCGGTCGCTGCGGGCGCGCTGAAGGGGCGGTCGCGGATGGACCTGATCAGATCGCCGCAAATACTGGTGGCCGTGATCGTGGGGACGGTGTCCTACGCCTTGATGAACCTTGTCATGACCTCGTCGCCGCTGGCGGTGGTGGGCTGCGGGTTTGCAAAAGGCAACGCGGCCGACGTGGTCACGGCGCATGTTCTGGCGATGTATGCGCCGTCTTTTGTCACCGGGCATATCATCACGCGGATCGGGGCAGAGCGGGTCATGGCAATTGGTCTGGCTATTCTTGCCGGGGCCGGAATAGTTGCGTTTTCCGGGGTAACCTTGCCGCATTTCTTTGGCGCATTGATGTTGCTGGGCGTTGGCTGGAACTTTGGGTTCATCGGCGCCACCACGATGCTGGCGGGCGCGCACACGATCGAAGAACGGGGCCGGATGCAAGGAATGAACGATCTGATCGTGTTCGGCGGGGTCACGCTTGCGTCGATATCATCGGGCGGGTTGATGAACTGTTCGGGCGGCACGGTTCAGGAAGGCTGGCATGCCGTCAATCTTGCCATGCTGCCGTTTCTGGCGCTGGCGGGGGGGGCGTTGATCTGGTTGGCGATGCGGGTTCGGGAAACGAAACCAGCCGAGTAACACGTGTGTTACAGCGTTTAGGTACTTGATATTGTGATATTTTAATATTTTCATTTACTGAATTTTGACTTTTTCACGTGCCAACGAAGTCGGGCAACTGTGCAAAAGTAAGACCAAGGTTGCGCTCTGCCTGCGCTTTTCTGTCATCGCATAAGCAATGCCACGAGGGTCCGAGTGCACCGCGTCGTGGAGATATGCTTTGAGGACGAGTTTTGGCAGTATCTTCGAAAGCCAAAGCCAAAGCCAAAGCCGAACCGATGCCGTACAGGCAAAGTTCCTCTCCAGAGTATTTGGAATATTTTCAGAGCTAATCGTTTCGATTTGGGCTGACGAAGCGCGATCCTCGGGCGAAAATCTAGGCCGTCCAATGCTCAAAGAAACCAGGCGTTGACAGCTGACGTTGCACACTGGATTTCACGTTGCGACAGCGCAAAAGTGGAAAAGCCTTAGTGGCCGAAATGAAATGTTGAATTGAATTTCAGAACTTCAAAGTCCTTGTTCTGGAACAGGCGTCTAAGCCCGACCACCACAAAAAACCCGCTCTTGAGACATTTATTGAGCAGCGATGGCAATGGTGTGAACATCTTTTCACGGGCTTGCGCATTGTTCAGACTGGATGATATTTTTCAACTCACGCGATATGATTTTGTGACGCAAACCCATTTGGCTTGGTTGGCGTGCCCAAGCGCAGCAAGTGTCGGAGGGCGTAATCCCCTCTCCCCCTCCCGTCCAACAAAAGGAGGGGGTGGCGTGCTTTGTTGGGTGAGACCCACCTGGATGCCAGGAAATTGGACAAGCCTCAGATGATCGAGATGGATTCTAGCCAACTTCGTTTACACTTCCGCCCGGGCTCAAGACGTTTATGTGCCGCCGGGGCGCGCCCGTTCAGGGGGCTTACGCAGCCCAACTGGGGCCGCTGTCCCCCTTCAGGCCGCCGGGAGTGCGGGTCTGGGGTGTTGCCAGCAGAACTTCTGCAAGAGAGGTTAAGGTGTAGAGGGCCCAGAACTGGCGTTGTTGCGCCATCAAGTAGTCGGGCGCGGCCTTCTGTCCTTGCTGGGCTACCACCGCCCCGTCAGCCCGCACCACGCCAGACCGCCCCGCTTTGCGAATTCGGATTGATGCAGGTGGCCTTGCAAGACGCACGCGGGGTCAATGGCCGCAAGAGTTAGCAACGCACGGGTCTGCCATGCGGGGTAAAGGGCCGGGGCGGCATGGCGCGGAATGCTGGTGCGGGACTTATGGGCGGAGGCCAGCCGGGCGAGGCCCATATGCGCCAATGCGCCAATGGCATCATTGCTGGCATCGGGCAATGGCACCCTGCCCCGATGGGTCAGGTCCGGTACGGCGCGCAGGTAGGTGGCAAGGGCGGCGGCCCAGCCTGCGTCGCGCGCGGTTTTTTCGGCGGCGTCGGGGGCATCAAGAGATTTTGCGGCCAGCCACATCAGGGCGGCCCCCGTGTCTTCGAGGTAGTCTGACAGGTCGGTTGTGGTGCTGAACGGGTTATGACCGATGTCCCAGCGGCGGGCGGCGATCAGTTTATCGAAGGTTTGGATGGACAGGTTTTTTGTGTGGATGACATGGTGCAGCGGGCCTGCGACTTCATGCGCCAAAGCGGCACCTGAGGCAGGGGCAGCCACCACATCGCGCCACCATTGCAAGCGCATTTCTGCGATCAGCGGCTCGGTCGTGACCCACGGCGCGCGGGCGACTTCGAGGTTGAAGGCGTAAAGCGGGAACAGCGTTTCGCGTGCCTTTGGTGGGGCGGCCATGGTCGCGGCAAACCGATCGGGATCGCCGCGCTCAACAAGGGCGGCACAGGCATTGATTTTCACGGGGTGCCCATTTCAATGATATGGCCGTCAGGATCGCGAAAGCGGAACACCCGCCCTCCCCAACCTTGTTGCACAATGGGATGTAATATTTCGGCACGCGGTGCGATCCAGTCAAATGCCGCATCCAAGTCTTCCGTTTCGAAATACAAAACCAGATTGTTGCGGCCAAACGGTGTTACATCGGATGCTGGCAAAGCGGCTTGTTTCAATAAGCTCGCCCCATCATGCAACGCAAAACCAGACGAAAACCGCACGAAATCGCCATGGTCTTGCGCAACCGAAAGGCCGACGACATCGCGGTAAAAATCTTTGGCAACCTGCATGTCGGCAACAAGCGGCAGTGGATTTATGAATTTTGACTGCATACTTAAGCCGGAGCGCCGACATCGCGGATGAGCTTCCAGGTGATGGCATCCAGCAGTGCCTCAAAACTGGCATCAACTATGTTGGCGGAGACGCCGACGGTGGACCAGCGGCGGCCCATGCTGTCTTCTGAATCGATAATCACACGCGTAACCGCTTCGGTGCCGCCCATGGTGATGCGGACCTTGAAATCGACCAATTTCATGTCGTCAATCACCGCCTGCCATGGCCCGAGGTCTTTGGCCAAGGCTTTGGCAAGTGCGTTGACGGGGCCGCGGTCAGTGCCTTCTTCGTCCATGGATTCGGAGACAGAGAGCATTTTCTTGTCACCGATTTTGACGACGACGACCGCTTCGGACAGGCTGACCATGCGGTTGTATTTGTTTTTGCGACGCTCCACCGTAACGCGGTAGCGTTTGACCTCGAAAAAATTTGGCAGCAGGCCAAGTTCGGTGCGGGCGAGCAGTTCGAAGGAGGCTTGGGCGCTGTCGTAAGCGTAGCCCTGATCTTCGCGGTCTTTGATCAGGGTCAGGATGTTTGCGAGACGTGGGTCAGTGGCGGTGACGTCCAGCCCGGCGGCGGCAAGGCGCGCGCGCAGGTTGGATTGGCCGGCCTGGTTGGACATCGGGATGATGCGCGCGTTACCGATCGATGCGGGGGGGACGTGTTCGTAGGTGGTAGGGTCTTTGAGGATGGCGCTGGCATGTAGCCCGGCTTTGTGGGCAAAGGCCGATGCGCCCACGTATGGTGCCGCGCGGTGCGGCACGCGGTTCAGGATATCGTCCAGCATCCGGCTGGTGCGGGTGATTTGGGACAGGGCCGTTTCTGTAACGTTTGTTGCGAATTTATCCTTGTAGGGCGATTTCAGCAGCAGAGTGGGGATCAAGGTGATCAGGTTGGCATTGCCGCACCGCTCGCCTAACCCGTTCAGGGTGCCTTGGATCTGGCGCGCGCCGGCGTCTACTGCGGCCAGGGAATTGGCGACAGCATTGCCGGTATCGTCGTGGCAGTGGATGCCGATGTGGCTGCCGGGGATGCCGGAGGCGATGACGGCGGTGGTGATGCGGTGGATTTCTGATGGGAGCGTGCCACCGTTGGTGTCGCAGAGCACGATCCATCTGGCACCGGCGCTGTAGGCGGCGTGCAAGCAGGATAGAGCGTATTCGGGGTTTGCGCAGTAGCCGTCGAAGAAATGTTCGGCGTCAAACAACGGCTCGCGGTGTTTGGATTTGAGATGCGCGATGGAGGCGGCGATGGCATCGCGGTTTTCGTCCAGCGTGACGTTCAGCGCGGTTTTGACGTGGAAGTCGTGGGTTTTGCCGACAAGGCAGACGGCGGGGGTTTGGGCGTCTAAAACGGCGGCCAGAACATCGTCGTTATCCGCCGACCGCCCCACCCGCTTGGTCATCCCAAACGCCGTCATCGTGGCGCGGGTTTTGGGCGGGTTGGCGAAGAATTCGGAATCGGTCGGGTTGGCCCCCGGCCAGCCACCCTCGATGTAATCGACACCAAGGGCGTCGAGGGCCTCGGCGATCTGGCGTTTTTCGGCGGTGGAGAACTGCACGCCTTGGGTTTGCTGGCCATCGCGCAGGGTGGTGTCGAACAGGGAGAGGGGTTCGCGGGTCATTTGCCACCCCATACTTCGTCTAATGCGTTAACATTGAAATTCGGAGCCTTTTCAAATTCCGGCTCGCCACTGGTATCACGAACCAAAACACCAGCTGATCTCAGGCCGTCCCGAATTTTATCTGCGCGGCCAAAATCTTTGTCTCGTTTGGCATTGTCGCGAGTTTGTAGGAGGTCGCGTATCAAACCAACCTCGGCGTCTGTAAAACCCGGAACTTTTGCCCATTCCGGCATGTTGGTGCAGTGCAGACCTAACAGACGCATACTTCCCCGCAACGCAGAAAAGTCCCCGGCATTGGAAAGATGGTGGCACTCAACCAGCGCTTCGTGCGTATTCAAATCGTCGGCAAGTGCATCGAGGACGCCGCGATGTGCTTCACCTTTTGTCGAAAGTGCGGCCTGCCTATACCACTTCAAAAGAGTTTGCTCCGCCTGCTCCGCTTTCTCCTTCGTCCAATCCATCGGCTTGCCGTAATGGGTACTCAACAAAACAAACCGTATCACTTCGCCCGGCACTCCGTGATCCAGCAAATCCCTTACCGTGAAGAAGTTCCCCAAGCTTTTGGACATCTTCTTGCCCTCGACCTGCAGCATCTCGTTATGCATCCAGACGTTGGCGAAGCCGCCGTGGGGGTGGGCGCAGGTGGATTGGGCTAACTCGTTTTCGTGGTGGGGGAATTGCAGGTCTAAGCCGCCGCCGTGGATGTCGAAATGGTCGCCCAGCAATTCATCCGCCATGGCGGAGCATTCGATGTGCCAGCCGGGGCGGCCCCTGCCCCATGGGCTATCCCAGCCGGGTTGGTCGGCGTCGGATGGTTTCCACAGCACGAAATCCATCGGGTCTTCTTTGAACGGGGCCACTTCGACCCGCGCGCCTGCGATCATGTCGTCGATGCTGCGGCCCGACAGTTTGCCGTAGTCTTTGTAGGACCGCACGCGGAAAAGGGCATGGCCTTCTTTGGCATAAGCGTGGCCGTTTGCGATAAGGGTTTCGATCATGGCCACCATCGGCGCGATGTATTGCGTGGCGCGGGGGGCGGCGCGGTCGGTGACTTCGCCCTTCAGGCTGGGGCGCAAGGCACCCAAAGCATCCATGTCGGCGTGATACCAGGCGATGGTTTCCTCGGTCCGCTCGGCGATCAGGTCTTCCAGCGTGCCGGGGGAACCGGCTTTTTGGCGGCGCAGCGCCTCGGCGTTGATCTTGTCATCAACGTCGGTGAAATTGCGCACATAGGTGACGTGATCCGCGCCGTAGGTGTGGCGCAGCAGACGGTAGAGCACGTCGAACACCACCACGGGGCGGGCGTTACCCAAATGGGCGCGGTCGTAGACGGTGGGGCCGCAGACATACATGCGCACGTTTTTTTCGTCGATGGGTTCGAAGACCTCTTTCGAGCGGGTTTTGGTATTATGCAGTTTGATCGTGGTCATGTGTCTAACCCAAATTTAGCGGCATGCAGGTCCCGCGCGGGTCTAACAACTTCGTCTTTCTTTGGGAAATGGAAGATGGGCCCGCGCGACGATACGTCAGCAGGTAATGCAGCAGATGAGTGCGATGCCCGTCTTGTTCATGCCGAAAGGGATAGCATGATGGCCAGCCCATTGGCAAGGGTTTTGCGGTCAGGCGTAGCTGACCGCCTCGTATTCAATGCCATCAGTGTCGTTGAAGTAAAAGCGTTTGCCCGGTTCATAGTCGTAATGGGAATGCGCTTCTAACCCTTCGGCTTTGACCCGGATTTCGAGCGCCGCCAGATCATCGACCAGCACGGCGATATGGTTCAGGCCGCCGCAGGCATCATAGCTGGCAACGTGCTTGGCCTGTACGCCGGGGCCGCGATAAAGCGCGATGTATTGATCCGAGCTTCCGACATGGACCGTGTGGCCGCCGTGGATGGACGCGCCTTGCCAGCGGACCGCCCAGCCAAACAGCCGACCGTACATCGCCGCGGTGGCGGCCGGATCGGATACCGATACGTTCACATGTTCCAATTTTACCGACATCGTGATGTCTCCTTGCTCTTGATGCGGCATTGGGTATAAAATCTACAGTGCACTTTAGATCAAGAGGTATTTGATGGCGCAAGGCGGATTGTCGATTGGGGATCTGGCGGCACGCACCGGGTTATCAGTGCCCGCGATCCGGCATTATGAGACGTTGGGGTTGATCGCCCCGTTGCGCAATTCGGGTGGGCATCGACGCTATGACAGATCTGATATCCGGCGGTTGAGTTTTGTGATGATTGCGCAATCATTGGGATTTCCGCTGGCGGTGGCGGGGGCGGCATTGGCGGGTTTGCCGCAAGGGCGCGCGCCAAACCGGGCGGATTGGGCGGCGATTGGGGCGGGGTTCCGGGCGCAGATTGCCGTGCGGATTGCAGCGCTTACACTGCTGGGCGAAAAGCTGGATGGCTGCATAGGCTGCGGGTGTCTGTCGCTGGACACCTGCGCCTTATGGAACCCGGGCGACCGCGCGCGGGGCTTTGGTCTGGGCCCACGCTATTTGCTGGGAAATAGCCTGCAAGACCCGTTGCCCGAAACCATCTTAGCCGTCACACTGCCCGGATGACCCGCGCATTTGTAAATGCCCATTGCGCCACGCTTGCGGGTGCGACCGTATCGGACCCGTGGGGTGGCGGGCATGACGCCTGGAAAATCGGCGGCAAAATGTTCGCGGTGGTGGGGGTTTTGGAGGACGGGGTGTCGGTGAAATGCGCCGATGTGGATACGGCTCGGCTGTTGATTGACATGGGTCGCGCGGCACGGGCACCCTATTTTCATGCAAGCTGGGTGCGCCTGCCTTGGGGCGTGGTAAGTGATGATGAGGTTCGGGAGCGGTTGACGATGTCTTACCAAATTATTAGATCAAAATTGCCCAGGAAGGTGCAGGATCTGCTGGGTTAAGTTTGAATGAGTGGGGCGCTGCCCCCGGCAGGCCCAAGGCCCGCCTCCCCCGGGATATTTTTGAACAGATGAAGCCGGGGATGGGTATCTTCGCCGGGTTGGGTCAGGTTGAGGGCAGCATCGAGGGGGCGTGCGCGATGGATCACGATGATCTGAGAGTTTGGTCAAAGCGCGCGGCGGACTGGACGCATGGTTATCATGCAGGCTTGCGGGGCCGGCCGGTGCGCGCGCCCCTGGTGCCGGGGGCGATATCGGCGCAACTGCCGCTTACCGCTCCGGAACGTGCCGAGCCGATGGACGCCATCTTTGCGGATTTTGAACGGATCGTGCCCCCGGGCATGACGCATTGGCAGCATCCGCGGTTCTTTGCCTATTTCCCGGCCAATGCCGCCCCGGCCTCAATGCTGGCCGAACAACTGGTCAATGCGATGGCGTGCAATGCGCTGATCTGGCAGACCTCGCCCGCCGCGACCGAGATCGAACAGGTGATGATGCACTGGTTGCGCCAGGCGGTGGGATTGCCCGAAGGTTTTACCGGGACCATTCACGACACAGCGACCACCGCCACCCTGTCTGCCGTGCTGACCATGCGCGAGGCGGCGGTGAAGTGGGCAGGCTTGACGGAGGGGTTGTCGGGGCTGCCGAGACTTCGGATCTACGCGTCCGCCGAGACGCATTCCTCGGTGGACAAGGCGGTGCGGATAGCCGGCATCGGGCAGGATAATCTGGTGAAGGTGCCGACAGACGCCGGCCATTCGATACGTCCCGAGGCATTGGCGGCGGCGATTGCGGCGGACCGGGCGGCGGGGATGATGCCGGTCGGGGTGATCTTGTGTGTGGGCGGCACGTCGATTGGCGCGTTTGACCGGATTGCCGAGTGTATTGCAGTAGCCAAGGCCGCTGATCTGCCGGTGCATGTGGATGCGGCATGGGCGGGATCTGCGATGATCTGCCCGGAGTTTCGTGATTTGTGGGCGGGGGTCGAGGCGGCCGACAGCATCGTGCTGAACCCGAGCAAGTGGCTGGGCGCGCAGTTTGACTGCTCGGTGCAGTTTCTGGCCGACCCGGCGGCGCAGGTGCGGACCCTGGGGTTGCGGCCGACCTATCTGGAAACGGCAGGGCGCGAAGAAATCGTCAACTTCAACGAATGGACAGTGCCGCTGGGGCGGCGGTTCCGGGCCTTGAAGCTGTGGTTTGTGCTGCGCGCCTATGGGCTGGAGGGCCTGCGCAGCCGCATCCGCAATCATGTGTCTTGGGCACAAGCATCGGCAAAGGCGCTGGCCGCCCTGCCCGGGGTGTCGATTGTCACGCCGCCTGCCCTGTCGTTGTACACCTTTGCATTGGATGCAGGCGATCAGGCCACCGAGGCCCTGCTGGCACGGATCAATGACGAAGGGCGGATTTACCTGACCCAGACGCGGGCTATGGGGCGCTATGTGATCCGGGTGCAGGTCGGGCAGTTTGATTGCACGCAAGACGACGTGGCGATGATTGCCGAGGTGGTGTCAGAGCTGATGCAATAGGCAGACATCGACTCGTCTGCCAAGGACACAAAAAAAGGGGCAGCGGGGGGCTGCCCCTTTCAGGGTTTCAAGCAAATCCGATCGTGGGAAGGCCGGTTAGAATTTGAAGGAAACCTTTGCCTGCAACGTTTGTACGTCGAAATCGACACCCGAGGCATCAAAGTTGTCGAACTTGTGGACCAGATATTCGGCGCCAAGCGACCATTGATCGGTCAAGGCATAATCTGCACCGACGCCAAGAAAATAGCCGTTGTCACTGAGTGATGTTCCGCCGACGGTGGCTGAGGCATAGGCGGCGCCAACCGAGCCGTAGATCAGGGTTCGGCCAAGATCCGCCCCGCCGATCAGCTTGAGCCGGGTCACATCATCCAGCGTGTCACCAGCGCCGCCCAGATCGATGTTGGCGGTGTCATAGGACAGCTCTGCGCCCGCTATGAAGCCACCATAATCAAACCGGTAGCCTGCATGGACGCCGCCGATCGCCCCATTGCCATCAAGACCGGCGCCGTTGCTGTCGGCGTCGCCATAACCAAGCTGGGCCCCGACATAGCCGCCCGCCCAATCCCCACCGGGGTTCGCCTGCACGGGGGCCTGGTAGGCCTCGACCACGGGTTCGGGTGCAACGGATCCCAGGCCGCCCGCAAAAGCGGGTGCACAAAGCAGTGTCGCGGCAGTCAGTGTTGCGTATTTTATCATGGTGTCATTCTCCCGTTGGTTTGGGGCTGCACTTGGCCCAGCAACAGTTTCCGTGGGATACGGACGCGTGTCGTCGTGTCAGAAAGGTTGGGGGAAACCGGCGGCACCGCAAGATCGCCACACGGGACGGTGAAGATCTGTTACCGGCCGGGGCGAAAACCCGCGCGGACCGGCCCGAAGTTTCGGCGGTGCTGCGCGCAAAAAGGCCGGGCGCGCATCGCTGGCGGGAAATGGCCCAGCAGACTTGCAAGCCAGACCTATCCCTGCGCGGCGCATTGTCTGCACCAGACAACAGCCAAAATCAGTATCAGAGTGCCCTGAAGCGGCTGCCAAGGATATCCGGGCCGCCGTTGGCGGTTGGGCACGAAAAGCGCCATCAGGCGCGATGAGGGATCGGTTCAGGCGCGGTCTTCGAGCGCCAGCCATTCCGCTTCGGCGGCGGCCAGTTGGGCCTGTTTGTCGCCCAGCACTTCGGAGGCTTTGCGAAACTTGACGGGTTCCTTGCTGAACAGATCTTCGGTTTCCAGAAGGGCCGAGACTTTGGAAACCTCGGCTTCGAGCCGTTCGATGATGGCGGGAAGATCGTCAAGGCGTTTGCGTTCGGTGAAGGTCAATGCCTCGACGCGCCTGGTGGGGGAGCGGCCATCAGGGCGGGCAGTCCCTGATCTGGCTGCAGCTTCTTCTGCGGCGGTCGGGCGTTGGCGCACGTAATCGGACCAGCCACCCGGATAGACCTGTGCGCCCCCTGCCCCGTCAAGTGCGACGGTCGAGGTGGCCACGCGGTCGATGAAATCGCGGTCGTGGCTGACAAGCAGCACGGTTCCATCATAATCACCGAGGATATCTTGCAAAAGATCAAGGGTTTCGACGTCCAGATCGTTGGTCGGTTCGTCCATGATCATCAGGTTGGACGGTTTGGCCATCAGTTTGGCCAGCAAAAGGCGCGCCTTTTCGCCGCCCGACAATGACGAGACTTTGGCGCGCATCTGGCGTTCATCAAACAGGAAGTCTTTCAGGTAGCCCACAACGTGCCGGGGGGTGCCGCGCACCATGACCTGATCGGACGCGCCAGACACCTGCATCAAGGGATCATTGGTCAGGTTGTCCCAAAGCGAGGCGTTCAGATCGAGCGCCGAGCGGGTTTGATCGAAGATTGCGACGTCGAGGTTGGTGCCAAGCGTGACGGTGCCTGCATCTGGGGCAAGATCGCCGATCAGCATCTTCAGAAGCGTTGTCTTGCCGACACCGTTGGGGCCGACAAAGGCAACCCGGTCGCGGCGCAGCACACGCAGATCGAACCCTGCGACGATTTTCTGATCGCCGAAGGATTTGAACAGGCCTTTTGCGTCGATCACCCGCTTGCCGCTGGTCGGGCCTGCCTCGATCTCCATCGCGGCGGTGCCCTGGCGGCGGATCTGTGCACCGCGTTCGGCACGCAGTTCGGCAAGTGCGCGCACGCGGCCCTGGTTGCGTTTGCGCCGCGCTGAGATGCCTTCAACCGCCCATTTACCTTCGGCTTTGATCTTGCGGTCCAGCTTGTGGCGGGCGTCGTCTTCTTCGGCCCAGACGGTATCGCGCCAGTCTTCGAAACCGGTAAAGCCGGATTCGCGGCGACGCACTTGGCCGCGGTCAATCCACAGCGTTGCTTTCGTCAGTGCGCGCAGGAAAGTGCGGTCGTGGCTGATCAGCACAAATGCGGTGCGGGTGGAAGATAATTCGCCTTCCAGCCATTCGATGGCTTGGATGTCGAGGTGGTTGGTCGGTTCGTCCAGCAGCATCAGGTCGGGTTCTTCGGCCATCAGTTTGGCAAGGGCGGCACGGCGGCGTTCCCCACCAGATGCCGTAGCCACGGGCATATCGGGTTGAAACTTCAGCCCTTCGGCGACCATGGCCACCTTGTAGTGTTCGGACGGGTCAAGCTGGCTTGCCGCATAGTCGCCTAGCGTTTCCCATTGCGACAAGTCCGGGTCTTGTTCCATATAGCCTACGGAAATTCCCGGCGGGATGACGAAATCGCCTTGATCTGCCTCGGTCAGCCCGGCCATCACCTTCATCAGGGTGGATTTACCCGAGCCGTTGCGCCCGACCAGCGCCACCCGGTCGCCCGGTTGAACGACAAGATCAAGTTCGTCGAATATCGGATTGCCCCCGAAGGTCAGGGAAATCGAGGACATCTGTAAAAGCGGTGCGCGTGCCATGATGGGCGGCAGGTAGCGGCCCCGATGCCCGAGGTCAACACTGCAAAGCGGCATTTACACAGGATATTTTCGTCAGCCCGCGATGGCGCGCAGCAGACGGGCCCGCGCCGGGGGAATGGCGCGAATCTCCAGCCCGGTGAAGACATGGAGGGTGTTCAGTTCGGCATCAAGCACCGCATGATCGGACACCCAGCCCCCCATCATCAGATAGGTGCGCAGCAGGGGTGGCATACCAAGCAAGGCGCGCTTGCCATCGGGGCGCAACCGGCGCAGCACGCGGGCAAAGCGGAACACGCGCGGGGCCTTGACGCGCGGCAGCCAGCGTTTGGGGGCAAGATGGGCGTCTTTCAGAAAGGCCAGCGCGTCATGGTGCGTGGCGGCATCGGCGCCGTCAAAGGAGGAACAGCCAAACAGCAGCTGAACCCCGGTTTGATCGACAAAACGGGTCATCGCACCCCAGGCGATACGCAGGATGTCGGGGTCGGACCAATCGGGATGAATGCAAAACCGCCCCAGTTCGACCATCGGGCCATCAAAGCTGGCAAGGGCGGCCAGATCGTAATATTGGGCAGAATAGCTTTGTGAAATGTCGGCGCCACAGGTCAGAGGCAACAGCCGGAAACAGCAGACGAGAGTGTTGGTTCTGGTGTCCTCAACCAGAACATGATGGCAGCGGGCATCGAACTGATCGGCATCCCGGTCGGTTGGGGCGGTCAGGCCACGGTTTGCGACAAAACACAAATAGCGCAGCAGTTGCGCGCGATCGATGTCGTCCGGGGTCTGGGCCATCCGGCTGGCAAAGCGGCCCTGTCGAAGTGTCAGCATTGGTTTCCCCCGATGCCTTGGCGAAATCGAAACGCTACACTAGATATGCTTGGCCACCCGTTACACGCAAGTCGTGACGGCAAAGCGACACCGACCGGCAGGAGATTGCAATGCAGAAGATAACCAAGACAGACGCAGAATGGCGCGACCGGCTTTCGGATCTGGCCTATAAAGTGACGCGAAAGCACAGCACCGAGCGCGCGGGCAGCCATGAGGACTTTCCCAAGACGCCGGGCATCTATCATTGCGTGTGCTGCAACGCACCGCTGTTCGATCAGGCGGCAAAGTTTGAAAGCGGCACCGGCTGGCCCAGTTTTTACGCGCCGCTGTCGGCCGAATTGGTGGGGGAAACAGTGGACCGCAGCTTTTTCATGAAGCGCACCGAGGTTCATTGCAACCGCTGCGAGGCGCATCTTGGCCATGTGTTTCCCGATGGCCCGGCGCCCACGGGTCTGCGCTATTGCATGAACGGTGTGGCGATGACGTTTGAGCCGAAAGTCTGATCCAGGGAATTCGGGCGCGGATCAAACCCGCGCGCCGGAAATCTGCCCTTTACTGCAGGAAGTCACCTGCGGTGATATTGCCCAAGTTGCCCAAAAGTTGCCGGATAAAGCTGACGCCCTTGATGTTGCTGTCGGTCACTCGCCGCGACAGCGCTACGACCTTGCCGTCTTCCAGACCGAAGCGTTCGACATTCTCTACCACGCCCTCATCGGTGAAGGTGACGGCAACGACCTGCCTGTCGATCTCTTTCGGGGGTCGCGCGCCACTGTGTTTCCAGCGGCTTTGCACATAATACCAGCCGGTATCATTCAGCAATGTCGCCGCCGTGGGGCGGCCGATCAGCGGGGCAAGCGTTTCGCGGGTGTCCTTGCCGACCTCGATCTGGGACAGATCATCCTCATTGGGCACGTAGCCGTGGTTCTGAAATACAGGGGAGCAGGCGACCAGAGCCGCCATCGCCCCGCCGAGGATCATCCCCCGCAGCCCCCGGGTGCCAACACCGCCCGCGCCCGACATGCCAATCTTCGCCATGCAAACCCTCTTGCCCAAATCGCCCGCGTCGTCTGATCCTGCACCGTCTGATCTTGCCCGGACATGCCGCCCGCCCGGCTTGCGTTCACGCCGTATCGGACGTATCGCCAGCGGGACCGACCATAGCAGGCCCGACCTTTACACCCCGCTTACAGAAGGACAGGCTATGTTTCAAGAAAGGAACGTGGTGCCGATATCTGGCGGCGCTGCTTTTGCCGGAACCGAACCAGACGACCGCAACTTGAGAGAGCCGCAATCATGACGGAATCTTCGTCTGCCCTGCCCGCTGTGGCGCTGTCCTTGCCGTTTCGCGTCGCGGCCCTGTCGCCTCGCAAGCCAACCCGGTTCGATATCACCGCAAACGCTGCGCAGTGCCGCGATCTGGCGCGGGACCTCGGCCTGGGTAAACTGGACCGGCTGACCTTCAAGGGCGAAATTCGTCCGCAAGGCCGGCATGACTATGTATTGATCGCTGATCTGGACGCGCAGATCATGCAACCCTGTTCGGTCAGCCTGCAGCCGGTCAGAACCGTGATATCGGAAACGGTGCGCCGTGTTTATCTTGCCGATTTCGTCGTGCCAGTCGGTGACGAGGTCGAAATGCCCGAAGATGACACGGTCGAGCCGCTGCCCGAGACGATCGACGCGGGGATTGTTGCGACCGAGGCTTTGACGCTTTCGATACCGCTATATCCGCGTGCGCCGGGGGTGGAATTGCAAACTGCAAGCTTTGCCGAGGCCGGAGTGGCCCCCCTGCAGGACGTTGATCTTAAACCTTTTGCCAGTCTTGCAGCCTTAAGGGCGCGGATGAGTGGTCCGGATGGCGGGGACGGCGACGAAAGCTGACAGTCATGCCGAAGGTGCGACTGACCCCCGAAGAGTGAACACATTTGGGCTTGCACCGGGCCAGAAAGCCAGTATGTTCCGCGCCTCATCGAAAGCGCCGTCAAGCGCGGTGATCCAACCGGATCACAATCGAATAGACGAACAAAATCAGGGGCATGTCCCCGCTACCCGAGGTTGAGACATGGCCGTTCCACAGAACCGAGTCACCAAATCCAAACGCAACATGCGCCGCGCCCATGACGCGCTGGTTGCAGGTAACCCCACCGATTGCCCGAATTGCGGCGAGCTGAAGCGCCCGCACCACGTTTGTGGCGCGTGTGGCCATTACGATGCGCGCGAAGTTGTTGCCGTGTCGAAAGAGGTCGATCTGGACGAGGACGCGGCGTAAGCCGCCCCCGTCAGCGCCCCCGCAATGCCAAAAGCCCTTGAAACGCTGGCACCTGCGGGACGCGACAGGATCGTGATTTCTGTCGACGCCATGGGCGGAGACCGGGGGCCAGCAGCGATCGTTGCTGGTCTTGTTGATTCTGCGTCCAGCATCCCGGATGTTGCATTCCTGCTGCATGGCGATCGGTCCGAACTGACGGCCCTGATCGGACGGCACAGTGAATTGGCCGGGCGATGCGAAATTCGTCATGCGCCGCGTGTCGTGACCATGGATGACAAGCCCAGCCAGGTGATGCGCAACGGCGAGGGAACCTCAATGTGGTCGTGCATCGAAAGCGTCAAGCAGGGTGAGGCGACGGTGGCTGTATCGTGCGGCAACACCGGGGCGTTGATGGCGCTGTCGATGATCAAATTGCGCAAATTGCCCGGTGTGAACCGCCCTGCCATTGCCTGCCTCTGGCCATCGCGCAACCCGGGTGGCTTCAATGTCATGCTGGACGTCGGTGCAGATATAAAGGCCGATGCCGAAGACCTGCTGCAATTTGCCATCATGGGGGCGTCTTACGCCCGCAACGGCCTGAGGCTGGAGCGGCCGCGGGTTGGGTTGTTGAATGTCGGCACCGAAGAGCACAAGGGCAGGGCCGAGTTGAAACTGGCCAATGAGATGATTCAAGCCGCCGCTGGTGAAGGCGCGTTCGATTATGTCGGCTTTGTCGAAGGTGGTGATTTGCCGGGCAAGCGCTGTGATGTGATCGTCACCGACGGCTTTACCGGAAATATCGCGATCAAGACCGGCGAAGGAACAGCCAAGCTGATATCGGATTTCCTGCGTGAAGCTTTCAATGCGACCTTTCTGTCCAAGATTGCCGCGCTTGTGGCGATGACGTCGCTTAAACGATTGCAACGGCGGATTGATGCGCGTCGGGTGAATGGCGGTGTGTTCCTTGGCCTGAACGGAACCGTGGTGAAATCGCACGGCTCAGCCGATGCAACCGGCGTTTCTGCAGCCATCAAGCTTGCTTATGATCTGGGAAAACTGGGCTTTCATCAACGGCTTGCGGCACGGGTTGCATCGGCGGGCCGCGCGGGGCAGGATGCCGCTGCAGCAGGCAAGCACAACGGTAAAGAAGAATGACAATACGCGCCGTCGTCCGGGGAATTGGGCATTATCTGCCCGACCGCATCGTCACCAATGTCGATTTGCAAAGCATGGTCGACACGACCGATGAATGGATCCGGACCCGGTCCGGGATTGAACGCCGGCATTTTGTGGCCGAAGGGCAGTTGACGTCAGATCTGGCGGCGCGTGCAGCTGAGGCGGCCCTGTCGGATGCCGGACTTGACGCAGACGCCGTGGATACGGTGATTGTTGCGACATCGACGCCTGATCTGACATTTCCATCGGTTGCGACCATCGTGCAGGCGCAGCTTGGCATGACGCGCGGATTTGCTTTTGATGTGCAGGCGGTTTGCGCGGGTTTTGTTTATGCGATGTCTACGGCCAATGCGCTGATTGTTTCAGGCCAGGCGAACCGGGTGCTGGTGATCGGTGCGGAAACCTTTTCGCGGCTGATGGACTGGACGGATCGGGCGACCTGCGTTCTGTTTGGCGACGGTGCTGGTGCGGTCTTGCTTGAAGCATCGGTTGGCACGGGAACCAATGCCGACCGTGGCATACTGGCCACTGACCTGCATTCGGATGGACGTTACCGCGATCTGCTTTATGTGGATGGCGGCGTGTCGACCGGCACCACCGGACATTTGCGGATGCATGGCAAGGAAGTGTTCCGCCATGCTGTCGAAAAACTGGCGCAGACGGCACATTCATCGCTGGATAAGCTTGGATTGACCGGCGAGGATGTGGACTGGATTGTACCGCATCAGGCCAATTTGCGCATTATCACTGCCACCGCGCACCGTCTTCAAGTGCCGATGGAGCGGGTGGTGGTCACTGTGCAGGATCACGGTAATACCTCGGCTGCATCAATTCCGCTTGCAATGTCGGTCGGGCGCGCGCGCGGTCAGTTGAAAACCGGTGATCTGATTGTCACCGAAGCGATTGGCGGCGGGCTGGCCTGGGGGTCTGTTGTGCTGCGGCTTTGACCCCGGGGCGGGCAGTTTTCACAGCCTCTCAATAACTGCGCCCAAGTGGTTGATATTGACTCGATAATCCATCCCGCGCATCTTGGTCAAAATGCCTGGGGGACAACATGAGTGAAAAGACACTGACACGGATGGATCTGAGCGAAGCTGTTTTTCGCGAAGTGGGGCTGTCGCGCAACGAATCTGCACAGTTGGTGGAAAGCGTGCTGGCGCATGTATCGGATGCACTGGCGGGCGGGGCCACTGTCAAGATATCATCATTTGGCACGTTTTCGGTGCGCAGCAAGTCTGCCCGGGTTGGCCGCAATCCGAAAACCGGCGACGAAGTCCCGATCAGCCCGCGCCGGGTTTTGACCTTTCGCCCATCACATCTGATGAAAGACCGCGTCGCCGCTGGTCGCAAGCGCTAATCCGGGGCCGCGCGGATGGACAAATCGCCTGATGCCTTTCGCACCATAAGCGAGGTAGCAGAGCATCTGGACACGCCCGCGCATGTGCTGAGATTCTGGGAAAGCCGGTTTCCGCAGATACGCCCGGTCAAACGGGCGGGCGGGCGGCGCTATTATCGACCCTCCGATGTGGCCTTGCTGATCGGCATCAAGCGATTGCTGCATGATGAAGGCATGACCATTCGCGGCGTCCAGAAGATATTGCGGGAACAAGGGGTTCGGCACGTATCAGGGGCAACCGCTGAGGCCGCGACCGATGAGGGCGCGGAGGGGCAGTATAAACCGGTCGGCGCTGGCCCGGAAGAAGCTGGCCCAGACGATGCGGTGATCGTTCCATTGCGCACCGATGCGGCGACCCGTCGCCGTGATAGCGATTCGGCTGCAGGGCTTGTCATGGCAATGGCGCATGACACCGGCAAAGCGAAAGCGCCTGTCGATGATACCCCGGCGCAGGGCGCATTGCTGTTGACCCCGGTGCCCGATCCCGAAGGTCTGCCTGACCCGGCAGAAGAAAACGGCGACACGGTCGAGGTAACGGCGGGATCTGAGGCCAGCCTGATCCATGATGACGCCAGTCCACACAACTCCGATCTGGACGACCCGGATCTCGACGAACCCGGTCTGGACGACGCTGAAGTCGCAAAGACGGATTCGGGGTTTGTGCCGTCGCATGACGCAGCTCTGCCCGGCGCGCCTGCGGCGTCCATGCCCGAAGTCCCGGGTTCTGCCGAATTGCTGCCGTCACCCGTGCAAAGCCTGCCCGGGGGCGAGGGTGACATTGACGATGACGATTTTGACGATGGCCCGGTCATAACGCTTGCGTCGCGCATCAGGGCTTTGCCGGGTGACGCTGTCCCTGCCCCGCATGTCAGGGCGGAATTGATTGCGATTGCCGACCGTCTGCGCGCCTTGCGCGATGCGGCCGCAACGGTTGCCGGACCGGGTCGGATGTGACGCCAGAGCGATGTGCTTTCTTGCTTGCCCCGGGTCCAAATATCAGTATGTATCCCGCCTGTCGGGCCGTGGCGCAGCCTGGTTAGCGCGTCCGTCTGGGGGGCGGAAGGTCGAGAGTTCAAATCTCTCCGGCCCGACCAACAGAAAAACCGCCCGCCTGCTGTCTGGCAGCGCGGGCGGTTCTTTTTCCAAGGAACAGTGCAGATGACCGGAGTTTTGCCAGCCCAGGCCCTGCGCGCGCTGATCGCCACTGGCGCGATCGCGGCTGTTGACCCTATCACCGATGCGCAGGTGCAGCCTGCCAGCCTTGATCTGCGACTGGGGCACGTGGCCTACCGGGTGCGCGCGTCATTTCTGGCAGGCCACCACCGCAGCGTCGCCGCGCGCATTGCAGAGTTTGAAATGCACAGGGTTGATCTGACCCATGGCGCGGTGCTGGAGAAAGGTTGCGTTTATGTCGTGCCGCTGATGGAGCGGCTGGCGCTACCCGCCGGGGTAACGGCGGTTGCGAATGCAAAAAGTTCGACCGGGCGGCTGGATTTGCTGACCCGCACCATTACCGATGGCGGGGCCGAATTCGACCGGGTTCCCGAAGGCTATGCAGGGCCGCTTTACGCCGAGGTTTGCCCGCGCAGTTTTTCGGTGCTGGTGCGCCCCGGTATGCGTTTGAACCAGATCCGGTTCAGGCACGGCGAGGCGGTCTTGACCGATACCGATCTGGCACGACTGCATGACAGCGAGCCATTGGTTTCCGGCACTGCCGTGATTTCCGATGGCTTGGGATTTTCGGTCGATCTGCAGCCCAAAGCCGGCGATCTGGTGGGATACCGGGCCAAGCCACATTCGGGCGTGATCGATCTTGACAAGATCGGGCATTATCCGGCGCAGGAATTCTGGGAGGAAGTGCGCAGCACCGAAGGCCGGATCATCCTTGATCCCGGTGCTTTTTATATTCTGGTCAGCCGCGAAGCCGTCACCATCCCGCCAGACTATGCGGCCGAAATGGCCCCGTATCTGGCGATGGTAGGGGAATTTCGCGTGCATTACGCGGGCTTCTTCGACCCGGGCTTTGGCTATGCCGCATCAGGCGGGGCCGGATCGCGCGGGGTGCTGGAAGTGCGCTGCCACGAGGCCCCGTTCGTGCTGGAGCATGGTCAGGTAGTGGGGCGGCTGGTCTACGAACGGATGGAAGCACGGCCCGATACACTTTATGGCACGGCGATTGCGTCAAATTATCAAGGACAGGGCCTAAAGCTGGCCAAACAGTTCAAGTAGCGGCCACATCCCATTGAATTTACAATACCTTTTGGCAATCTTAACTGCCCGCGAATGCGATCAATCCCTAGCCGCGAAACTGATCATTGATCCGTGGTATCGATCCCGCCCGTTCAGCCAGTTCCTTAGCCTTTTCATGGGCTTCGTGGTCAGCGGGTGTTTTCATGTCGTTCAGCGACTTGGCCTTGCGCGAGGCAAAACTAAAGCCGTGATTGACAACACTATTGACCACCCTTCGGACCAGTTGATTGACAACCATATTGATAAGACGCTCGAGGTTCATCGCTATTTCTCCTTAATCTTCAAAAAGCTCGCTTTGTCCGGTGACACTGTCGTCTTCATCCGCGTCCCAAGCCCCGTCGCCGGCGAAATGCAAAGCATCAGGCGCGGGGCGGCTGTCCAGCAGGCCTGCTGCGCGAAGGTCTTTCAGCCCGGGCAGATCGCGGGCTGATTCGAGACCGAAGTGATCAAGGAAATGGTCGGTGACAACGAAGGTAACAGGACGGCCCGGTGTCATTCGTCTGCGGCCAAAGCGGATCCAGTCAAGTTCGATCAACTGGTCCACTGTTCCACGGCTGACGGCGACGCCGCGGATTTCCTCGATTTCGGCGCGCGTTGCGGGCTGATGATAAGCGATGATCGCCAGTGTTTCAATTGCGGCGCGCGACAGCTTGCGATGTTCAACCGATTGCCGATGCATCAGATGGCCCAAATCGGCGGCAGTGCGCAGAGCATAGCCATCGGCGACCCGTACCAGCGTGACGCCGCGCCCGTCATATCTGCGGCGCAAGCAAAGCAGCGCTTCGGCAGGATCGCACCCTTGCGGCAGGCGCGCGACAAGGTCGGCGAGGGTTATAGGATCGGCAGCGGCAAACAGAATCGCTTCAATCATGCGTTCCTGTTCAGCCATCGGCGGGGCCTCAAACAGCGATCTTTCGAGCGGCTCGGCGGTTTCGGTCATGGTGCGGCTTTCTTGCGCAGATGGATCGGCGCGAAGGCGTCTGCTTGGCGCAGATCTACCTGCCCGACCTTGGTCATTTCCAGCACGGCTGCGAAATGGGCGGCGATGGCAGACCGGCGGCGCTGGGGTTGGCCTTGCCAATCGTCGGGCAAAAAGGATGTCAGATCGGCCCAGTCGCCGGTATAGCCGATCAGGCCTCGCAAGCGGTCCAATGCTTGTTCCATGGTGAAAACATCGTCGCGGTCCATCACAAAGGGGCGAAAGTCATCGCGCGTACGGATGCGGGCATAGGCACGCAGCAAATCCAGCAACGTAGCGGAGTGTTCAATTTTGCGGTGCCGGGTCACATCTTCGGGCAGGCCGCGCACAAAGAAATCGCGGCCCAGTTGATCGCGGGCCATCAGACGGGCAGCGGCATCGCGCATGGCCGACAGGCGTTCAAGCTGAAACGCAAGATGGGCGGCCAGATCTTCCGCTGTCGGGCCATCGTCGCTTTGTTCGGGCGGCAACAGCAATCGGGATTTGAGATAGGCAAGCCAGGCCGCCATCACCAGATAGTCGGCCGCAAGTTCTATGCGCAACGCCTGCGCCTGGGCGATAAAGGTCAGGTATTGTTCGGCAAGTTGCAGGACCGATATCCGGCGCAGATCAACCTTTTGCGTCCGGGACAGGGTCAGCAACATGTCAAGCGGGCCTTCAAAACCTTCAACGTCGACAATCAGCGCCTCTGCGGCCATGCGTCCCGCAGGCGACAAACGTTCGGGTGTGTCAGTGGACCAATCGGGTTCAGACATCGGCAAGTGCCGCTTCGATGGCCGCAATGTCGATCCGGGGCTGTGCAATGCGCCGGGCCAGGGCGGCCCGGGCCCGAACTTGCGTCTCTTGACGCATAGGGCCTGCTGCCGCAGCCACGGCCCGCATTTCCGCCATATCGCCTTTGCAATGCAAGGCAATATCGCAGCCCGCCCGCATCGACCTAGTCGTACGATCGGCAAGCGAGCCGGAAAGCGCCTGCATATTCAGATCATCGGTCATCAGAAGGCCGGAAAAGCCGATGTCCTTGCGGATGACCTCGATCATGCGGGCGGACTGGGTAGCGGGGTGTTGGTCATCATAAGCGGCGAAGACGATATGGGTCGTCATCGCCATCGGCAGTTGCGACAGGGCGCGAAACGGCGCGAAATCGGTGGCGTGCAGGCTTGCCGCATCGGCGGCAACAGTGGGAAGATCAAGATGGGTATCGGCGGCGGCACGTCCATGGCCAGGCATGTGTTTGATCACCGGCAGGACGCCGCCCGCCAGAAAGGCATCAGCGACGGCGCTGGCAATGGCGGTAACACTTGCTGCATCTGTGCCATAGCAGCGATTGCGCAGCACCGGATGGGTGGCGTCGGTCGCAATATCGGCCACCGGCGCGCAATTGGCGTCAATGCCGACCGCGCGCAGTTCGGCGGCCATCAGCGCGGTACGCAGGGCCATCATACGGCAGGCATTGGCAAGATCGCCCGCAGCCGCGATGGTATCCAGCGGTGGCGTCCATTCACGCCAATGCGGGCCGCGCAGCCGCTGAACCCGGCCGCCTTCCTGATCGATTAAAACCGGCGCATCCCGGCCCAGGCTGTTGCGCAGATCAGACGTCAGACGGAGGACTTGATCCGGTGTTTCAACATTTCGGGCAAAGATGATAAAGCCGAACGGATCGGCATCGCGAAAAAAGGCCCGCTCAGCCGGCAGCAGTTTCGGCCCGAGGCAGCCGAAAATCGCCGCTGTGGTGCCAACCGCTGTCATCTGTGGGTGACCGGAATGCAAGCGGCATCTTCCGACAGCAGGGCTGAGCAAAACCGCCGCGCATCGTCTTCATCTGAAAAGCCAAAGGCGCGCAGCCGGAAGAAGGTTTGCCCGCCGCTGGTTGCCGGCTGAACGATGATCGCCTTGCCCGCCATCAGATCGCCGAAACTGGATTGCAGTTTTGTCCATTCGGCCCGTGCCCCGTCTGCCGTATCATAGGCGCCAAGCTGAACGAGGCGCGTGCCGACGGCGACTTCCTCGGGCAGCATTTCGGGCGAAGCGACGGAAACTACATCCTGAACAGCATCAAGCGTCGCCGGACCGGAATCGGCCTCGGGCTGGGTCACGGCTGTGCCAAGGTCAGCGGGACGTGACAAAGGCCGTGGTGACCGCACGACCACGCCGCCTGCATCTGTCGCGGCAGTCGCTACCACGGCGGGTTCGGCACTTGCGACCAGTGCGACCTCACCATCGTTCAGGGCGGCTGCCAGCGCCTGTTCGATGGCGCTTTGATCGACGCCGGCCTCGGCATCGGCACTGCCTGTATCTTGCGGAACCTCGGTCGGCGCATTGCGGATCAAAAGCGCGTCTACCTGATCTGCCGGGGCCGCAGGGGTTGGGCTTGCCAATCCGGGCGCGTCATCAAGGGACAGCTCAACCGCTCGCGGCGCCAGCACCAGACGTTCGGCCGGTGCTTCGGCATTACCTTCGGCAGCAATGGCATTGACCGCCAGCCCCTGATTGTCAGCCACCGCCCCACCGGGGATCGCGGGGGCCACACGCATCGGGCCTTCAAGCGCCAGAACAACCGGGATGCCCGAGACATCGCGCACCGCCAGCCTGTATCCCCAGACCGCAAGGCCAAGGATCAAGACTACCGACGTGGCCGCCCCCGCGAGATTGATCATCGATTGATAACTGCGCGGCGCAGCGCCCTTGCCGGATGCGCGTCTGCTGCCTTCGAAGCGTTCGAAATTCATTTCCGCCATGCTTTGCCTCGTTCGGCCGCGCGGTTTATCCCGCCTCGCCGTTTTCTGGTTTGACCGGGCGCGTCGTGCGGGTCAGCGCATCTCTTCGACCGGGGTTACACCCAAGATACCTAAACCTGCAGAAATCACAACGCCCACGGCCCTTGCCAACGCAATTTTTGCTTGAGTGGTGGCCAAGTCACCGTCTTGCACGAAACGAAGGGTTGTGTCGTCATTGCCCCGGTTCCACAAGCCATGGAAATCTGACGCCAGTTCGTAGAGATAAAACGCGACCCGGTGCGGTTCATTGCTGCGCGCGGCAATATCCACCAGACGCGGCCATTCGGCAATCTTTCTGGCCAGGCCAAGTTCGGCGGGATGGGACAATCTGGCCAGGTCGGCGGCAGCAATCGCGGCATCGGTGGTGTCAACTCCGGCCTCTTCGGCCTTGCGCAGAACCGAGTTGATGCGCGCGTTTGCGTATTGCACGTAAAACACCGGATTGTCCTTGGATTGCTCCATCACTTTGTCGAAATCAAAGTCCAGTGCCATGTCGTTCTTGCGCGACAGCATGACAAAGCGCGTCACGTCCGCGCCCACCTGTTCGACCACATCGCGCAGCGTCACGAATGTGCCCGCGCGCTTACTCATCTTGAACGGCTCGCCGTTTTTATAGAGCTTTACCAATTGGATAAGCTTGACGTCAAGTGGCACGCGCTGGTCCGAAAGTGCCGCGACTGCGGCCTTCAGGCGTTTGACATAGCCGCCATGGTCGGCACCAAGGATGTCGATCAACTGATCAAAACCGCGCGTGACCTTGTCAAAATGATAAGCGATATCCGGGGCAAAATAGGTCCAAGATCCATCCGACTTTTTTACTGGCCGATCGACGTCATCGCCGTAAGAGGTAGAGCGGAACAGCATCTGTTCGCGCGGTTCCCAGTCTTCAAGGGTCTTGCCTTTGGGCTGTTCAAGAAACCCGTTGTAGATCAAATCCATCTCGCGAAGCGCATCAATCGCCTGCTCTATCTTGCCGCTGCCGAGTATGGCCTTTTCGCTGGAATAGACATCCATCTGGACGCCAAGCAATGCCAGGTCTTCGCGGATCATCTGCATCATCAAGCCTGTGGCGATGTCCCGAATTTCGGCCAGCCAAAATTGCTCGCCCTTGTCAAGCAAGGTGTCGCCAAAGCGCGCCTTCAGGACCTCGCCCACCGGAATCAGGTAGTCGCCGGGATAAAGGCCTTCGCGAATCTCCGGCTCCAGCCCACAGGCTTCGCGGTATCTTTCATAGGCCGAGCGCGCCAGCACATCGACCTGCGCGCCTGCATCGTTGATGTAATATTCGCGGGTGACGTCATAGCCTGCGAAGGACAAGAGCCGCGACAAGGCATCGCCAAACACCGCGCCGCGCACATGGCCTACATGCATCGGGCCGGTCGGGTTGGCCGAGACGAATTCGACGTTGACGCGTTGGCCCTGCCCCAATTTGGATTGACCGAATGCGGGGCCGGTTTGCAGGACAGTGCGGATCAGGTTTTGCCAGACATCATCGGCAAGCCGCATGTTCAGAAAACCGGGGCCTGCCACTTCGGCGGCTGTGATGCGGGGGTCTTTGGCAAGTTCAGCCGCCAACGCACCCGCGATCAGCTTTGGCACAATTCCTGCGGGCTTTGCCAGCACCATAGCCGCATTGGTTGCCATATCGCCATGCGTCGCATCCCGGGGCGGTTCAACCGTGATGGCGGTCAGATCCAGGCCTTCGGGCAAAGTGCCGATGGTCTGAAGGGCGGTTACGGCCTTGGTGACGGCAAAGCGAAGATCAGCAAAGAGGTTCATCGGGTCAAATCCTGTCTCAAGCCCATGGCAATGCCAGAGGGCGCAAGACAGGTCAAGGATGCCGGGGCCCGGGATCAGCCATGGTCACTGCGCCAGGCGTCAAGCGCCGGGTTTTCGTCAGGCGGTGCCGTCTGGCGCGCCGCAGTAGCCGGAATACCGGTTCGGCCCCGGAAGTAATAGGATTCTCTGGCCCCGAAGTAGAACGCGACAACCGCACCCAAAAGCCACCATAGCGGTTCGGGCACCGCGTTCAGCCCGACCATGCGCGCCGCAAACCTGACCGGATCCACCATGGCATAGATGAACAGCCCGATGGTGCCAAAGGCCAGCAACGGGCGCGGCAATCGGTTCAGGCCATTGACCGCGCGATCAAACCAGCTGGTGCTTGGCAAACCGTATTCATCGCTAAGCTGTCGCAAGGCGGCTATCTGGGCTTCTGCAGAAAGCTCCATCCGGCGGGTGGCAGAGGGGGTGAAGACCTCGGCCAGGCCTTTTGCCGCGTCACCCAAAGCGCTGACAGCGGAGGGGCCACCGATAACCTTGCCAATCAACCCCATGCCGATACCCGGGCGCGGTGCTGGGCATCGGTCAGGTGATATTTCTGCGCCATGAAGTCTTCGGCCCGGGTGATCCAGCCGCCTTTGCCGCCGTCGCGTCTGCGGGCGTATTTGCGGCTGGCCGGGCGGGTGTCGGCAAGGGCGTAGTAGTAGTTGCGCCGCGCGATGGCATAGGCATCGGCAAGATGGGTCGGGGCGGCCTCATGGGCCATTTGTGCCGCCCGAATGGTTTGTGCGCCGATAACGCCGTCCGGATCGCTGGGAAAACCCATATCGGTCAGCAGACGTTGCAGGACTTTGACGGCATTCGCGCCTGAATTGACATACATATCGAAGACGCTTGGTTGAAGCGCCTCTGGCAAGGCGGCAATGGCGGGGCGGCGGTAATAGTATTCGACAAAAATCTCTGTCGCTTTGGCGGCCGTCAGGCGCTTTACATCGTCAACAGTCACGCGGCCATCGCCGGTAAGATCCAGACCCAGCCTGCGCATCGTGTGGATCGTCACGCCGTATTTCGTAGCCCCACCCGGATCATCAGGATCGTTCACAAAGCCGCCTTCGCGTGCGACAATTTCTGCGGCAATTTCGTTTACGGTTTTCATCTGACGCCCCTGGAACCAAACGGGTTTGAACCCGGCAGCCGCGAGGATCAGGGTGTTTGGTTAAGGGTGCTGTTACGGACCGTCCGCAGGTTTGTAGACGCCCTGCTCTTTCAGCGCGTCGATCACTTCTTTCGGCATGTAGGATTCGTCGTGTTTTGCCAGAATTTCGGTGGCCCTGAACGCACCCCCGACCAGCGATCCGGTGGCAACCATGCCCTGCCCTTCGGCGAAAAGATCAGGCAGAATGCCGGTGTAGCTGACCACAACCGAAGCGCCGCCATCGGTAACGGCAAAGGACACGGTTTCACCGACCCCCCGCTTGATACTGCCTGCCTCAACCAGACCGCCGATGCGAAACACCTCAGACGGGGTGGGAGGATCGGTTGCTATCTGACTGGGAGAGCGAAAGAAATTGATCCCGTCACGCATGGCATAGCCGATCAGCGCGGATGATCCGGCAAGTGCCAGAACGGCAAGCACAAGGATCTGGATACGCCGTTTCTTCTTCAGGCCAATCATCGCGGTCTCATGGAAACACCGGCGCCAGCATCAGGCCGGTGGTTTCTGCAAGACCCAGCATCAGATTGGCGTTCTGCAGGGCCTGACCGGACGAGCCCTTGGTCAGGTTGTCGAGAACCGACACAATCACCGTACGGCCAGCAATGCGGTCGCCGATGACGCCCAGATGGCAAAAGTTTGACCCCCGCACATCACGGGTGGCAGGCAAATGGCCGAACGGAAGGACCCTTATGAAAGGCTCAGTCGCGTAATGGAAAAGCAGTGTATCATGAACGGCTTGCGGCTCACCCTTCACGTAAACGGTGGCAAGAATTCCGCGATTCATCGGCAACAGATGCGGTGTGAACTGGACCAGAACCGGGCGGCCTGCAAGTTTGGAAAATTCCTGATCAAACTCACCCAGATGACGGTGCTTTCCCCCAGCGGAATAGCAATGTGTGCCTTCGGACAATTCAGCGTGCAGCAGGTTTTCCTTGGCCGAGCGTCCGGCACCCGACACGCCTGCCTTGAGGTCAATCACGATACTGTCAAGATCGATCACGCCGGCCTTGATCAGCGGGCAAACCGCGTATTGGCCCGCCGCAGCATTGCAGCCGGTTCCTGCCACCAGCCGGGCGGCACGAATATCATCGCGGTAAAACTCGGTCAGGCCATAGACCGCCTCGCGCTGCAGATCCGGCGCTGCATGAGGCTGGCCGTACCATTTCTGGTACTCAGCCGGATCACGCAAGCGAAAGTCGGCAGACAGATCGACGACTTTCAAATTGCGCGGCAAGGCGGCGATCACAGCTTGCGACGTTGCATGAGGAAGCGCGCAGAACACCAAGTCAACATTGCTAAAATCTATAGCGTCGATCTTCTGCAGCAGGGGCAGGCTCAGGTGGCGCAGATAGGGAAACACCTCGGCCATCGCCATGCCCGCCTTGCGGTCGGCAGAAAGCGCTACGATCTGCAGTTCGCCATGCGTTGCAATCAGGCGAACAAGCTCTGCCCCGGTGTAACCTGATGCGCCCAGAATGGCGATTGTATATTTCATAACAATGGGTTCCGATGGTTATCAAAGTTGAATCATGCGGCTGCAAACACGATCTTGCGTCGCAACAACTGCGTGGCACGGTTTGAAACGGCAACCGGATCACCCGTGGTCAGGAATTTCGCCGTCGTACCCACGCCCAGCATTTCGGGGCGGCGCTTCAGATAATCGGCAAGGCTTTCGGCAACCAGATTGGCCTGGCTGAACACTTTCACCCCCGGCCCAAGCGCATCGGCGAAGACCTTTTCCATCAGCGGGTAATGCGTGCAACCAAGGATGGCGGCCTGTGGATGCGGCATCCGTCGCTTCAATGCCTCGACATGGGCGCGCACAAGCGTTTCGGCCAGCATTTCGTCACCCTGTTCAATCGCATCGACAACACCGCCGCAGGGCTGGGCCTCGACATCGACACCAATGGCGCGAAAGGCAAGTTCGCGTTGAAATGCACGTGTTGCAACTGTGGTCGGGGTTGCAAACAAGGCCACATGTTTGACGGCAACTTCACGGGGCGGCGAATTGTCACCCCATTGGCGTTCGGTCAATGCCTCAATCATTGGCACGAACACACCGAGCACCCGTTTGTCTGCCGGGACCCAGGTTTCCTGCATGCGCTTCAAAGCCGCAGCCGAAGCCGTATTGCAGGCAAGAACCACAAGATCGCAGCCTTCGTCCCAAAGCCGCGCTGTGGCAGCACAGGTCAGCGTGAAGATGTCGTCATGCGTGCGAACACCGTAAGGGGCATTTGCATTGTCACCAAGATAGACGAAGGGCACATCCGGCAGCTTTGCTGTGACCGCATCAAGCACGGTCAGGCCACCAAGCCCCGAATCAAAAATGCCGACTGCCATGATGCCCCCGCAAAAGCCTTAACGGCTTTTATATTTGGCTTCGAACTCATAGCCAAGGGCGAAGGACTTCACCGGCGCGGGCGAAAGCGCATAGGTGGCCTGGCGCAGATATTCCATCATCGCTGTCGGATCGGATTTCAGGGGTGCAAGCCTGGCCGAGGCAATAGGAGCGCCGACAACCAGCCGAACGGGTTCGTCTACCCGGGCGCGAAATTCCTTGACCAGCAAACCCAGACGCAGGTTTGAATGCAGATGGCTTGCCAGTTGAAACAGCCGCGAATTGTGCCCGCTGAAATAGATCGGCACCACAGTGGCATCTGATTTTGCGATCATCTTGGCCGTGAAATTTCGCCAGCCGGGATCCATCGGTTGTGAAAACGGCCGTGCCGAGGTTGAAACTGTTCCCCCCGGGAAAACGCCAATCGCCCCGCCCTGCCCCAGATACGACAAGGCATCGGTGCGGGTTTTCAAATTGAGCTTGACGGCTTCTTTGGTGTCATCAAACGAGATCGGCAACAGGACTTTGTTCAGGTCTTCGGCCTTGCGAAAGACCGAATTGGCCAGGATGCGAAAATCGCCCCTGACTTTGTGCAAGATGTGGCCCATCATCAGCCCGTCCAGAATTCCGTAGGGGTGGTTGGCGATCAGCACGAGCGGGCCATTGGCGGGAATATCGGCAAGCGAGCCTTCGATCACATCAAGGCTAAGGCCGTAGCGTTCGACAATCACATCCCAGAAGTTCTGGCCCCGGGCGATGTCGTCTTCGTAGCCCTGCGCGCGCTTGATCAACGACAGCCGTCCGGTGACGTTTTCAAGCGCCCTGATCAACACCCGTCCCGCCCGGCTTTGCGCCGATGACGCATAGCTGATTTCCCGTGCCACATCTTTTTTGGTCATCAACGGTTCTCCGCCACCGACAGCGCAGATAGTTCGGTTAGCCGATGTTCGCCAGTGATGGCGACAGATTTGCGACAAAGTGATGCAAATCAGGCGTCTTTGACGGGCAAAACGCCGAATATGCAGGGCTTGCGGCCTGCTTTGGGCCGGTGCGCCGGGTAAGGGGCAGAAAACCGGCTGGTTCCCTTCGGCAATTGTGATAGCCTGCAGACTTATTGAAAAGAGATAGAGATGGACTGGGACAAACTTAGAATTTTCCATTCGGTAGCAGACAAAGGCAGTCTTACCCATGCAGGCGAGGTTCTGCATCTGAGCCAGTCTGCGGTCAGCCGTCAGATCAGATCCCTGGAAGAAAGCCTGAACGTCACCTTGTTTCATCGTCATGCGCGCGGCCTTATCCTGACCGAGCAAGGTGAGTTGCTGTTCGATGCGACCAACGCGATGGTCAAGCGGCTGGACGCGGCGGCAGCCCGGATCAGGGATAGCGAAGACGAAGTTTTCGGCCAACTCAGGGTCACCACGACAACCGGCTTTGGCACCCTTTGGCTGGCCCCGCGACTGCCCGCACTTTACAAGAAATACCCCGCGCTGAAGATTGATCTGATGCTGGAGGAACGGGTGCTTGATCTGCCGATGCGCGAAGCGGATGTGGCGATCAGGATGAAAGAGCCCAGTCAGGCCGATCTGATCCGCAAGCGGCTGATGAACATCCGGATGCGGCTTTATGCGACGCCGGACTATCTGGCGGAAAACGGCACACCCGAAGGCATGGCTGATTTTTCGCAACACCGGTTGATCTGTCAGCATGCGGGTACGTCACAGGTTGCCGCAGGGGCAATGTTGGTCGCCGAACTGATGAGCCATGACATCCCGTCAACCCTGACGGTGAACAACTACTTCGGCGTGTTGCAAGGCGTGTTGAACCATCTTGGGATCGGCGTGCTGCCAGACTATATCACCGAAGATTTCCCCGATCTGGTGCGTGTGCTGCCAGATGTGGAATCGGCTGACGTGCCGGTCTTTCTGGCGTACCCCGAAGAGTTGCGGCATTCAAAACGGGTGTCGGCCTTCCGCGAGTTCGTTACGGATGAAATCTTCACCTATCGCAAAAGACAACAGGTGTGACGCGATAAATATCGCTTGCCATGCAGGCTACGCATAACGGCCATGCTGCAATTGCAGCATGTTAGCGCTTGAACCACTCTCTCTGCTTGACTAGGTTGTTAATCGAAAGAAGCAGTCGAGAGTTTCTCTTGCTTCCTTCATACCTCCCTGTTGGACTTGGCCGAGCGAAAGCTCGGCCTTTTTTTTTGTTTTAGGGTCCAATCGTTTGACTGCCTATCAAAGCATCAACCGATTGCGACGTTTGGTCAAAAATGCCGCGTCCGACGCAGATCCCGCCAGATCGATGGCCCGATTGTAGGCGGCATATGATTCGATTGATTTCCCCGATCTCGCAAGCAGATCAGCGCGGGCTGCGTGGTAGGGCTGGTAGTGGTCCAATGGTTCGACCAGCCCGTCAATCTGCGATAGCGCCGTTGGCAAATCCCCACTTTCCGCCAGGGCCACAGCGTGGTTCAGAGCCACGACAGGCGTTGGTTCAAACCGCAGCAAGCTGCCATAGAGTGCTGTGATTTGTGGCCAGTCAGGCGCATCGCCTTGAACATGGCAGGCGGCAATGGCGGCTTTGATTTGAAACGGACCGGCGGTGTTGCGCGCGATTGCAGCGTCGATCAGCGCCAGACCCTCCGCAATCCTGTCGCTGTTCCAAAGCGTCCGATCCTGATCAGACAATGCAACCGTGACCCCCTGCCCGTCTGTGCGTGCGGCGGCGCGCGCATGAGTGATCTGCATCAGGGCAAGGCAGCCTTCAACCTCGGCCTCACCGGGGCGCAAGTGGTCCAGCATTTGGGCAAGATAGATTGCCTCGGTGCAAAGATCGCGGTCGGCTGCGGGGCCATTGGTATAGCCTGCATTGAAGATCAGATAGACCACGGTCAGCACGGAATTGAGCCGGTCTGGCCAGTCTTCCGGCCCCGGCACTGCGAACGGTATGCCCGCCGCCGAGATTTTCGCTTTCGCACGGGTCAGCCGCGCGCCCATCGTGGTGTCATTGTCAAGGAACGCGCGGGCGATTTCCGGGGTGGACAGGCCGCCAAGGGTGCGTAGCGTCAGCGCCACACGGGATTTCGCATCAAGCGCCGGATGGCAGCAGGTGAAGATCAGGCGCAGGCGATTATCGGGGATCATGTCAGGGTCCGTTTCATCGGCTTCGTCCACGGCCAGCACGGCGATTTCGGCAGCAAGGCGGGCGGTGCGTTTGCCGCTGCGCAGCCGGTCGATGGCTTTGCGCAAGGCCACGCGCAAAAGCCAGCCCTGTGGCGAGGCGGGAAGACCGGACCTGCCCCAATGGGTAAGCGCGGAAATCGCGGCTTCTTGCAGCACCTCTTCGGCAAGTTGAAAATCGCGCAACCGCGCGATCAGGGCAGAGATCAACCGCCCCCGGTCATTGCGCATCACGGCGTCCAGCGCGTTTGTGATGGCAATGGCTTGCGGGGCGGCTGTCATGGCGTCAGTTGCCGGCCGGATTGTACGTCATCAGCGGGCGCAGCTCTATCGTGCCGTAGGCTGCGGTGGGAATCATCGCCGCATATTTCAGCGCCGTATCCAGATCTGGCACATCCATGACATAGTAGCCGCCCAAGTGTTCCTTGGTGGTGGCGAAGGGACCATCCATGGTTTCCACGCGGCCCGCATTGACGCGCAGCGAGGTCGCGGTAGTGATGCTTTGCAAGCCTTCACCTGAC
>JANNSG010000028.1:0-9056 GCA_031402355.1 Pseudorhodobacter sp. | reverse complement strand
GAAGATTTCTGAACCTCAATCAGGTTCGGCATCTCCAATACTTCACGGATTTTGCCGAAATAGCGGCGGATACGTTTTTGGCCGACGTAGCTCTGAGCCATGCTCGAAGTCACCTTTCATCATTCGCTGGCGGCACCGTTGGGGAACAGTGCTCGCCGCATGCGAAGCAGGGGGTAAGGTCCTATTCGTGCCATCCGTCCCACCGGATGGCTCCCGACCCTTAAACCGCGCCTTGGAAGGGGCTTCTTGTGAAAAGCCCCTGCCAAGACGGGTTTGGCTGGGCCCGATTTTTCGGACCCAGCCACATTGTCAGGTCAGGATGCGCAAGGCACCCCGCGCCGATTACTTCAGCTCTACCTTAGCGCCAGCTTCTTCAAGCTTCTTCTTCAGGGTTTCAGCGTCAGCTTTCGAAACGCCTTCTTTCACTTTGCCGCCGGCTTCAACCAGATCCTTGGCTTCTTTCAGACCAAGACCGGTGATCGTGCGTACTTCTTTGATGACGTTGATTTTGTTCGGACCAGCTTCGGTCAGCACAACATCAAATTCAGTCTGCTCTTCAACAGCAGCGGCAGCAGCGCCACCGCCAGCAGGACCAGCCATCATCACAGCGCCGCCAGCGGCGGGCTCGATGCCATACTTGTCCTTCAGGATGGTTTTCAGTTCTTGTGCCTGAAGAAGGGTCAGACCCACGATGTCTTCGGCAAGTTTGTTCAGATCAGCCATTTTACATTCCGTTCCATTAAGTTGGGTTCCGACGTGCTGGGTTCAACCCCACGCAGGTTAACAATTGCTCAAGCGGCAAGCCGCTCCTCCAAGGTAGAGAGGATGCCAGCGATGTTAGAAGCAGGCGCGCCAATAGCCCCGGCGATGTTCGACGCAGGCGCACCGATGCACGATACGATCTGAGCGATAAGCTCTTCACGCGACGGCATGGATGCGACGGCTTTCACACCGGCGGCGTCAAGAACCGTGTCGCCCATTGCCCCGCCAATAATAACGAAATTTTCGTTAGTCTTGGCATAGGCTTCCGCAACCTTCGCCGCAGCGACAGGATCTTCGGAATAGGCCATCACGGTCATGCCCGTCAGGAGTTTACCCATATCGACGCCGGGTTTTCCTTCAAGGGCGATCTTGGCGAGCTTGTTCTTGGCAACGCGTACGGACCCGCCTACGTCGCGCATTTTTGCGCGCAGGTCCTGCATTTCAGCAACTGTGATGCCTGCGTAGTGTGCAACCACAACAACGCCAGAGCTTGCGAAGATCTGGCCGAGTTCGTCGACCACTTTCTCTTTTTGGGCTCTATCCACAGTTTCACTCCAAGTGTGGGGGTCTCCCCCCGGCTCATATTGGCCCCCGATCAGATCGGGGACATTCGGGTCCTCGTTACGGGTCCCGAGGCCAGATCACCCGAGGTTTCCCCCGAACAGTCTTCTCGATCCCCATCTCAGGCAGGAAATTAAGTACCGGACTAAATCCGGCACACCCACCGTCTCGGACAGGATAGGGCTTTCGCCCCATCATCCCTTTGTTGCCAAAGGAATTCGAAAGATGGGCAATCTGCCCATCCTGTAATCTTAGTTCGACGTGGCCGACGCCAGATCAACCGAAACGCCTGGCCCCATAGTGGACGACAGCGATACCTTCTTCAAATAAGCGCCTTTCGCACCTGACGGGCGTGCCTTGGAAACAGCATCCACAAAGGCGCGGATGTTTTCCGCGAGCTTTCCTTCGCTGAACGACACCTTGCCGATTCCGGCATGAATGACGCCGGCTTTTTCAGCTTTGAACTGCACTTCGCCGCCCTTGGCCGCTTCAACAGCGGATTTCACATCCATCGTCACCGTGCCAACCTTCGGGTTCGGCATCAGGTTGCGCGGCCCAAGGATTTTGCCCAAACGGCCCACCAGCGGCATCATGTCTGGCGTGGCTATGCAACGGTCAAACTCGATCTTGCCACCTTGAATGGTTTCCATCAGGTCTTCTGCGCCAACGATGTCAGCGCCAGCTGCTTTCGCCTCATCCGCCTTAAGACCGCGTGCGAACACGGCCACGCGCACGGTTTTACCAGTGCCGTTCGGCAACGTGACCACACCGCGAACCATTTGGTCTGCGTGGCGCGGATCAACCCCAAGGTTCATCGCGATTTCAAGCGTTTCGTCGAACTTGGCCGACGCTGCGCCCTTGATTAGCTTCACTGCGTCTTCAATCGAGACACCAATTTTGCCTTCAAAAGCTGCCTGAGCTTTGACGGTGCGTTTTCCAAGCTTTGCCATTATGCTTTCACCTCGATACCGCAAGACCGGGCAGAGCCCAGAATGATCTGCATCGCCGCGTCGATATCGTTGGCGTTCAGGTCTTTCATCTTGGCTTCGGCAATCGCGCGCACTTGGGCCACGGTCACGGAACCTGCAACCATGTGGCCCGGCTTGACCGACCCCTTGGCGCGGTTACGCTTGCCAACAGGCGGCAGGCCAGCGGCCTTTTTCAGCATGAACGACGCAGGTGCAGTTTTGAACTGCAGGCTGAACGACTTATCCTGATAGTAAGTGATGATCACAGGCGTCGGTGTGCCTGGTTCAGCATCTGCTGTCTTCGCGTTGAATTCCTTGACGAAAGCCATGATGTTCAAGCCGCGCTGACCCAAAGCCGGGCCAACTGGCGGGGACGGGTTGGCTTGCCCCGCCTTCACTTGCAGCTTCAGGCTGCCGATAATCTTCTTGGCCATCTGGCCTCTCCTTTATCACCGCTCCAGAGGAGCATGTTTAGTGGTTCGGTCTGTCACCCCGGACTGGTCCGGTGGCGCGCGCCTCCCACACGATGCACGTCAGGTGTTTTTCGTAACCTGCGTGAATTCCAATTCTACGGGCGTTGCCCGACCAAAGATCGACACGGTCACCTTCAGGCGACTGTGCGCTTCATCCACGTCTTCGACCATGCCCGAGAAGCCTTCGAACGGGCCGTCGGACACTTGCACGGTCTCACCGATATCAAACCGGATCAGGTTGCGCGGCGCTTCCAGACCTTCTTCGACGCGGTTCAGGATGGCGTTCACTTCGGCGTCACGCATAGGCATCGGTTTGCCTTGCGGCCCCAGAAAACCCGTCACCCGGTTTATCGAGGATATCAGGTGATAGCCCTTGTTCGACATCTCCATTCGCACCAGAACGTAGCCCGGCATAAAGCGACGCTCGGACGTTACTTTCTTGCCGCGACGCACTTCCAGCACTTCTTCCGTCGGCACCAGAACTTCGCTGATCTCTTCTTCGAGACCCGCGTCAGCAACGGCTGTCTTGATCTGCTCGGCAATTTTCTTCTCGAAATTCGAGAGAACGCTTACCGAATACCACCGCATTGCCATGCCTCAGTCACCTTTTTCGTCCAAGGGGCGCACCCCGAAGATCTTTATATTATCAAGCGGTTAGACCGCAATGCGAGGAACAAAAAACAGCGCGCGACCCGAATCGTCGCGCGCTTGTTGCCTTGAACTTGGGGCGGGATACCTCGCCCACCCGCCGATATCAAGGGAATTTTGTGCGAAAGGCCGCCGCTATGGATCAACCAAAATAGGACAAGATAGCGCTTAGGCCGCCCCGGATCGCCAAATCGACGAGGCTGAAGAACGTCGCGGTCAGGGCTGCCATGATGAACACCATGATCGTCGTCAACACCACTTCGCGGCGCGTAGGCCAAACCACCTTTGCCACTTCGCCGCGAACCTGCTGAAGGAATTGAAAAGGGTTGGTCATGGCCATTGGTCTTATCCTGACTGGATCGTGTGAAGGAGGCAGATACGCCCTGGCCGCTCGGAATTCAAGCGCGATGCAGCAAAACTACCAGACCAACGACGTGTCTTGGCATCGATCTGGTGCTCTGCTAGGGAAACTGAGGCATAAGGCTGCCCCATAGGGATAGATGTCTATGCTGCCGTGAGAAAAAGTGGGCGCGGAAATCATGGCAAATCAGGGCTTGCTTTGGTTTGACCTGGTCGCGATGGGACAGTGATAGGTCATACGCTTCAGACTGTGGCGCTTAAGCTTTTTCCGCACTGGGGTTGTCGGCGTGCTGCGGCAATCGCGGTTGGCAAGGCTTCGCGCGACGACGCTGCCTTTCCAGACCCAATGGCTGTTTATGACCAACTGGTGGCGCATGACGTCGTCAGCTTTGACCTTTTTGATACGCTGGTGATGCGTGATATTGCTTTGGCAGATGTGCAACGCAAAACATCGGATTTCGCGGATGCCTTTGTCAGGGCAGACAACGGGCCACTGCCAAAGGGATTGCTTTTCAATACCCGCAATTTGCTGCAACAAGAGCAACAGCGGCGCTGTGTCCTCGAAACGGGTGGCTCCCGCAATGAGATCGTACTGGCAGAGGTGTTCGATGCAGCATTGGCACCCTATCTGAGCGATGACACGGCCCGGGCTGATGCGGTGGCCGCGCTTGTCGCTTATGAAGTTGCAACCGAAAAATCGGTTCTGATCGTCAATGCAGATATGTTGGCGCTGTTGGTAAGGTTGAAATCCGCAGGGCGTCGGTTGATACTCATTTCAGATATGTATCTGGCCGCAGCACATATCGACGATATCCTTCAATCGCTGGGGCTGGCTGAATTCTTTGATCATGTCTTTGTGTCGTCAAGGGTCGGCCTGACCAAGAAAAGCGGGGCAATGTTCGCGCATGTCGATCAGGTGTTGGGGCTGGACGGGACGACGCGAATTCATGTCGGCGACAATCTGAACAATGATGTCGACCAGCCGCGCCTAATGGGGTGGGAGGCGTTGCATTACGTTCATCCCGGCCACGAAAAGCGCCGCGCAGAACTGGATATTGCCGCAAGATTGGGCACCGCGACCCACGGCCGCGCCTTCCGCGCCCTGCTGGCCGACTACGGTACCGGTGGCAAGCCCGGGCTGGAGCATCTGGCGGCGGCGGGATTTGCTATCTTTGCCCGCCGTATCCTAAGCCGGGCGGTGCAGGGGCGTTTTGATCGTGTCCTGTTTCTGACCCGCGACGGCACCCGTTTTCGTGACGCGATCACGACATTCCTGCATGATCAATGGCCAGGCGGGACGAAAGTCTGCCCCCCGCTTGGCGACATGGCGTTCAGCCGCCGTATGGCATTGTTGCTCAATTATCCCGAAATGGACGATGATGACTGGCAAGGCTATCTTATCCATAGTGTGTTGTCGCTAAATCGTACCCCTCTGTCTATTCGGACCATCATGCGCAGTTTCGGGATCGCGGCCGCCGAGCTGGAAAACCTGTCGCCCGACAGACGCGCCGAGGTAGACGGCTATCTGCAAGGCGACGATCCCGCGACGGATCTGGGCTTTGACCAGCTGCTTGCCCGCGAGGATCTTCTGATGCCCCTGCACCTGGCGCTGGTCGCCCGACGTCAGCGCATCAAAACCTATCTGGATCAATTGGGGCTGTTCGACAGGGATGAGCGGATCTTGCTGGTCGACATCGGTTATTCCGGAACCGCGATGAAATCGATCTCGCAGTACATGTTCGCGCATGAGGCCGAGGGGCGGGCTGTCACATCAAAGTTGGAGGTTCTGCTGCTGGCTGCAAACCGTCATCACGGCTGGAATCTGGGCCAGTTGCACCCCCGCGTGACCATGCATCCCGGCGAATTGATCGGAACCGACGATTGGCGGCACCGGGCAGCGGCGGTAAACTTTGCTTGGTTGGAACCCTTTGCGGCAGACAGCACCCGGGGCGTCCTGCTTGACTATACGCGCGATAGCTCCGGGCGGATGCAGCCGGTGTTCGCACGCCCCCCGACCAGACCCGACAACCGCGCAATTTCCGAACAGATGGCGCAGTATGAACATGCCCTGCGCCGGTCTTCACTGCCCGCGGCCGAAGCTGATCGCCGGATGACCGCATACTGGATCGGCCAGGTGATCCAACCAGGGCGCAGCACCATCAATGGCATACGCGCCTACAGGCACCAGATCGGCCATGCCGATACGGTGGCGCTGGATGTGATGCGTCCGATCCGGCCACATCGCCTTATCGGCGACATTTTTCACTGCATTGAAACAGATGGCTGGTTACAAGGAAGCTTGCGCCGCAGCGGGTTTGGCCTGATCACTGGCCTTGTGAACCGGATTGCCGGGCTAGAGGCAAAATGAAAGTCCTGATCTACAACTGGGTGCAGTTTGATGACGCCCGGCTTGCCGGCGGCGGGGTGACCGTTTATCTTCGCAATGTCATCGAGGAATTGTTGCGGCGGGAAGGCGTGACGGTTTATTTCCTGTCGTCAGGCAAACACTACCGGGCCTTTCGTCGCAAGCCCAGGATCGTGCCGTCCTCCAATGCCTACGGTCATGACCGGTTGAAAACATTTACCCTGCTGAATTCACCGATCAAGGCCCCCGCGCATGATGCGTTCTTTAGCATCGATCAATGGCGCGAGGATGACGTTTGTCCTGATCTGATCGCGGAATTCATCCGTGAACATGGGCCATTCGATGCCCTGCATATCCATAATCTTGAAGGCATCGGCACCAAAGTGCTGACTTTGCCGAAGGGCCCTGATCTGGCGCGGCTTTTCTACACTTTCCACAACTATGTGCCGCTTTGCCCGCAGATAGAGCTTTTGTACAACGGGCGCGAACCCTGTCTCGATTTTCGGGACGGGTCGCGCTGTGTCGGCTGCCTTGGGCATGACAACCAGATGCACGATCTGGTGGCTTGGGCGCGGGCAGCCAGCGTGGTCGATATCAGTGGTCTGGCCGGGCATCCGCTTGGCGGATTTCTGTTCGATATGCTTGGCGCAGCGATTCATTTCTACAAAGCGGTTCGCAATCTGGTGGTTGATGTTCGTCACGGATTTGCAACCAAATTCCGGCATTGGCACTTGCGACCCAAACAAGGCAGTGGAGAGCGACTTGGCTGGCGCAAACAATCTGATACGCCAGCACCAAAAGTGATCCCGCTAAACCGTCGGGCTGGTGAGGCTGATGCCTACAAACTTTGGCGCGAGACGAACGCATGGGCCCTTGCGACCCAGGCGGACGGGCTTTTTGCGGTCTCTGATCTGGCACGCGATACGGCACAGCGCCTGATGCCTGCAGGGCGGCGGATCGAAACCCTGCTGTTGCCGATTGATGTGGATCCAGATCAGGCGACCGTTGCCAGGTTGCGCTCGCGCCGGGCGCTTGCCAAAGATGTAACCTTGTCATTTGTCGGCTATGACATCGCGTCAAAAGGGCTGCCGTTCATGATCGATGCCTTGGCAGATCTGAACGATCCCTTCTACCGTGACCGGGTCAATCTGCTGGTGGTAGCGCGGCTTGGCGCGCAGCGGACACGGCAGTTGGTGCAACTGGAATGGCAGTTCAAATCCGTTCGGGTGGTGCCCAGTTACCGGCGCGATCAATTGGAAGACCTGTCCGGGCTGATCGACCTGAACGTTGTGCCCTCGATCTGGTGGGAAACCTTCAATCAGGTCACCGTTGAATTTGGCCGCCTTGGCGTGGCATCGCTCGTCTCGTCAACCGTGGGGGCAAAGCAGACCATCCAAGACCATGACAGCTTTGTCTTCAAAAGTGGTGATGCGGCGGATTTTCGCAAGAAACTGGACCTGCTGGTGAAAGACCCGAACCTGCGTGCGCGGTATTTTGATCAACCTTTGGCAATCCCGACGATCCGGGAACATGTCGATCTTCTGTTGGAAAGATATGCAGGTGGTTGATATGCAGCTTGTGTCCTGGCACCCTTCGCCGTCCCATTGCGGATCATCAGCCACCGCAACAGAAAGTTCGGGTCGCAGTGTTGGTTTGATAACAGACAAAGGCATTCACTTTTGACGACACTCGTGCTTCACCCCGGATCGCCGAAAACCGCGACATCGACGCTGCAACACATACTGCGTAGCAATAAGGACCTTTTGGCCGAACACGGAATTGGCCTGATCCTGCCCGAAGACATTCGCGGCACTGGCTATTTCGCAAAGTACATTCCGGCGTACCGAAGCCAAAGCACGCAGGACCTTGGCCAATTGACGAAAGAGTTTTTTGCGCCTCATTTTGGCAAATTCGACAGGGTGATCTGTAGCGACGAGACGTTCTGCCATGATTTCATGCCGTCGCGGGAAAAGAACCGGGGAGGCATTGATGGCGCCGATTTCGCGGCGGACGAGCTGGTCAAAACCGGTTTTGGCAAAACTGAAATCGTGCTGACGATCAGGCCGCAGGTTGAATTGTTGACATCAAGCTACACCCATTTCGTGCATAGACGGCGGGAAAGCCGGGCATTTGAGGATTGGCTGGCATCCGAAGTGGATCTGAACCGTCTGCTCTGGCGGCCCGCTGTGCAGGCTTTTCGTGCCCGGTTCGGGAATGAACAGGTCGCGGTCATTTCAATGGCCATGGCGCGCGAAACTGGCATGAATACCTATCTGCAATCGGTGCTTCGCGCGATGACGGGCAATGGGGTTGATCTAATCTTCTCTGAAGAGAAAGTGCACAACCCTTCGGCTTCCGCCCGGGCGGTAGAACTGTGCAGGGTCATGAACGCCCATATCGTCCACAAAAAGAAGTCAGGTGCCGTAAATACCTGCCTCGTGACGCAATTCCCGTCAGAAGAGTTCGGTAAGTTCGCCCCGGATTGGAGGCCGTCCAAGATCTTGGCCGACAGGTTACGCGACGATCATGCCGCCGCCCTACAACAGGAGTGATCAACCTGTTTGCATCTATCGACCACCAGTCACCCACGTCCCGCCCCTAACGCCCGCCCAAGCCAGGAGAACAGTCACCATGACGCGAGACGTCTATAATCAGCCTTTGGGTGGCAACCAGATGCCGCGGTTCGGCGGCCCTGCCACCATGTTTCGTCTGCCGACGCAGACCACGGCCAAGGGGCTGGATGCCTGTTTTGTCGGCATTCCGATGGATATCGGCGCCTCGAACCGGGCCGGCACCCGCCATGGCCCACGCCAGATCCGGGCTGAATCCTGCATGGTGCGCCCTTACAACATGGCCACCCGCGCCGCCCCTTTTGACAGTCTGATGGTGGCCGACATTGGCGATGTGGCGATCAACACT
>JANNSG010000027.1:0-16409 GCA_031402355.1 Pseudorhodobacter sp. | reverse complement strand
GGCAGCAAAGCACGGCTTTGGTGCGGGGGTTGCCCAGCGAACGGCAGCGCGGGGAGGGGCGGCTGCCCGTTTGCAGACCGCCTTGCAAGACAATGAATGGTCGGCCCTGCTGATCATGCGCCTTGTCACGGTGGTGCCGTTCTTTCTGGCCAATCTGATCCCCGCCTTTGTCGGGGTCCGCACCGACCGCTTTGTCATCACCACCTTTCTTGGCATCATTCCGGCGGCGCTTGTCATCACATCGGTTGGCGACGGGCTGGGCGAGGTGTTCGCGCAGGGCGAAAAACCGGATCTGTCGGTTCTGTTTGCGCCACATGTGTTTCTTCCGATACTGGGTCTGGTCGCCCTGTCGGCGCTGCCGATCGTGATCAAGTCCTTGCGCAAGAAGGTCTGACGACGATGCCTGCATCCCCCGATATCACCACCGATCTGTGCATCATCGGGGCCGGCTCGGGCGGGCTTTCGCTTGCTGCGGGTGCGGTCCAGATGGGCGCGCGGGTGGTGCTGGTCGAAGGCGGTGAAATGGGCGGCGATTGCCTGAACGCGGGCTGCGTGCCGTCCAAGGCGCTGATCGCTGCCGCCAAACATGCCCATGCCATGACAACGGGTGCGCCTTTCGGGATCATGCCCGTCACGCCGCAGATCGACTTTGCTGCCGTAAAGGACCATGTCGCGCGCACCATTGCCACCATAGCCCCGCTGGACAGCCAGGAACGGTTCGAGGCGCTGGGGGTGCAGGTCTTGCGGGCCTATGCCAGCTTTCTGTCCGACCGCGACCTGCAGGCAGGTGACAAGATCATCCGCGCCCGGCGGTTTGTCATCGCGACCGGATCGCGGCCGCTTATCCCCGACATTCCGGGTCTCAGTGCCGTGCCGTATCTGACCAACGAGACGATCTTTGCGCTGCGCGAACGCCCCGACCATCTGATCATCGTCGGTGGTGGGCCGATCGGCATTGAAATGGCGCAGGCCCATCGTCGCCTCGGTTGCGCCGTGACGGTGATCGAGGGCGCGCGCGCGCTGGGCCGCGACGATCCGGAAATGGCCGCAGTCCTGCTGGCAGCGTTGCGCGCCGAAGGGGTGGCGATCTTGGAAGGTGTCGCCGTTGTCGCCCTGTCGGGCAAGCCTGGCGCAATCACGGTATCCTTGGCCAACGGCCAAACCATCACTGGCTCGCATCTGCTGATGGCTGTTGGGCGCAAAGCGACGCTTGACGGGCTCAACCTTACTGCGGCCGATGTCGCACATACCGCCAAGGGCGTGACTGTGGGGCCGGATTTGCGCAGTTCCAACCGGCGCATCTACGCGATGGGCGATGTGGCAGGGGGCCTGCAATTCACCCATGTCGCGGGGTATCATGCAGGTGTCATCATCCGCTCTGCCCTGTTTGGCCTGCCGTCCCGCACCAAAACAGCGCCTATCCCTTGGGTGACCTATGCCGATCCGGAACTGGCCCAGGTCGGCCTTACCGAGGCCCAGGCGGTTGCGGCCCATGGAGCCGCCGTTACCGTCTGCCGATTTGATTTTGCGCATAATGACAGGGCGCAGACGATGGCCGAAACGCATGGACGGATCAAGGTCATGGTGCTGAAAGGGCGCCCGATCGGGGCCACGATCGTCGGCCCGCAGGCCGGAGAGGTGATTGGCCTATGGGCGCTGGCATTGTCTGCCAATCTGAAGATGTCAGCCATCGCATCGATGATCGCCCCTTACCCGACACTGGGCGAAATTTCGAAACGCGCTGCAGGTGCCTATTTTTCCCCGAAACTTTTTGCTAACCCTAAGCTGAAGCGTATTGTCGCTTTGGTCCAGCGCTACGTTCCCTGAGGGGCAGGTGGTCCGATCAAGGCCCAGGTGGAAGGCGAAAGCAGTGTGACGGGCAGACGGGGTCGATTTCTGAACACCCTATCGGGGCGGTTTCTCTTGTTGACCGTGGTTTTTGTCATGCTGGCCGAAGTCATGATCTTCTTCCCGTCAATTGCGCGGTTTCGGGCCGATTACCTGCTGTTGCGGTTGGAAAAAGCGCAGATTGCATCGCTGGCTTTGCTGGCGACCGATGGCAAGATCATGCCCGAACTTGAAGCGGAACTGCTCAAGAACGCCGATGTTTTCAACGTGGTCCTGCGCCGCAATGAAATCCGTGAACTGGTGCTGTCTTCGCCTATGCCGCAGCCGATTGAACGGACCTTTGATCTGCGCATGGCGGGGCCGATGCAATTGATCCAAGACGCCTTCGGCGCCATGATCGACCCGACAAACCGCGTGATCCGGGTGATGGGCCAACCGGTGCAAGGTGCCGGTCAGCTGATCGAAGTTACCATGCAGTCGATGCCGCTGCGCCGGGCGATGCTGGAATACGGGCTGCGCATTTTGCTGCTCTCAGCGCTGATTTCTGCTGTGACGGCGGTCTTGTTGTTCTTGTCGGTGCGCCGTCTGATGGTGCTGCCCATTCGCCGCGTCGTGCGCCACATGCAAGCCTATGCCGAAGCCCCCGAAGACGCCCGCCGCGTGATCATCCCCTCTGGCGATGTCGAGGAATTGCTGGTCGCCGAAGAGGCATTGCAATCTATGCAGACCCAACTGACGGGGGCCCTGCGCCAACGTGAACGGCTGGCGCAACTGGGCTCGGCCGTGGCCAAGATCAGCCATGATCTGCGCAATATCCTGACCACCGCCCAGCTATTCGCCGACCGGATTGAGGCAAGCGTTGACCCGGTTGTTGCCAGGTCCGCGCCCAAGCTGGTGAATTCCATCAGCCGCGCGGTCAGCCTGTGCGAAGCCACCCTCGCCTTTGGCAAGGCCGAAGAGCCGCCGCCTACCCTGAAACGACTGGGCCTGAAGGCGCTTGTTGATGACGTGATCGAGGGCGAAGGCTTTGTCGATACATCGCCAGTGACATGTCTGGTCGATATCCCGGCAACCCTGACACTGCGCGCCGACCGCGAACAGTTGCACCGGGTCCTGGGGAATTTGATCCGCAACGCCCGGCAGGCGATCGAGGCCACCAACAAACCCGGCATCATCGAAGTGTCGGCAGGTGAAGACGACGCCGATTGGTGGATCAGGATCGGCGACACCGGTCCGGGTCTTCCGGCGCGCGCGCGTGAACATCTGTTTGCCGCGTTTCAGGGCGGCACGCGCAAGGGCGGAACCGGGCTTGGCCTGGCTATTGCGTCCGAGTTGGTGCGCGGTCATGGCGGCAAGCTGGATCTTGCGCGGTCAGATGATGGCGGCACCGAGTTCCTGATCCGTCTGCCAAAGCAACGTGACCCGTCCGAGGCCCCGCAGGGCAATGGGTCCTGACCGTTGGGTTGGCTATCTTTCCCAGCCGCGTATTTTTGGCACTTGCAAAGCCTAGCCCGCCCCGCTAAATCCCGCGTCACCGTGCACCCGTAGCTCAGCTGGATAGAGCATCAGACTACGAATCTGAGGGCCGGGCGTTCGAATCGCTCCGGGTGCACCATATATTTCAAGGGCTTAGGCGTTATCGCCTGAGCCCTTTTATTTTTTGGCTACCACGGGGCTACCACCACGGCAAGTTTCGACTGGAAATGGTTTGAAGCCGCGCCAAAGATAATTCGGCCCCGTTCGGCGCTTGGGGGGAAGCCCCGTCGCGTTTTTTTGGCCTATCGCTATTCCGTGAAAGCGCGGGCGGAAATGCCGAATTGTCGGTGCGATCTTGCCGTTCCGTGATCTGTGACTCTTCGGCCCGTCCATCTGGCCTAGCGCTCCACAGTGTTACCGCGCGGAATTGTGGGCGCGGTCTATCTTGGCCCGCATTCACCCTAACGATTGATGGAATATCTATCGGTAGCAGTAACGTTTGTTACTTTGTTACATAAATGTAACTCAATGGTATTGCTTACCTATTTTCCCGCGCTCAAGTAACAAAACTGGTAACACAAACTTCCTGCCTGTTACCTTTTCAACCACCTGACAGGCAGCCTGGAAATGGCAGTATGCGGAAAAAATAGGGGAGATGTTGGGGCGATCTGTCAGAATCATGGTATTTTTGCGGACACCTATACGCCAAAAAATCTTATAAATCGGTGCCTTACGGAAAATTCACTACTGAGATAAAAAAATCTCTCAATGGTAGACACGCGGGTCTAGGGAAGTGAGGCTTCTTGAGATTTGACCCCCCCCATTGGACAAATACCTTGGCAAAGGGTTTTGTAGGCAAAGAGCGCCCCGCAATCTGGGTTTAGGTGCGTCGTTGTACAGATTTAGAATTGCGACGGTAACCACCAGAACGAAACCGGTGAAGGTGAATCAACCCATATCCGGTCAAGGATTGCTCCGATGCGACGCGCCCACCTGTCCAAAAAGACTAGTCCCAAACGTCATCTTCCCCTTACTCTAGCTTTCAATAATCTGCAATCACAGGTTGATTCTTGTGGTCTGAGGGACGAAAACTTTAATTGGAGCGAAATGGAATTGAATAGCATACAATGCACAGTATCAAGAACGATTGAATCGAACTTGTCACCTAATCTTGAAGGCGTCGTCGATCACTCTTCGATCAGCGCCCCATCACTCTACAGTCATCTAGACACCTCTGAACTTATGGATCATCTATTTGACTGCGAAACCATTGATGATCTGTTCGATTGCTTGAAGTCAGCAAGCGAGTTGTTTTCTGGATCGTATTTTCTGTTGCAAGTAATTGTTGAAAGAAGTCTGTGTGAGTATAGACATAGATTAGTAACTGACTATCCAAAGGAATTCGTCTCTTCCTATGTTGATCGGAATTATTATTTCGTTGATCCAATAGTTGAAACCTGCCGAAGCAATTCTGGCTTTTTCTTTTGGGACGAAGTCTCAGTAACTTCTCCTGTGTCAAGTTTCTATCAAGCTTGTGCCCGGACGTACGGAATTGGGCCGAGTGGTGCGACATTTGTTTCAGAGAATGTGGTAGGAGATATTTGCGCAGTAACAATGTCATCAGGGATGAACGAAAACGAATTTCGAAGTAAATTTGAATTGAGAAAGGGCGCTTTTTGCAACGTGTCAAAGAGAATAATCGATGTCTTTACTGAGCTTTCAAGTCTGGCCCACGCGCAGACGTTTAACCTTACAAATGATCAAATAAGAGTCTTGTATGATATCGCTCACGGAACGTCCGAATCCGATCTCGAGATGAGAAAATACCTTTTTGGCTCATACAGCAATGTGAAAAAATCAATCTTAAAAATATGCCGGACAAAAACACTTGCTCAAGCGGCGGTATTGGCGGCAAAGCGTGGATTTCTTGAAGATATCCCATATGCCCTAAAGGATATCCTCGGTGTCGCCTCACGCGGTAATCCCGCCATTCTTAACGGTAATCCCCCCATTCTTAACGTGGTGCATTCGTAGAATTTACGCAGCCATTTTCAGTTTTTGTGCGGGTTTGATGCCGCCGATGCCCATGTTCGGGCGGTCGTTGTTGTAAGTCCAGAGCCATTGTGTGGCGAAGTCCTGCGCCTCCTTTAGGCTTTCGATAATGCATTGGTCGAGCCACTCATGCCTGACGGTTCGGTTGTAACGCTCGATATAGGCGTTCTGTTGGGGCTGACCCGGTTGGATGTGCTGGATGGTAACCCCTTGCTTTTCGGCCCATTCCAGCAGCTTGCCACTGATGTATTCCGGGTCATTATCGACCCGGATTGTCCCGGGTTTTCCTCGCCATTCGATGATGCGATCAAGGTATGAGGAGGGTCAGAAAACGATCTGGGAGATCGTTTTCCCGACGATTGGGATCACCCGTTCGGCGGGCAAGGAAAAGTCGACCTCGATGCCCAGCCCTTCGCGGTTGAAGTCGTCCAGCACGTTCAGCAGCCGGAACTGGCGGCCATCGCCCAGCCGGTCGGCCATGAACCGAAGGTCCGCGCAGCGAATTCCATCGACCAGACCAAGTTCTGGCTTTCCGGCACGGCCAACGCATCGGGTTTGTCCCGTTTCAACCGCTTCCGGGGCTTGATCCTGAGGTTCAGTTCCTGCTCGCGGTAGATGCGATAGACCCTTTTGTGGTTCCAGACGTGCCCCTGCACATTGCGCAGATACAGAAAACATAAGCCAAACCCCCAGGTCTTCTTGGAATTGGTCAGCCCGACCAGCAGATCGGCTATCTCTTCGTTCTCACCCCGCAACTTCGGGCTGTAGCGAAAACAGGTCTCGCTGACCCCAAAGGTCCGGCAGGCCAGGGCTATGCTGACCCCGCGTCGCGCACCGCATTCCCGGCCATCTCGCGGCGTTGAGATGGCCGATCTATTTTTTTCCAAGAGCCTCCTTGAGCAGCTCATTCAGCATGCTCAACTCAGCGAACATCTTCTTGAGCCGTCGGTTCTCGTCTTCAATGGTCTTCATCTGGGCGATCATCGACGCGTCCATCCCGCCAAACTTCGCCCGCCACTTGTCAAATGACGCATTGCTCATGCCGTGTTCGCGGCACACCTCAGCCACCGGCACACCACCTTCAGCCTGACGCAGGATCGCAAGGATCTGTTCGTCGGGGCTTACGCGGCCCCATCGGGGGCCACGGTCCCCACTTCATCAGTGTATCTGCCTGTCTTCATTCAGAATCTCCTCGTTCATCTTGTCGAGAAAATTCTACTTATGCAGCCCCTTACTTTCGGGGGGAATTACCATCTGCTTCCGCTCCCCTCCCAGCTAGGTAAGCGTAGCGGAAAAATCCAGCCTCAAACGGTCCAGTTTCCGGGGGGCAGATCAGGCGCACTCGTCATTTTAGGCACCAAAAACATAACCGGTGACCTCCATAGTTGTCGGGAGGTTTCAGAAGAAGTAGACTAAGTTCGCTAAGTCGGAAAAGTTGCTTACACCTTCCAATGTCAGGCTGCTACCATTTTCGAAATTGAATACCGTATCTCCATCAATAATTTTCGCAAAACTGGCAAAAAGATACTCAGTAGTTTGGTCTAACGAGAACAGCTGAGAGTTAATACCTAGTTTGTCCAAATCCGACACATGGAAATCCTTAACAACGTCTTGACCACCCGAAAAAATAAACGTATCGCTATCTGCGCCACCGCGAAGGGTATCACAGCCATCTCCCCCTGCCAATGTATCATTGCCGAATCCACCATACAAACGATCGTTCCCTGCCCGCCCATCAAGAAGGTCCATTCCATCTCGCCCAAAGAAACTGTTAGAATTTGAGTCTCCAAAGAGGAAATCATTGAAAATACTGCCTGCAAGGTCTTCAATACTTACAAGAAAATCGTTTTTTGCGTAGCCAGTATTTCTCGATGAAAATTGTAAATCGACGGTCATACCTTCTTTACTCCCAGAATACTGGGCACGGTCTCGCCCAATTCCCCCTAAGAGAGTATCCGCACCTCCGCCCCCCAAAAGAACGTCGTTTCCTGCTCCACCAACCAGAGTATCATCTCCCATACCTCCAAAGATTAGATCAGACCCTAGACCTCCACAAAGGGAATCAGCTCCAGCTCCCCCCATCAAGGTGTCGTTTCCGCCGCCTGACTCAATTACAGATCCTCCTGACCCGGATCTGAGAAGTTCCGAAGCGTCTGAACCTATTGCATGAACGTAATCGGTCCCTGGTTTGTCCTTGATGATAGTAACCATCAGAAAATCAAAGTCTTTTTGCAACTGAAGATCTATCGCGCCCGCATTGATCTTAAGGGTCTCAATGGCAGTTGTCGCTGCGCCCGCCGAACCACTTTCGATGACTATTCTTTCGAGCCACGCATTTCCAATTTCTCCAAATCCTTCAAGAAGAATTTTAATATCCAATGAATTCTGCGGCAGGTCATCTGCCGCTATAAAAATCACAATTTTCGAACTGTCAACGAACGAGTAATGAAATACGTCTGCATTGGTCCTGTTATCGTCAAGCCTCGAATCGTCAATAAGGACCATACCTCGAATATTCTCTGCCATCATCCGATATGCCTCGGCCGCTGGGGAAAACTTCATCTCGCCGTCACGATAAGACGCCACGGTAGACTGCGATTCAATCGTTCCGAGTCCCCATAGAGCTGCGTAACTGTATCCGAGTTCTACGAATCCTGTAATGAGTGAGACAAGCGATGCCGCGCTCGCTAAACTTAGCGGTACACCCCGTTGATAGTGGGAACCAGCATCGTCCAAACTGGTGGTTACGTCTAAGCTGTCCACTGAAAAAGCCGAGGCATATAAAGTAACCGGAGCGGTTCGACCACCAACACTCTCTATTAATTCCACAAGCGAATCCACGGGCGATGTTCGGTCAGGAGCTGATTCGATGTCAGCGCTATTGTTGAGTCCAATTCCTAGAAAATGATGCCTTACGACATCAATGTTTGAAATAATACCTCCATTATTTAGATCAATTAATTTAGCAAGGAAGATCTGCGAGTCTAGTGAATTCTTCATTGTCTGAACGGCAATTTTAAATTCACTATTTGAATAAGTCGCTCTGAAATCATTTGCTGCAATAAGAACCGACGTTACCACTTGAGCATATGATTCGGGAATGTCATACTGCTCGTTACCAATATCTATTATTATTGGATTTTTAAGATCTTTAAGCTTAGCTCCGCTATTTGAAAAAAGGCTTTCGAGGAAATTAGAAACACTCAATTCTCTTAACGATGGGTTATGTATGTACATATCCTCGACCGGCAGGGTTATTGAGAGCGTCATTTCATTTTCAATTGCATGGCTTAGAATAGTCTGAAATCCTACGTAAGCCCCGCTTGCGATCAATGATGGATGGATTAGATCTGGATAGTCAATTGAGTACGCTTTTATCCAGCCAACAGGAGGCTCCCCATTGATCAATCAGATTGAGAGGTTAGATGCTTCTGTATCGAAGTATACTGATTCACTCAACTTCAAAACTGGCCAGCCAATATGGACAAGGCCGATATTATCACTAGACTCAACGAACTGTTGCCATGTGTTTTTCATCTGTGTAATCGCAATTCCACCAAACAAACCGTCAGCGACAATTGCTGCTTGATCGGTTTTTTCGTTGATTAACAATTTATTAGAATCTATATTTAATATCATCGCAAATCACTCCTACCCCAGATGTAAATGCACCTGTATCGTTAATAAGTAGTTTGCGATTTTTATTCATTCGTTAATATTTTATAATAAACGATAGTTGTTATACAATTCTAAGCGCTGGAATTTGCATTGTAGGGACATTTTTTAATAAATTGTCCATTTCGGAATAATGAAGGAGCGAGGATCGTTTGCTATTGTTTCTCGCAAGGGCAGTGTTCGTGATCTGATCACCCGGTTGCACGCCAAAGGGCTCAGAGGATGATCGGGGTGCTCGCTCCTGACGGCATCTCAATGTGGCGATGTGGTGATGCCATAATGGAAGCCCTTTGGCGGGCTTATGAGTGTCCGCCGGGCGCGGTTGTTCCCTTGCCCGGCGGCGTTGTCTGTGCTGCCCAATCGGACACGCCAAGCGTTGAAAAGGTATCTGGCGAAGTTGCGGACGTAAGGCACGATCTTGCCGAAGAGCGGGTAGCAATTATGGAATATGAGGGCGGGTTGCCCCGCAAAGTTGCTGAGGCGGTGGCATTCATTGCCCACGGACTGCCGTTCCCAGAAGTCAAAAGGCTATAGGGCGACTAATCCTTGGGTTTGTCCTCCCTTTCCCAGTCTGGCTTGGCGGCATCAGCCATCGCTGTTACCGTCATCGCCGCCTAGTGCCGCAAAGTCGATCTGATACAGGCGATGTTTGCCGCCGCCGCCGGGCACGTGAAATACCTTATTGGCGCGGCCAACATGGCCTTGCGGAACAATCCCTTTTCCTAAAAGGCCCTTCACCACGGCGGGTAAATCTAAACCACCTAGAATCTCTTTTAGAGCGGTTGAATGGACAAAGAATTCGTGCGCCTCAAGCGTTTCATCGCTTTCAGCGTGGGTTTTCACAAAGCCCCATCGGGGAGTGATCATCGCACGATCTGCATTGATATGCCATTTCTGAAACCGCGCGGCCCCATATACTTCGATTGCTTCTAGCAACCGCCGCCGCGCTGTTGGCACTTCGCTAGAACCCGCGCCGCCACGTTCTTCGAGCCAGTCGCCAAAACATCGCAGGCAGGCGACACGCGCGGCCCCGACTGGCCAACCCGTCACGCCCAGGACCGATGCAATCTCACCCGCCGCCGCTACCAACGCAAAGCGATCTGCAACGCGGCGCACTTGACCATCCGCGCCCGGCGGTAAAGCAGCATATGTGAACCCCCGCCGTAGCGTTGCCAGCTTATCGCGTATGCCATCAAAATCGGCCGCAATTTGTGCAAGGAAGGCCCGTGCCGCCGTGCCGTAGTATTGCCCCGCTGCCGCCTTAAGCGATTGTGCAAAAACAGCCGCCTCAATGGCCCCATGAATATCTTGAAATAACCCAAGGCCCGCCCCGGCATCGGCCCGCAAGTCGACAACCCGCACTTCCATACCAGCTGCAATCTGTCCGCCGCCTTCCCTGATCTTGTCCGCCAAGGCTATCTCGCCTGTTGAAAGAAAGATCAGCCGCCATTCAAGCGCCCGCCGGGCTTGCCCGTCCTTGCCCGATCTGGATTTGCCTTTGCCGTTGGCCAGCATATAAGCGGCTTGACCCGCAGCTTTAGGGTCCACTTGCGACAATTCATCAAGGCATAAAAGAGTGTGATTTTGCAGGGCAGAGGTCGATTCCAGCGCGTTATCGGTAGCCCGCCAATTCTTCACATAACCGCCTAGCCCCCCACCGCCCCAGACCGATCCGGCAACAAAAAGCGCCGTTGATTTGCCCGTAGAAGACCCGCCGCGAAGGTGAAAGCCGCCGCCATCATCACCCGACATAACCAAAAGGGGTGCGGCGAAAGCGGATGCAATTGCCATCACAAGGCGAGAGTTGCCCAGCGCAGGGCCCGCAACATTTTCCTGCCATTCTTCAAGCGACCCCCGAACGTGAAACGCATGATCAAGCGGCGCGGCACTCTGTAGGAATACCCTGTCCGCGCCATGATCTGCACCAATGGTTTCGTTGGGCAACACAAAAGCCGCGCCATGCCAGCCAATGTTTTGAACGCAACGCGCCCGATCATCTGGAGTCGCTGAAATCAGATATTCAAAAAGCCAATCGCGCCACTTCCGCCCAGCGGTCGCAATAGGTTGAAAACCTAGGCGCAGCAGTTCGGCCCTAATGCTTTCGCCCGATCCTGCCAGTAGCGCCGCTGGCATGGCCCATACGTGGCGCACCCCGTCTATGTCCACCACTTCAAGCAGTAGCCCGTGATCTTCGCCCTCTGCCGTTCTGGTGCGGGCCAAAACATTTATTTCTGACCCGAATGCTACCCACTTTTTGCGGGTTTCGCCGCCTTCAACCTCTGTTTCCAGTTCTCGCCAAATCTGCCCGTCTGCTACTTTGAACGGGAAGCGACCCTTTCGGGCGCGCTGGGCCTTGCCGTTCTGCCCGGCCCCATTTTTCTTTGCCTCAGCCGCTACCTTTGCCTGTTCCACTTGGGCGGCAATTTCCGTTTCCCCACTCATGCCTCACCCCTCAAAACGTCGTTAAAATCTGTGCCAGCCCTTCGGGGATGAATGATTGAAACCGCCCGGCCCTCAGCCTCAAGCCGCCCGGCGGTGATTGCCGCTGCCTCAAGCCCGGCCTCGTCGTGATCAGCGGCAATGATCACCACCTCAGCAACAGGGGCAGGGGGCAAGATCAGCCCTTTTAGGCCAGAGGTGGAAAGCGTTGCCCAAACCGTAAGGCGGGACGCCCGCGAAACCGAAAGCGCCGTTTCAATGCCTTCAGCCAAGGCGATAATCCTACCATCTGGGCCAAACCGCACCGCACCACCGGCAGAGGGGCCAAGCATCATTTTGGCAGGAATAACGTCTGCCTTGCCGCTGGCATCCGGCTTTAGGAATGTTCGGTGAATGCCCAGCGCCTCGCCCTTCGTCCCCCTGATCTGGGCCACTATTGCGGGCAAGTGCAAACCGCTGGGGCTATGCAATGCCGCCGGATGGAATCGCAGGGTGTTGACCATCTTGCCAAAGCTCAGCCCTGCAATCCCTCGCACCGTCTCAAGGTAAGTTTGCGCTGGGGTGCCTTCGCAGCTTACAGCTGCCGCGAATAGATCGTGGGCGAGGCGCAGGCGCTGGGCATCGCGCCTCTGATCATCAGCCCGCCTTCGTGCTGCCTCTGCCGGATCAGGGGGGGCTGCATGCGCTCCCCGACCTTCCGCAAGGCCGCGCGCTTGCAGTTCGGCAAGCACTTTGCATCCGCTCTTGTGGCAATGCACCAAAAGCCGACCGCCGCTATCTGACACGGCAAGCGCCCGCTGATCCTTGCGGCCCTCCGGCTGGCATACAGGGCAGGGTGCAAGGCCCGATCCGCCCCGCCATTCGCCGCCCAGCGCATGGGTTACACGTTCGGCCTCAGTCATCGCTGGCCTCTGAAAAGCCCAATAGAAGATCCATTTCGATACGCAGTTGCGCCGCTTCGTCGCAAGCGTATCGGGCTAGTTCCAGCGCCTCATTTGCCACGGCCTCAAGCCCGGCAAAATGATCTTTAATACTTGTGCCATCCCAGCCCTCAGCAGGGCCAGCACCACCCGAATCCTTAACCATGGCGCGCCACCTCCTGCGAAGTGGAATTGACACGGTGCGCCTCAATCCAACCCCGAAGATCAGACACGCGGTAGCGGACAGAGCGCCCGATTTTCACCATCGGAGGGCCATCGCCACGAACGGCAGAAACCTCAAGGAATCGGCGTGTTAAACCGAAACTGACTTCAACTTCGGCACGGGTTAGTAATCTGTCCGGTAAGGCTACAACTTCTTGCATTTAGAAACATCCTTTTGCCATCACGCTCCATTTGGCGCTGGTCAAGAGGTGCTGACTTTTTGCAGGTCGGAATAGGGGGTGATATTGCGAATACTGAGGGGGTTAGATTCTGATCCCGGCCTTCAAAGCGGATACAAGTTCATTGAAATCGAGCCGATTGGCACTGCCTGCAACCCTCCCAGACACTTTCCAGTGTTCCGGCGCAGCGCTGTCCCAAATACGTTGCTTAGCTTTTTTGCTGAAGCCAAATCCACCCAATGCGCAAAAAACATCCGCTTTTGTCATGCGCGATTCAGGCAAAACGCCACCAAAGTTTTTCAAAACCTCACAGGCCTGTTTCTCCTTAGACCTGCCCTCCCTACCGATTGGACCGCCCTTGCCGACAGCCTCTTGTCCATTCAAGCGCCGAGGGAACGGCTTCTGATAGTGATCCAAAACAAGTGCCTTAAGCATTAGCGTAAGATTGCAGCGCCCCAGCCGGGGTATTTGCAGCCTAAATTCTGCGTCTGAGGCATTCAACAGCATTGCCTTAACGTCCATGCGTGTCGATTGTTCAGGCAAAAACACGAGGTCTTTTATGCGCAGATGCGCAAATCGAACCGGATTTGTGAACTGGTCATTTATTCGTTTGCGCACAGCCACAATGGCTTCAAGAGGGGGATCGTCGTGAAACTCATTTGGGTCATTGAACAGGTCATCTAGTGTCCCCTGACTTCGCAGGCACTCGCGCAAATCATAAAGTTCACTATAGTTTTGACGCTGCGAAAGAACATCAGCGCGCGGATTGGGCAAATGCCATGCCAAAAGCACTGCGTTGGCCAGCACAGCAATTCCATCATCATCGAGTATTAGCTTTCGAGCATCTTCAATAGACGAAAGGTGCTGGGCTGCGTCAGTAGTCGCCTTGTTCTCGCCCATCTCACGCAAATGGCGTTCCACAACGCCTTCGCGTTTATTGTCCAACCAATCTTGCCGATCAGGAATCCAATTGCTCATGTCTTGCGCCCCTTGAAGGCACTCGCACAGGGAAGGTGCGCGGCAGCGGGGTGCAAGTATGCCCGCATTCGGTGATCAGCCTAGCCGCGCAAAACTACATTAGGCAAAAAGCCGTGATGGAACAAGGCAACACTATATCTTGTGGCGCAAGCATGGTCCGAATTAGGCCGAATTCATGCCATTTGGGGCCCTTTGCACCGCAACTGGTTGAACCTACCAACTTGCTTTGGCTTGCGCCCGGATGCGCACAAGCGCGCCCAACGCCCCTAATTGGTAACAAGTAACAGGAAACTGCATTGATAAACCTACATTCCGTTACCAGATAAATGTTTGGAAATCATATAGTTGGGACATGAAGTAACGAGGTTACAGAAGTAACAGCATTTCCTGATATTGAGTGAAACTCAGAGGCAAGGAATAACCCGACGTTGCCCACAATATCTAGCCCTTGGCCCCCTATCTCTTGAGAGGCATCCGAACCACCTCAGCCCCTTCTTTGGGCGCTTTCATCGCCGCTGAAATCCGGCTGGCCACCTGATCCGCCGCCGCCCGTTGGGGATCATCGGCAAGATGCGCGTAGCGTTGCGTTGTCCGCATTTCCCTATGCCCTAAAAGCGCGCCGATCATCGGCAAAGAGAAACCACCCGCCACGGCAACCGATGCATAGGCATGCCGCAAATCATGCAGGCGCACGTCATATAGTCCCGCCGCCTTGCGGATGCGCTGCCATGGGGCTTTCATATTGATCAGCGGGGTATCGGGGTCTTTTCCATCACCGCCAAGGATCACGAAACCCTTGCCGCTTTCGGGCTTGGCCACCGTCGCCAAGACCTCAAGCGCGGGGGCGGGAAGCTGCACCACTTTTTTGCCTGTCTTGGAATCTGGTAGGTTTGCGCGCCCGCCCGCAAAGTCGATAAACTCCCAGCGCAGCCCCAACACTTCACCGAGCCGCATGCCCGTGAAAATCAAGAGGCGGATTGCGCGCACCGCTTGGGGGTTTGCATGCACTGATACTTCCGCGCCCTTGTCATTTTGATTTTTAAGACTGCCGCTTTCGGCATTCATCAGCGCTTCGCCCAGCGCCGCAAACTCTTTGGCGGACAGGAATCTTTCGCGCGCCTTTTCATCAAATCGCACCACCCGGCGGCAAGGGTTTGTGTGATCCAGGCGCATCCCCCAGACCTCAGCAAGCGTGAAGGCCTTGGACAGGGCAGCAAGCGCCCGGTTTGCATCATAGGGCGTTTTCGACATGCCGGAATGAAACCGCTCAATATCGGCAAGGGTCACGTCCGCGACCTTTAGCTTCCCCAGCGCTGGGCGAAGTATCTTGTCCACAAGGCGGCGCGCGTGATCTTCGGTGCTGGCCTTGTTCTTCTTTTCAACATGCCCAGTAAGGTATCGGTCCAGCAAATCCGAAACGCTGGGCGCAGACCGCTTGTCAATCTTTGCCCCAGCCGGATCACCACCCGCCGAGACCTCAGCCGCCCAGATTTTCGCAGTTTCACGCGCTTGATCTGGCGTAAGCGTTCCATGGGTTCCGATCATCGCCCAGCGCACCCGGCCCGCTCGCCCGCCGCCCACGCGGTATTTCAAGACATAGGACTTCTTTCCGGTTGTAGCTACGCGAACGCCAAACCCCGAAACCTCTGTATCCCAAACTGTAAAGCGGTCTTCGCCTGCCTTAAGCGCGTCAACTGTTCGCTTTGTGATCTTCACCGCCTCAGCCATCGCAACCTCACTTATATTTGGCTACCACGTGGCTACCACGGAAAGAGAAACCACGTGCAAGCCCATGCAAATGATATGGCGTCAATATCCTTTATTTACAAGGGTAAATGACACTGCATGCACGTTGGTGCAACTAGGTGAAACTTGAAGCCCTGTGACTACGAATCTGAGGGCCGGGCGTTCGAATCGCTCCGGGTGCACCAATAAAATCAATTCTTGCACTGTGCTTTGTCTCGGCTTTGTCTCGCCCTCATCGTCTTTTTGACTAGACCGCGCCTGTTCGACAATGGTGACAACTGGTTTTGTCGAACAAGGGTCATAAGGTTTGGGCAGTTTCCAGGCGGCATTGCTCTAGCCAACATCTGGCGCGCTCTGGCGCAGTCCAAACGGCACGTCTTTCAGGCATCACTCCATCTTTCGCTTGCACCACAAAGCAACACCCCCGCCGATCGCAATGCCGGCGGGCAGGGTCAGCCAACCAAATCGGTACACCGACAAGAACGGGGCAGAGACAACAAGCCAAGGCAAGTCGTCCAGAAATAACGATGCCTCGCCTGAGATTTTTGTCAGCACAAAGCCTGCGCCCAGAAAAATCTCAATCGTGACCAGATGGACCAGCAACACGGCCACAGCCCCGGCCAATGCGCCCCGGGCAGGATCAAACCGCCCATCCGAGGCCGCGATCCTTCGCCAGACCCGGGGTGTGATGATGACAGCCAAGACAACAGCAACAAGGGCGGGCGTGAAACTCAGGGCGATATAGGCGGGCGTTGCGCCATCAAACCACAGCGCAGTCGTGAAAAAGAGCGAAATTGCGGTGGCCGCAACAAAGCTAAGCCAGGCTACCGCCCGATAGCCCTGCTTCAGCATTTTGCGATAGCTGCTGGCCATG
>JANNSG010000026.1:0-3831 GCA_031402355.1 Pseudorhodobacter sp. | reverse complement strand
GCCAACAAAGGCAAATTTGCGCGATATGCTGCTGTCGCCAGAAGACTGTACTCTACATCGGCACAAAACGGGGCAAAGGGCGCAGGCTTTGCCCGATGAACCGCATCAGGCGTGCCTCGGCCTCGGCTTCGGTTTCTTCTTCGCCAATCGGGGTGACATAACGGATGAGGGCGCCATCGGTGCGCCCCATGGTCAGCCCGTCATAGACCACGCTCAATTTGGCGCGGAAATCATTGACCATGCGTTTGCCGCGCGCCTCGAACCAGTAATAGACCAGTTGTCTTGAAAACCCCTTCTGGATGACAGCGCGGTTGACTTCAAATGTGCCATAGCCGGCTGCGGTGAAATCCACCCGGTGCGGCGTCAGGCTGAAAATTTCCCAGCCGCCAACGGGCAGACAAACCTCGGGGGAATGGATGCCCGATCCATCCGTTTGTTTGTCGTAAAAGGCCACGAACAAGTTGACGAAGCCCGGCTCCGTGGCGGTGGCATAGGTGGCATTCAGATAGTCGCTGGCCCCCAAAACCCGCTCGACATCGGTGTCTAACAGGGCTGTAGAGCCTGACCAATCGCCGATCTGACGCGGAAACAGGGCAAAGGAGTCACGGGCAATCGCCACGGTCTCGGTGGCGCGCTGGGTCGTCCACGCCAGCGAGACGGCCATGGTCAGGGCGGCGGCTAGTGCCAGCACGGTCGATCCACGAATGGCAAGAATGCGGGCCAGTATCGGTCTGAAGCCGTCGGTATCCAGATCGATCGCCTGTGACAGTGGCAAGGGGTTTGGCGTCAGGCGCTGCAGCAGCACCGCCAGGCCAAACAGGATAGAAATACAGGCCAGAAAGATCACCCAGCCTTCGAAAAAATGCAAAAATCCTTCGGCCTGTTCAATGCCGTAGCGATCAACCAGAACGCCGATCACCCCGATTCGAAACGAATTCATCAGTACGGTAAGCGGTGCTGCTGACAACAAAAGCACCGCCTTGTGCCAAAGGGGGCCGCGATACAGGATCGAGAACAGATAGGAAAAGGACAGGATCGGAAACAGATAGCGCAGACCTGAACAGGCCTCGGCCACCTGCAGCTTGTAGACGCCCAGATCAATCACATTGCCTTCCAGAAAGACCGAGACACCGGCAAGATCTATGAACCAGACCCCAAGCTGCGAAGAATAGCCTTGCAACAGAATCGTCATCTTCCAATAAAGGAATTGCGGCAAGGGCAGCATGAACACCAGATGTAGTACCGGCAACTGATGCCGGATGCCGCGATGCCAGCCAAACACCACCAGAACCACACCGCCGGTCCACAGAATCATCGCGTAAGTCACGATATCTGGAATGCGCGCCAGATTGCCCAAGGTTGCGATGGCCAGCGCCGCTGCAATGACTGCAGCCCCCGGCCAGCGGACAAGGCGATCTTCGCCGGGCGGTGCTGCGCGACGCAATTCGCGTAAAAACAGATAGAGCGAGATCAGCGGAATCAGAGGTCCATGGCTGTATTCTGGCGTGGCCCATGCCTGGCCCAGCGATACGATCCCGATCCAGAAAACAGGCACCGATCCGGCCAAAAGCAGGATGAAACTGGCCAGACCAATTATGTTGAGGGAGGGGACAGCTGTCTTTGGCGGGTCAATATCTTTGGTCGAAGACATCGGGCATCAATCCTTGAGCGGCCATCTCGGTTGGGCAAAACCCAACCCAAGACGTTGCACACTGTCTTTTGGTGGCGGCCTCGGGGCAGGATTCGAATGACATCTCAGCGCCGGATCGAAAAGTCGCGCCCTAGCGTCAGGAAGATAGTGTTGGAGTTGGCGGTGCCAAGGCCTTCGGTAAACAGGCGCTGGTGCTGATACCCGGCAGACAGATCCCAATCTGGGGTCAACGCTCGGGTATATTCCGCGCGCAGTGAGCTGCGGTTTGTGTTGCTTGTCGTGCCGGAGCCAACGTTTTCGATCTCGGCAAAGTTGAAATCGAGCGACAGGCCGGAAACCGGTGTCAGCTCAAGCGAATAACCAAGTGCTGCATTGGTGGTCAGAATATCATTGCCAGAGGTGTCGCTTCCGACACTGCGGCTCAGGGATGCGGTCAGTGCACCACGGGCAAGGGTCTGGTCGTAATCCAGGCTGCCGATCACTTCGGTCCCGTCCAGTTCGCCGCGCGTCACACCAAGGCTGACGGCCAGGCTGCCGCCCGGAAGATCCAGGCTGCGGTTTGCGCTAAGGGTGGTTCGCTCGCCTTCGATGCCAAAGCTGCGATCCAGCACCACGCCAGCACTGCCATTGGCCAAGGCGCGCGTCAGGCTGACAGTGCCAAATGAGCCGCGATCCGTGCCAACGCCCGTCGTTTCGATCTTTTCGACCCCAGCACTGACATCCAGCGTAGTGACCGGAGATATCTCGTAAGCCACCCCAAAACTTAGCGCACGCGTGGTGCGATCCGTCAGCGCCACGTCCTGCGCCGTGTAATCTTCTTGCGACAAGCGCACACGGGCTTCGGCCACCGGCGAAAGGCGCAGCCGGGACGTCAGGGCGATGTCATTGGTTTCGCTGTCAAACAGGCCAGGATCCGTAGTGTCGGTATACTCACTGGCCGAATGACCCAACTCGAATCCGAACCCGATCGGGGCGTTGAGCCCGGTCTCGAACTTCAGATCAAAATTGCGGCTTTCCAATGTGCCAGAGCTGTCGATCAGATCGGTGTCGCTAAGTTCGGTCAGGGAAAAGGGATCCAGGAAATCAAGGTTAACGCGGTTGTAGTCGGCGATGATATCAAGCCGGCTGTCGGCCCATTCGCGAGAGTAGCCAAGCGCGGCGCTGGCGTCATCAAACCGAAGGTCGCTTCCCACACCGGGGATGTCCGATGCGCGCAGCACCCCCTCCACGTCAAAGGCAAAGCGGCTTGTCGCGGTCTCGGTCAGATAGCCAAACGACAGGGCGGTATCCAGGATAGTGCTGGTGCCCGGAGAGATAATCGCGAGGCTGTAATTGTCGCTGATGCTGAGCGATGAGGCGACCCCGAAGGTCAGCGTGGTGCCGCCGGGCAGATCTTCCTGAGCGACAGCGGGACCCAACCCGCCGACGATACAGATGATACTCGCAAGAGCCAGACAATGGCCGATACGTTGTCTTTTCACTGCCCCACCCTTTATTCCCGCACGGCCCTTTTGACGGGCCTGCCGGCTTTACGTTTAGTCGAACAGCTTGCGCTGTGGAACCACAATCACATCACCCGATTGCAGGCGCGTGCTGCCAGCAATGCCAGATGCGCCGGTGCCATCATAGTTGAAAAGATAGATCTGCTCGGCACCACCTTTGGCCGTGCGGCGCAGCTGGATACGTTTTTGGGCGGCAAAGCGGGTAAACCCGCCGGCTTGTGCCAGAAACTGCAGAACCGTGGTTCCTGGCTTTACATCTGCTTTGCCGGGCGTGGTAACCTCGCCCATGACATAGACGCTGATGGTGCGCGCCGGACCTGCCACACGTGCGGCGCGGGGCTCGGCAAGAGTGCCAATACCCACAAAGACGTTTGGCGGGGCGGCAAAGTTTCCGGCCAAAGCCGCAGCCAGATCGGCCTTCACGGCGTCAATGGTCCGGCCAGCAGCGGGAATGGTGCCGACCAGCGGAAAGCTGATAGACCCATCCGGCAAGACCAGAACAGATCGGTTCAATGCCGGATCTTCCAGCACTTCGACCTGCAGGCTGTCGCCGTTTTTGATCTGATAAGAGCTTTGTGCAAAAGCTCCGGTGGACAATGCGGCGGCGAGCAGCGCGCCAAGAATGATTCTGATCATGTTAGTTCCCCATATTCTTATTTATTAACATCACTATACTCT
>JANNSG010000025.1:0-2612 GCA_031402355.1 Pseudorhodobacter sp. | reverse complement strand
GGCACTCTCGGTGTGCTCTTGCGCGCCAAGGCCGAAGGAAGAATTCCCGCATTGCGGCCCATGCCTGGACCCGTTGGTGGCGGACGGGATTTTGAAGCTGTTGCTGGCGTTGCAGGCGCAGGAAGGCGTGGCCTATCTGTTCATCACCCATGATCTGGCGACAGTGCGGGCGATCGCCGACCGGATTGCGGTGATGTTCAAGGGCCGGGTTGCACGTTACGGCACCAAAACGGATGTGCTGACGCCGCCGTTTGACGATTACACCGATCTATTGCTGTCATCCGTACCAGAGATGAAGCTTGGCTGGCTGGAAAATGTGATCGCCAATCGGAAAATGGAAAGCGCCGGGAATTAAGCTGCGCTTTTCAAGCCCTTGCGGGCTTTCTTCGCGGATCGGTTGCGAAACGAACTACGGGCCCGATCTGCCGGTGGGTTCAGCTTGCATAGTCTGACCCGTCTGCATCTAGCAAAGCCTTGAGTTCAGACAGATGTGCATCGCCCCCTGTCGGGTAATCCTCCCATTCGCGGGCGGTCTTTTCGGCGACTGCCTCGGTTAGAAACCGCAGCGGGCGACCGGTTTGAAGGGCGCGGATATAGGTTTCGGCGGCGCGCTCAAAATAATAGAGGCGGTTGAAGGTATCGGCGACCGTATTGCCAATGACCAGAACGCCGTGGTTGCCCATGATCATCACTTTGACCTTTGGATCGGTCAGCAGGGCGGCACAGCGCGCGCCTTCGTCGCCAAAGGCCATGCCGGCGTAGTGATCATCGACGACTTGGCGGTTGTGGAACATGGCCGTGTTCTGGTCGATAGCAGGAAGGCGGCTGTCGGCAAGGCTGGCAAGGACGGTGGCGTGGATGGAATGGACATGCATAACGCAGCGCGCATGCGGGCAGGCCCGGTGTACCGATCCATGCAGGCCCCATGCGGTGGGATCGGGCGCATCTGGTCTGTCCATCGTGGTGGGATCATTCGCGTCGATCAACACCAAATCCGACGCCGTGATGCGGGCAAAATGGCGGGCATTGGGGTTGATCAGGAATTCGCTGCCCGATGGATTGGTGGCGAGGCTGAAATGGTTGGCCACGGCTTCGTGCATGTTCAGACGCGCAGTCCAGCGGAAAGCAGCGGCAAGATCGACGCGTTCCGCCCAATGGGTGGTGTTGCGCAGGGTCTGGTTCATGATGTGGCCCCCAAAGTTGTTATGGCATTGATGATTTTGTCGAAACTTGCAGCCGCACGCGGGACGCTGTGGCGTGCGCGCAGATAGCCGTGGACGAGACCGGTTTCCAGGTGCCAAGTGGCTTGACCTCCGGCGGCTGTAATTCGGGCGCAATAATCGCGCCCGGCATCTGCGTGCGGATCGCATTCGGCGCTAAAAGCGATGGTCTCGGGCAGGCCCGTGAAATTGGTACCCTGCAGCGGAGCGGCGGTTGGATCATTGATCGGCGGCGAGCCGCCCTCGTGCCGTATCTGGCGGTACCTGACGATATCGGCGCGCGACAGCATTGGCGCATGGGCGTGGGTGCTGTAACTTCCGTGGTCGGGATCGGCGCCGAGGCCCGCATAGATCAGCACCAATCCGCTGGCGGGGGCATCATTGCGCAATGACTGCGCTACCGAGGCCGCGAGCGTGCCCCCGGCGGAATCGCCTACCAGAAGATAGCGGCTGGTTCGGGCAACGGTGCGGGCGACGGCCAGAGCATCGTCATAAGCAGCGGGGTGCAGATGTTCGGGGGCAAGGCGGTAGTCGACGCTGACCACGTTGAAGCCGGTACCTGCGCAGATTTCGGCGCAGACATCATCGTGGCTATGTAGACCACCGACGACAAAGCTGCCACCATGCAAGTAAATGACAGTTGGTTGCGCGCCATGATAAATCCGGCAGGGGACACTGCCAATCTGCTCGTCATGCGCGGTCACGCCCTTGGGGTAGCCGCGATGAAAGCTGCGGGCCATTGTATCATAAATGTGGCGTTGTTCGACGACGCTGCGGGTGGCCGTATCTTCCGGGTAGCAGGCATTGGTGCGTGCGATGAAAGCCCAAGTCGGCCCGTCAATAAGGCTTTGATAATCTATGGCTGTCATGCTGCCTGCAGGTCTCGGCGATGTGTTCAAGAACTGTGCACCAGATCGTTCGGCCTCGCAACTGCCATAGATTGTGGTGAATCTGCGAAAATAAGCCCGGTTTATCCCACAATTGCGCCGTAACTGGGGGGTAATCATTACGCACGGAGTATGTTTTTGGTGGAGTTTAGTATGCGACATTTGCGCGCTGTAAAAAATGAAAAAAGATCGGTTTTCGGTCAATCTGTTCGCATCTTGATGCTGAACGATGGATCCGGGCCCGAGGCGGAGGCGCGGCTGTCGGCATTGGGCGGACAAGTCGACATCGAAACGGAACTTTTCACGGCACTTGCCGCGATGATTGATGACCCGCTTGGGTACAGCATTTTTGTCATGCATGTGGATGGATTTGGCGGCCTCGAAGCCGGCATGCAAGCGTTCAGGGTGTTGCGCGCAGCAGAGGTGCGCATTCCGGTGATCCTGGTAAGCGGCGAATGCACCGAGCAGACCTTCCCCGAAGAGCGGTCTGCACCGATCAAACTGC
>JANNSG010000024.1:0-2005 GCA_031402355.1 Pseudorhodobacter sp. | reverse complement strand
TCGATCATGCGCGAGATCAGCAGGCGCGGTCCGATCTCGAAAAACAAGTGATTCTCGCCGCGCTCGTATTTCACGTCGACGTCGCCATCGGCCAGCAGCCGCCCGAGTTCCGCCAGCTTCTCGGAGCAGGCAAGGAAGAACTAGCGGCAGTTCCCGCGGTCATCACCCGGGAGGGCCAGGTTCTCGAAAAGCTCTACTTCATTCTTGACGGGAGCATGGCCATAGAAAAGGGCGGCCAGCGCTGGCCCTCCGAATCACAGACCTTTATCGGCGAAATCGCTTTTCTGCTGGCGCGCCCGGCAACCGCAACCGTAACCTTGGAGGCGGGTGCCGTCTATTTTGTCTGGGAGGCGGAAGCCTTGCACCGCCTGCTCAGGGGAAGCCCTGCGCTCAACACCGCGCTCAGCGCGATCATGAACAAGAAACTGGCGCAAAAGGTGGCAAGCGCCGGCGTACTGGTGAACACCATAGGTCTTGACTACCAAGTATCTAAAGCCTGATTGCGGAGCAACTCAGCAGCGGTGCAGTCATTTGTTCAAAATTCGGCCAATGGCCGCTTCCGGTCATCAGCGCCGATGGACCAATGTCCATGTTATGTCAGCTTATCCCGCGACTGCAGACAAAATCCTACAGACTATGGTCGGCCGCTCGGGGCCAACACCAGGCGTTTGCGAAAGTCCGCACTATGAGGTTGCAGACAGGCCCGTCACTGCCTCGCTCATTCCGGCTCCCTGCCGCTCACGTCAGTTTTTCGGTCGCAAGAAGTGTCTTGTGGATCGCGATCGCTTCCTGTTGCCCCAATCCCGTGTCTACCGCTCGCCGGAAGTAACTGGCGATGAAATCCGGGATGTCAGAGGGAATGTCCGCATCTCGTGCTTGCATCTGGATACGGCCCAGTGCCTCGCCCCAGACTTGAAGTGTCGCGGTGGGGTGATCGTAGTCCCCGTCCTTGATGATTCGGGCTAGTTCGCGGGTGTAGGCGTCGGTGTCGGCCGGGGCTGGTTCGGCTGGAAAGAGGTTGATGAATTCCTGCAAATCGATCCCCTGCGCCCGGCAGATATTCGCCGCATGGGCGACACCGATGAACTGCACGAAAGACATCGTCAGCCAGGCGAAATCGAGTGCGGCGGCGGCGCCGACACCCTGACCCACGTTGCGCACTTTTCCAGCAAGGCAGGTCAAAAGCGGCTCTGTCATCTGCCATGCCCGGGCGTCACCTGAAACGAGAATCTCACCGCCCTTTGTGCCGATTTCTTTTGGGCCACAAAGGATCGCGCCATCAAGGTAATGCGCGCCCCGTGCTGCGACCCACACCGACAGCTCTTCGGCCTCGCGCGGGGTCCCCGTGGTCAGGCTAACCACCGTTCGCCCGGCCAGGTGACCCACCTTGCCTTCCGGCTCCAGAAGCGCGCGGGTCGACACATAGTTGTCGATGCAAATCAGCAAGACTGGACTGGCAGCCAGGGCTTCGGCGAAGGTCCGGGCCTCTTGTGCCCCCAAACTCACCAACGCTTCTGCTTTTCCGGGCGAGCGGTTCCAGACGGTGACGCCATGCCCAGTCGCCAGCAGCGCGCGCGCAAGTGCTGAACCCATCAACCCCAATCCGATACAAGTAAGCTCAGTCAACGTCGTATTCTCCAACGGAAATGCAAGCAACGTCTGGCTCTCACTTGTTCCGGCCACGAAAGCGTAGTGCAGTACATGTGTTGGGGTCAAACGACTTTGCGCCTTGACTCCAAAATCAGCGGGCGCGGTCCGGCGCATGTCCGCATGAACCCATTCTTCAAAGGACTTGTGCAAGGCAAAGAATGTCTTGGTTGGGCTCGGTTCTGCCATCAGGTGCATTGCACCAAGATGTCTGTCTTGGGTCAAACTCGGAAGTCATCCAGTGGCAGCGCCATTTCCGCTGTGCCTCTGATAGCGGACGTCAGAGCCATGGGTTTCTTCGGCTGGCGCAGGCGGAAGGCTCCTGTGGGTGGGTAGGGTGTGCTGCTTTAGCCACTCG
>JANNSG010000023.1:0-22176 GCA_031402355.1 Pseudorhodobacter sp. | reverse complement strand
GGTTGAAAATGTCGCCTATCTGACATCAGACGCAACAATCTTGCGATACCGACTCACGAGGCTGAAGATGACAACAAAAGACGCGCCATGGCTGTTTCGCACCTATGCAGGCCATTCCACCGCCTCTGCCTCCAACAGCCTTTATAAATCCAACCTCGCCAAGGGCCAAACCGGCCTGTCCGTCGCCTTCGATCTGCCCACGCAAACCGGCTATGACAGCGATCACGACCTGGCGCGGGGCGAGGTCGGCAAGGTGGGCGTCCCCATATCCCACCTTGGCGATATGCGCGCGTTGTTCGCCGACATCCCGCTGACCCAGATGAACACCTCGATGACCATCAACGCCACAGCGCCGTGGTTGCTGGCCCTGTATATCGCAGTGGCCGAAGAACAGGGCGCCGATATCTCCGCCCTGCAAGGCACCGTGCAAAACGACATCATCAAGGAATACCTGTCGCGCGGCACCTATATCTGCCCGCCGAAGCCCAGCCTGCGGATGATCACCGATATCGCCGCCTACACGCAAACCCACCTGCCCAAATGGAACCCGATGAACGTCTGTTCCTACCACCTGCAAGAGGCGGGGGCGACGCCGGAACAGGAACTTGCCTTCGCGCTGGCCACCGCCTGCGCCGTGCTGGATGATCTGAAAGGTAAAGTCGCGCCCGCAGACTTCCCCAACATGGTTGGCCGCATTTCGTTTTTCGTCAACGCAGGCATCCGCTTTGTAACCGAGCTGTGCAAAATGCGCGCCTTCGTCGACCTCTGGGATGAACTCTGCGAACACCGCTATGGCATCACCGACGCGAAATACCGCCGCTTCCGCTACGGCGTTCAGGTCAACTCGCTTGGCCTCACCGAACAGCAACCCGAAAACAACGTCTACCGCATCCTGATCGAAATGCTCGCCGTCACCCTGTCGAAAAACGCCCGCGCCCGCGCCGTGCAATTGCCCGCCTGGAACGAGGCGCTTGGCCTGCCCCGCCCGTGGGATCAGCAATGGTCGCTCCGCATGCAACAAATCCTCGCTTATGAAACCGACCTTCTGGAGTATGACGATCTGTTCGATGGAAACCCGGCGATAGACCGTAAAGTCACCTCGCTAAAAGACGGTGCGCGCGCGGAACTCGCACAAATCGACGCCATGGGCGGGGCAGTCGCCTGCATCGAATACATGAAGGGCCGCCTTGTTGAGGCGAACGCCGACCGCATCGCCAAAATTGAATCAAAGGAAACCACCGTCGTCGGCGTCAATCGCTGGCTAGAGACAACACCAAGCCCGCTTACCGCAGGCGACGGCTCTGTCATGGCGTCAGACCCCAAAGCCGAGGCAGACCAGATTTCCTGCTTGACTGCATGGCGCGCATCCCGCGACAACGGACAAGTCCAATCCGCCCTTTCCGCCCTGCGCCAAGCCTGCGCCACCAATACCAACATCATGCCTGCCTCCATCGCCGCCGCGAAAGCCGGGGCCACCACTGGCGAATGGGGCCAGACCATCCGCACCGCCTTTGGCGAATACCGCGCCCCCACCGGCGTCTCGCGCAACCCGTCAAACCGCACCGAAGGGTTGGAACCTATCCGCGAGGCCGTGCAAGCGGTTTCCGCTAAACTCGGCCGCCCGCTTAAATTCCTGATGGGAAAACCCGGACTTGATGGCCATTCCAACGGTGCCGAACAAATCACCGCCCGCGCCCGCGATTGCGGCATGGATATTGCCTACGGCGGCATCCGCCTGACCCCCGCCGAAATCGTCGCCGCCGCGCTCGAAGAACAAGCCCATGTCGTAGGCCTGTCAATCCTGTCCGGCTCCCACATTCCTCTGATTGCCGAGGTTTTGGATGGCATGCGCGCCGCTGGCCTTGCGCACATCCCCCTCATCGTCGGCGGCATCATCCCCGAAGATGACGCCACCGCCCTGCGCGCCTCCGGCGTCGCCGCCGTATACACGCCCAAGGATTTTGAGCTGAACAAGATCATGATGGATATTGTCCGTCTGGTGGAAGGCGTGCAGGCTGCTGCGGAATAAGTCAGCCAAAGGACGTACCGTGCCGCTTGTCCCAACCGACAGAGTTTTACCGCTACACGATACATCAGCAACAGACGGGCATATCGTGTGGGATGCCGCGAAATCCTGTTGGTGGTTCACGCATCTTATCGGCGGTCTAGTCGGAATAATCTGGTTCACCACATCAGGTGCTGTCCTCGCATTCTTAGTTCTTTCTGCCATTACAATTTGCGCGGGCCATTCTGTTGGCATGCACCGCCTGCTGATCCACCGTTCTTTTGAGGCACCATTATGGGTAGAGCGCACTTTGGTATGGCTGGGCACCCTCGTCGGCATGGCTGGCCCATTCGGAATGATCCGCGCGCATGACTTGCGTGATTGGCATCAACGCCAAACCGAATGCCCGCCCCACCCTTCTCATGCAACGGATTTTTGGCGTGATGCTTGGTGGCAAATGCACTGCAAGTTCGATCTTCACCACCCGCCCAATTTTCAAATCGAAGAAATTATTGCGTCAGACCCATTCTTTCGCTTTGTCGAACGTTATTGGATGATGCAGCAAATTCCATTCGCCTTAGTGCTTTGGGGTATCGGTGGCTGGGGTTGGATGCTTTGGGGCGTAAGCCTGCGTATAATCGTGTCCCTGACGGGGCATTGGGCCGTTGGTCACTACGCGCATCGCACCGGGCATCAGGGCTGGCGCATTGATGGCCTGCCTGTGCAGGGTTACAATCTCCCCGGCTTCGGGCTGCTCACCTTTGGGGAAAACTGGCACGGCAACCACCATGCTTTCCCCCACTCAGCGCGTCTAGGGGTCGAGGCGGGTCAGTCTGACCCCGGCTATTGGCTGATAGCTGCGCTTTCATGGGGAGGGCTGGCGCATTCGGTCAAGCAACCCGAAAGTGAACCGATGCGGTCCGGCCTAAGAAGGGTTGGACAGACCATCACCCGCACCAAAACTCCCGCCATCGCCCAAAATTAACCCCTAGAAACTGCACACAACGTATGCACAGATAATGCACGGGCTGTGCACGCATCGCATACACCGAAAACGGTTCAATCCCAGCACGTTAACCTGTTTCTAGACGCAAATCCGAAAAGGCCCCATCATGACATTCCACATCGGCGCGAAACCCGGCGACATTGCTGAAACCGTCCTGCTGCCGGGTGATCCTTACCGCGCCCGTTGGGCAGCACAGACCTACCTCGAAAACCCAGTTCTGGTGAACGAGGTGCGCGGCATGTTGGGCTATACCGGCACATGGCGGGGCCACCGCGTGACCATTCATGGGTCGGGCATGGGGATGCCATCCCTGTCGATCTATGCGACCGAGCTGATGAAAGACTACGGCGCGCAAACCCTGATCCGCATCGGATCGGCGGGTGCCTTGCAGCACCATGTCAAGGTCCGCGATGTGGTGATCGCCCAGACGGCCAGCACCAATGGCAGCCCGTCGCGGTCAATCTTCAAGGAGTTAAACTTCGCCCCCTGCGCCGATTTCAGCCTGTTATCAGCGGCTTATACCGCCGCCCAAAGCATCGGTGTGCCGGTGCATGTCGGCGGCATCTATTCGTCCGACACCTTCTATGACGAACGTCAGGACCTGTCCGACCAGTTGCAACGCCACGGCACCCTTTGTGTGGAAATGGAGGCGGCAGAACTTTACATCCTCGCCGCCCGCTACCAGCGGCGGGCCCTCGCTGTCCTCACCATCTCCGACCATATCCTCACGCACGAGTCCCTGCCCGCAGATCAGCGCGAACGCAGCTTTGGCGCTATGGTCGAAGTCGCCCTGCACGCAGCGTTTCCCAACACCCCTTGACCCAACCGATTCGTGGGGGTCTATTGCGATCCCCACCAAAAGGAGACAGCCATGAAACACCGCCAGCTCGGGGCAAACGGCCCCATGGTTTCGGCGATTGGCCTTGGTTGCCTCAGCTTTGGCGGTATCTTTGGCGACACCACCGATGACGCCAGCCTGCGCTGTCTTGACGCGGCTTGGGACGCAGGGATCACCTTCTACGACACCGCCAATATCTACGGCATGGGCAGGGCAGAAACCGTGCTTGGCCAATGGCTTAAGTCTCGCCGCCACCCCGCCGTGATCGCCACAAAAGCCAGCATTATAGGTGGCCCGAACCGCCGCATCGATAACTCTGATGCGCATTTGCGGGCCGAACTAGAAGGTTCCTTGCGCCGCTTGGGCACCGATCACGTCGCCCTTTTCTACATCCACCGCCACGACCAGAACACCCCTATCGAAGAAGTCGCAGGCACCCTGTCCCGCCTGATAGACGAAGGCAAGATCGGCGGCTACGGCATGTCCGAAATCGCCCCCGGCACCCTGCGCCGCGCCCATGCGGTGCATGCCTGCCGCGCCGTCCAGAACGAATATTCCCTGATGACCCGGCAACCAGACTTGGGCCTGATCCAGACATGCGCCGAACTGGGCACAGCCTTCGTTCCCTTCTCGCCGCTTGCACGTGGGGCTTTGGGTCTTGAGATGTTGGATCCCGCGACCTTACCGGAAACCGAATTCCGCCGCCAAATCCCGCGTTTTCAAGGGGTTGATTGGCAATTGAACCTTTCAAAAATCGAAGCCTTCCGCGCCTATGCGGCAGATCGCGGCATCACCCCGCCCGCCCTAGCCCTTGCTTGGGTGCTGGATCAAGGCTCGCATTTGCTGCCGATCCCTGGCACCAGATCAGCGGATCATCTGGCCGATTGGGCGGCCGCTTCTGACCTCACACTGACCCCCGAAGACCGCGCGGAGATAGCCCGCATCCTGCCGGTCGGCTGGGCATATGGTGACCGTTACAACGATGATCAGGCAGCAACGGTGGAGCGTTACTGCTGAACCAATCCTTGGCACCAAGCGCCTCCCCTCCCCCCGCGTGGGGTGGGGGTGGGGGCAACAGGCAATTTCCTTGACTTTGCTTAACGCGACCCCCCACCCCAACCCTCCCCCACAAAGGGGGGGAGGGAGGTGCCAAGCCTAAAGTCCGTGGCTGCGGTCATAGCCATTTGGCGCAGAGCTGGCCCACCCAAGCGGGGCCGCCTTGGGCCGGAACACCTCCACCAGCAATGGATAACAGGCGGCACTATCCGACGAATGCTCCGCCGAACAATCCCCACCGGGACAGGCCGACAACGCCCCCAAAAGATCAATTTCTGCAAAGAATTCAAGGTAATCATCCGGCCGAACCGGGCTTTGCTTCATGAAATACTGCCCGGTGTCGCGGGTAAACCCTGTGCACATGAACACGTTGAGCACATCATGCACATGCGCCTCGGCCTCGTGTGGCGACAATCCAGTTTCATCCGCCAACGCCCTTGTCAGGTTGGAATGGCAGCAGTGATGATACTGCCCGCCATGGGACAAAAGGTTGTTCGTGTAAGGGTCACAGCGCGTGCCGATCACATCATGCACAGACCCGCCAAAGGCATCAAAGCCATACCAATCCAAGCTGTCATCGGTGATCGTCGCCATCGGGCGAAGCGTTGGAAAGTTGCTCCACATCCTGTCGCCTGTGGACAGGTGGGTGCCGTGCAGCGCGCGGGTTTTGCCGGAATAAAACCGCTCGGTCAGATCACTCGCAGCCCACAAATTCAGATCGCCCACCTGCGGGCCGACCACCGAAGTAATCCTGAAAAACTGCCCCGCCGGCACCTTGAAACACCGCGCCTTACGTGGAGGAACCAGCACTTCGGCAGTCTTTTCCCAGCGGTGGCGCGCAGCAATATAACTTGCCAAATCGGGCGCTTGCAGGCCTTCCATCGGGTAACAAATCACGGGAGCCACGCTTTTGCGGGCAATGACATCGGACGGAGCAGGATGGGTGGGATTAGTTGGCTTCATGCCCACTAGTTTCACGCCAATATCTGGTAAGGGCAAGCCTTGCATCCTTTCAGCCAACAGCTTCGTGAAGTCCGGCCACCTTCGCTCATGTTCACGCGTCAGGTTTCGAGGCAGCCAGAGCACCGCAATCGAAGGGAGCAGCGTCCACCTCGCCCCATGCGTCGGAGGGGATCTCGTACCAGTCCATTTCTCGGTAGCTCCAACCCAGCCGCCGCCCGTCGATTTCGGCCGCTGCATGAATGTCGAACTGGAACTCTTCTGGAGTATTGTAAAGGCTCCAAAGCAAAGTCCTCCGCCGGAACTCGGGAATATTAGCATGAGCGGCAGCGCGGCACATTGCACGCTGACTGACGTTTTCACCGACAACAATTCCCACGGCAAGGAAAACTAGCAATGCCGGGGCAACGCTCCAAAGTCTGAGCCTAGGCACAGCCAGAATTGCTACAAATGTAATCCCCCCGGCAGCGAATGCCATCGGCAAGACGTCCGACAGGAATGAATGGAATTGTGCAAAGCGTTCACTTAGAACCAGTATCAACGGCGGCACAAACGCCCCAAAGAACGCACCCAAACCTTGTCCAGTAAGCAGGCCAAAAACCAAATGCACAAAGGAAATCTGCGAAGCAACAGCACCGGCAACGTATCGGATGCCAGTCTTCATGATTCCCATACATAGCCAGACCCAAACAGCGGCAAGGAGCACCAGTGCCACTAAAGCTATGATCATGCCAACCCTATATAGCAGCATGATAGACACACGAAGTTGAGTGATGGAAACAGACCGCGTCAGTCGCGTTTAGACAACTGACGCACATTCACACCACCCGTTCGACCATCTGCTTCTTGATCTCGGCAATCGCCTTGGCGGGGTTCAACCCCTTGGGGCAAGTCTTGGCGCAGTTCATGATTGTGTGGCAGCGGTAAAGTTTGAATGGGTCTTCAAGATTGTCCAACCGCTCGCCTGTCGCTTCATCGCGGCTGTCCACGATCCAGCGGTAGGCATGCAGCAAAGCCGCCGGCCCGAGGTATTTATCCGAATTCCACCAATAGCTTGGGCAGGATGTGGAACAGCAGGCGCACATCACGCATTCATAAAGCCCGTCCAGCTTCTCGCGGTCTTCGATGCTTTGGCGCCATTCCTTGGCCGGGCGGTTGGTCTTCGTCTCCAGCCACGGCATGATGGATGCGTGCTGTGCATAGAAATGTGTCAGGTCCGGGATCAGGTCTTTTACCACCGCCATATGTGGCAGCGGATAGATCTTCACATCGCCCTTCACCTCATCCAACCCGTAGATGCAGGCCAGCGTGTTGATGCCGTCGATGTTCATCGCACACGATCCGCAAATCCCTTCGCGGCAAGACCGCCGAAAGGTCAGCGTCGGGTCGATCTCGGACTTAATCTTGATCAGCGCGTCCAGCACCATCGGCCCGCATTTATCCATATCCACAAAATATGTATCGACCTGCGGATTTTTGCCATCCTCTTGATTCCACCGATACACATGGAACTTGCGCACATTGGGACCATCTGGCTTGGGCCAGGTTTTGCCGGTGCGGATTTTCGAATTCTTCGGAAGCGTGAACTGAACCATGGATCAAGATTTCCAATCAGAGCGGGAATATAGCGGGCGAGACGGAGGCAGGCCAGATTTCTGAAAAACGCATTGGTCATAAACTGCTGCCGGATCGAGCCCTCTGAGAAAGTCAGAGGAAATGCTCAGATCAACACCAGCGGCAGTCTGTCCTTTTGAATTGGCCCCAAGGAAAACTTCTCCGCGGGGTTGTTGCGCCAGTCGTGCGCGCTCAAAACACGCCTTTTCAGCTTGCTGCACAGAAATCGGGCCGCAGGCTGCCAGCAAAACCAAAAGTGACATACTGCGCCTCATCGGATCACCCTTGCAACGGCGGCACGCCGCTGGTGGCAAAGCAGGCTTGCGCAGCCGGACGCAGGGCCAATTCACGGATACGCGCTTTGGTGGACGATCCCGCCTCAACCCCCACATCGCGTGCAAGCGCCTGCACTTCTGCAGGTGACGCTGCATCAAGGATGCAAGCGGTGGCTTGATCCGCAATGCCAGCAGGCATGTCGATATTGACGACAGGCTGCACAACAGTTTCTGCCGCTTGTCGGTTTACTTTGTTCGCCAGATCGGCGGGCGAACAGGCGGCGACGGAGGCAAGTGAAAGGGAGATAAAGCCCGCGAACAGTTTGTTTGAATTTGTCACTGCGTCCATTTTAATCGACTCTCACCTTTCTGATACAAACCGGATCGATTTCGGTAAGCAATGACAGGATAATCGTTTTCCCGACTTCCTGATCTGACCGTTCAACGGCTACACGAACAACATCTACAATCTGGCGAAGTGCTGATGGTGGCTCCCACCATTCAAACCCGCTCTTCCGAATGGAAACTTCAGCCTCGGAAAGTGCCCTTGCGAACTTTGTTTCCGGTACCAAGTTTTGCTGAATCTCGTGCGAAATCAAAAACTCTGACGCGATGAAAGCCGCAGATTCATTGGAAACAAGCATCCCGACAATGCGGTCCAATGCGTTACCTAAATTCAAATTTACCTTGATCTCACCCATCGCTGATCCCCGATCTTCGATTTATGGTTTTGAGCATATCATGGAATTCGGAGAACCGTTTTTCGTGGTACATCCGAAAACTTCTCTCCACAGCCAGTTCTTCCTTCAAAAGAGCCAGTCTCGAACGGGCATCTTCTATGTCATTCTGAACTGCTGCCAACTGAGCACGAACGTCTTGAAGGTGGTGCAACGTCAAATTTACTGACCCTTTTTCTTGCTCCATATCAATACACCCGCGCCTTTGGGGCGATTTTCTTCAGATCAATACCGCCGTCTGCCTGTTTGGTCAGGGGTTCCAGGTTAACCGGACGTGTACCCAGCGTAACCCTCGTGCCGTCCACATAAGCCAAGGAATGCACACGCCAGTTCACGTCATCGCGCGCCGGATAATCTTCATGCGCATGGGCGCCACGGCTTTCCTTGCGGGCCTCGGCCGCAACAATCGTCGCCATCGCGTTGGGCATCAGATTGCCCAATTCCAGCGTTTCCATCAGGTCCGAATTCCACACCATTGATCGGTCCGTGACCGAGATATCAGCCATTTTACCCGCAATCGTCGTCATCTTGGAAACACCGTCCGCCAACGTCTTGTCGGTGCGGAAAACAGCTGCATCGGCCTGCATGGTTTTTTGCATCTCCAGCCGCAACTCGGCAGTCGGCACAGCACCTTTGGCGTGGCGCGTGGCATCAAACCGGTCAAGCGCGCGGTCAATTTCAACCGTATTCACCGGCTCCAGCCGCGCTTTTCGATCAACGATTTCACCCGCCCGAATTGCAGCGGCACGGCCGAACACCACAAGGTCGATCAGGCTGTTTGATCCAAGCCGGTTTGCGCCATGCACCGATGCGCAGCCCGCTTCGCCCACAGCCATCAGGCCGGGGAAAATGGCATTCGGGTTGCCCGGCGTTGGCAGCAATACTTCACCGAAGTAATTCGTCGGAATCCCGCCCATGTTGTAATGCACGGTGGGTATCACCGGGATCGGTTCTTTCAACAGATCAACGCCCGCGAAAATCCGTGCGCTTTCGGTAATTCCCGGCAACCGCAGTTCCAGCGTTTCTTTTGGCAAATGGTTCAGGTTCAGGTGGATATGGTCCTTGTTTGGCCCCACACCGCGCCCTTCGCGGATTTCAATCGTCATGCAACGCGAAACCACATCGCGCGACGCCAGATCCTTATAGGTTGGCGCATAGCGCTCCATGAACCGCTCGCCTTCGGAATTGGTCAGATACCCGCCCTCGCCCCGCGCGCCTTCGGTAATCAAGCAGCCCGATCCGTAAATCCCAGTCGGGTGAAACTGCACGAATTCCATGTCCTGCAAGGGCAGGCCCGCCCGCGCCACCATGCCGCCGCCGTCGCCGGTGCAGGTATGCGCGGAAGTCGCCGAAAAATACGCACGTCCGTAGCCGCCGGTTGCCAGCACAACCATTTTGGCGTTGAACACGTGGATCGTGCCATCATCCAGCTTCCACGCCACAATGCCCGTGCAACGGCCATCTGTAATGATCAGGTCCAGCGCGAAATATTCGATGAAAAATTCCGCGTTGTTCTTCAACGATTGCCCATAAAGCGTGTGCAAAATCGCGTGGCCGGTACGGTCAGCCGCCGCACAGGTGCGCTGCACCGGGGGGCCCTCGCCGAATTCAGTCGTATGGCCCCCAAACGGGCGCTGGTAAATCTTGCCCTCTTCGGTGCGGGAAAACGGCACACCGTAATGTTCCAGCTCATACACTGCTTTGGGGGCTTCGCGCGCCAGATATTCCATCGCGTCCATATCGCCCAGCCAGTCAGACCCCTTAACGGTGTCATACATGTGCCACTGCCAGTTATCCGGCCCCATATTGGCCAGCGATGCCGCAATACCGCCTTGGGCGGCAACGGTATGGCTGCGTGTCGGGAACACCTTGGTCACACAAGCGGTGCGCAACCCCTGTTCGGCCATGCCAAGTGTCGCGCGCAGACCAGCCCCCCCGGCCCCCACAACCACCACGTCATAGTCATGCGTCTCGTAAGCATAAGCAGGCATTCGAACTTTCCTCAGATCGCGATTTTCACAAGCGCGAACAGGCCGGTGGCCGTGATCACATAAGACAAGGACACAACAAAGATGATCAACATCTTACGCGCAGTACCCTTAGCGTAATCCTCGATCATCATGCTGGCCCCTTTGGCAAAGTGCCGCATGCCGACAAAAATCACCAATGCAGTCAGAATTGCCGGAAACGGTTGTGCAAACACGGCCAAAACGGCGTCGTGGCTTTGGCCAAGCGTGCTGCCAAACACATAAACCCAGATCGGCACCAGAAAGGCTAATCCTACAGATGACACTTGCATCGACCAATGATGCGCAGTGCCGGTATGCGATGCACCCTTGCCCACGGCGCGCTTGCGGTCTGTCAAATAACGCATATCCAGCCCCTTACACGATTAGAATGGTCAGAACGGTCAACAAAACCGACCCGATGATACAGCCCCAGCCCAGCTTTTCCGCCGTTGGAATATCCAGCCCTTTGCCCGCATCGAAGTAGAGATGCCGCAGACCTGCCAGATAATGGTACCAGATAGCCCAAAGGGACGCTGTGAACACCAGATCGCCGAACCACGATGTCGCAACCCCATTTGCCACTGCAAAATAGGCGGGCGATGTGGCCGCCGCCAGCAGCCACCAAACCGCCAGAATGACCCCCACGATCAAACCGTTTCCCGTAATCCGCGTCAGGATAGAGGTGACCGAAGTCAGTTGCGGGCGGTAGACTTGCAAATGCGGGGAAAGTGGGCGCTCAACACGTTTGATCTCGGCCATGATCCGTTCCTTTTTGCTGGCGCGCCCGATTGTGGGACAGGGCTTGCTGCACTTTTTCAAGTTCATGACGGCTTTTCAAGACGAAGTCACGCACCGTTCTACCGCCCTGAGCCGATGGTAGCGCGATCAGGACTAAAACACTCTTAGCTAGTGATCACGTTTTTTCAGACTGTGATCACGATAAATCCTCGGATGGGTCGTGATCGCGGCAGGACCTGACTTTAATAGTCGCTCAGCTTGACAGCGGCTGAATAGCTGCCCGGAACGTCCTTAACCACTGCCTGCCCGCAACGCATGCACCCCCGCGCGGCGTCATAAGCATAGGTCGGAACCCCATACAACACCCAGCCTGCGTTCAGCGCCGCCGTCACTTTGTGACAAAAAGCAGCAGTGTCATCTTCTGACAAGAACCGGTACAGTTTCATCGCCTTACCCGAATGGAGAAACACCAAGCCACGTGTGGACATAGGCAATAATACCAAAAATCAAAACCGAAACTGCACCATAAATCACGTCGTTGCGAATGGCGCCCGCAGAGGGCGATTGCCAGCGTGGCTGGGCTCTGTTGATAAGGATCAGACTGATCACGGCCCAGGCCAGCATACCGCCAAACAGAAAAAGACTTGCCAGATCGCCATTTACCAGCAAATGCGCCAAGGCCCAGACTTTGACCGCGCCAAGCATCGGATGACGTAGTTTTTGTCGCACCACACCGGGCACATTGCCGACGCCCAACAAGAAGACCGCACCTAGCATCAGAAGATTGTTCACATGCGTTAGAAAAGCTGGGGGGGTCCAGATCTCAACGAAGTCTGCACTGCGATAGCCGATAACCATCAGCACGACGCCTGCCAGGCTGACGATCGCGACCAAGCCTTTCCCAAGATCCCCCATGGCCACACGCCTGTCCGGCAAAAGCCGCTTGAACAGATGCGACCCGGCAAACAGGATCAAACCAAGGATCAACGTTATCATGCCTGCGTCCTTTACAAGGTTTGCGTGGGCCCGTGGCGCACCTTCGTTCAGACCCGGGAATTGTGCAAGGCTAGACCACATCCACAACACAGCCCGTGTCGTTAACCAAATCTGCGTAACTCTTCCGCATTCTTTGTGCATCAAGCCCCGATTTCGTTGAAAGGCCAATGATGACAAAGATGATGTTCGGACTGTCCTTCGGTTTTGCTGCCCTGATCCTTGCCACACAAAATGCTTTTGCCGCAGCCAACTGCGCCGAAAGGTCGGTTGTGTTGACTGAACTTGGCGGCAAGTATCAAGAAACCCGCCGCGCCATAGGCATCGCTGGCAACAATGTGGTGATGGAAATGTTTGCGTCTGCCGACACCGGCACCTGGACATTGACCATAACCACGCCCGATGGGTTGACCTGCCTCGTCGCCAGCGGAAACGGCTACGAAGCCCTGGCAGATAACCTCGCGCCATCTGGCGACCCGGCGTAAAGCTGTAGGGATTGCAGAATGGGCTTCAGATGCGGCCCAATCCATCCCAGACCAGTTTGATCGACACAGCAAGCAGGGTCCAGCTGATCACCTGAAAAAAGATCTTCTCAGGGATGATTTTCACCAACCGGACACCCGCAAACACCGCCAAACTGGCGGGTACGGCCAAAATTGCAGCCACCGTCAAACTGGACAGCGATATTTGACCCAAGACATAATAGGGAATCAGCTTGATCGCGTTCACATAGGCAAAGGCGATGGTTGCCGTGCCAGCAAACACTGACTTTTCCAATTTCAGAGGCAGCACGAACACCTGATAAGGTGGCGCCCCCGCATGGCTGACAAAACTGGTAAAACCTGAAAGCGCGCCCCAAAAAAAACCCGGCAATAATCGAAGCGCTTTTGGTGGTACGGCCTGTGTCTGGCGCAACAGCAGGTTCGCCGCAAATGCGGCACCGATACTCCCCACCAGCAATGTGACCCAGGCCTCCGATACCACCGTGGCCGCAGCCCAGCCCAGGCCTACGCCAAGCGTCATTGCCGGCAACATGACCTTCAGCAGTTGCTTGTCGAACGCATGTCGATAGGCCCAAAGCCCGAACATGTCTGAAATCACATAGATCGGCAGCAGCAGCCCCGCCGCCAGTACCGGCGACATGATCAGCGACATCACTGGCACACCCAGCATGCCAACCACCGGCAACCCGCCTTTGCCCAACCCCACAAGGACGGCGGCTAGCCCGGCCAGCGCCCAGAATGCGGCATCTTCCACTAAAAGCTCCCCCGGCTACGGCAGGGCTTTTCAGGCCCTTACCCGCGCCTGCCGAGGCTGACGCGGGAAAAGCTTTATCGCGGAAAGGTGATCCAGATCAACCCGGTCAGACCAGGCTGAGACTGCTGAAATCGGTATCCGCAAAGAAATAGCCACCACCACCAAAGTCGCTAAATCCGCCGCCGCCATAGCCGCCACCGAAGCTGAAATCGAAGCTGCCAAAGTCAAAGCCGAATCCACCACCGCCGTCACTGCCACCGCCGAAATCGAACAGGCCACCCAGGAAACCGCCACCCGCAAGGCTCAGCCCATCAAAGTTCAGATTGTCCAGCCCCTGCGTCAAGTCGGCCCCAAGAAAAGGGTCCTGCAGAACAAAGCCGAAATCTCCAAAAATAGTTTCCAGATCGATATCTGTCCCTTGAAGGATGTCGTTGGGATCAACCGGAAGGATCAACGACGCAAAATCAGCCGGATCAAGCAGTTGATTCCGGATCGTAATATCCGTCATCGACCCGTCTGCATTCGCAAACACTTCGAACACGATCGAATTGTCGTTGCTGGTGAACCGCATAAAGACATCGTCCCCGTTGTTGACGGAATCGATCTGCGGCGGATTGAATGCGAAGGGTGTTGGAAAGACGAAAGATGTGTTTGGAAAATCCACAAAATTCTGCTCGGACGGAAAGTTCGCCGTTACGACGTTCAGCAAATCGGTTGCAGTAATTGTGGTGCCGCTGTTTCGTGGAACAAAGACAAACCGATCACCAAATCCCAAGTCCGAAAAATTGAAAAAGTCTTCAGGCATCATGCACCTCACACAAAGAACGTCCCCGATCGAACCTCATCACGTTGCCTGGATCACGGACAAGTCACATTCCTGCGACGCCTGAACTACAGCGCCTTTGTGCTTCTTTAGCTGTGCCGCAGCGCAGCGCCCTTGCGCGCGGGCTGGCTTGAGTTTACCCATCGCGGCAACCTGAATCCGACTTTGGAGCAAAAAGTCATGGCCAGACCAAAAATTGCACTTATTGGCGCGGGGCAGATCGGGGGCACTCTTGCCCATCTTGCCGCAATGAAAGAATTGGGCGATGTGGTGCTTTTCGATATTTCCGAAGGCACTCCGCAGGGCAAAGCGCTGGATATCGCGCAATCAGGCCCCGCCGAAGGCTTTGACGCCGAAGTGACCGGCACCAACGACTACGCATTCCTGCGCCGGGCTGATGTTTGCATCGTCACTGCAGGCGTGCCCCGCAAACCGGGGATGAGCCGCGATGATTTGCTGGCGATCAACCTGAAAGTGATGAAGTCCGTGGGCGAGGGCATCAAAAAGCATTGCCCCAAGGCCTTTGTGATCTGCATCACCAACCCGCTGGATGCCATGGTCTGGGCGCTGCGCGAATATTCCGGCCTGCCCCATAACATGGTGGTCGGCATGGCCGGCGTGCTGGATTCCGCCCGCTTCCGCCATTTCCTATCCCTCGAATTCGGCGTGTCGATGCGCGATGTGTCGGCCTTCGTTCTGGGCGGCCACGGCGATACTATGGTACCCTTGGCCCGCTATTCTACCGTCGGCGGCATTCCCTTGCCTGATCTCGTGTCGATGGGCTGGACCACGCAGGAAAAACTGGATGCCATCGTGCAGCGTACCCGGGATGGCGGCGCAGAAATTGTGGGCCTTCTGAAAACAGGCTCAGCTTTCTACGCCCCTGCGACATCTGCAATTGAAATGGCCGAAGCTTTCCTGAAGGACCAAAAGCGCGTGCTGCCCTGTGCGGCCTATGTCGACGGCGCCTTGGGCCTGAACGGCATGTATGTCGGCGTGCCCACTGTGATCGGTGCCAATGGTGTCGAAAAAGTCATCAATATCAAAATGACCAAGGACGAACAGGCGATGTTCGACAAATCGGTTGACGCGGTGAAGGGTCTGCTGGAAGCCTGCAAAGCAATCGACCCCGCTTTGGGGTAACAAAACCCGGGGGGGTGAACCGAATGGCAGACGGGATGGGCGACGCGTTCACCCTCGCAGAGGTCCGGCACGCTGTAATTGTGCCCCCTCCGCCGCGCTTGCCAACCCGGCGCCTGCTGCCTCTTGCTGTTCTTGATGCAGCAGGGGCCATCGTACCGGGCGCCGAATGTGCCACCAACCGGCTGTCCAGCCGCGACTTTGTGCCCGCACCGGAACAACTGACCACCCTCGATACCCTGCCGGGCACATGGCTTTATGGCGGCCTTGCTTCGCATCATTTCGGTCATCAGATGACCCGGTCTCTGGGGCGGCTTCGGGGCCTCGTAACTGCTGGCAAGATCGACGGTATCCTTTTCGCCCCGCTGGATAGCCGGGCCCGCAGCGATGTGTCGCAAAATCTGATGAACCGGCTTTTTGCCGGGCTTGGCATCACAGCACCCCTGCGTCAGATTGGCCAACCCACCCGCGTGGAACGGCTGCTGATCGGCCCGGACCTCTTCAGCGAACAAACCAGATGCGTGGCCCACCCCGATTTTGTGACATGGTCCCGCAGCACCGTTCGACCCAAGTCGAGGCCGGTTCCCGGATCAAGGCTCTATGTCACCCGCAGCAACCTTGATCCCCGTCTTGGGCGGTTGTTGTGCGAAGACGTGCTGCAACAAAATCTTTTGCGCGCCGGCTACCAGATTTACGTGCCCGAACTTCATACGATTTCCGACCAGATCGAAACCTATGCCGGTGCTGAAACGATTGTGACGACGGATGGCTCGCATGGCCACGTCATCGCCTTTGCGCGCCAGCCAGGTCAAAACATCATCACCATCGCCCGCCGGTTTGAGGCACCAAATCTGCTGCTGAACCATCTTGAAAGTTTCGGGCATGGCCTTGCCCATTCGCAGCACCACTACCTCAAATGCCTGACAACCGAATGGTGGCCCCGCAAGCGCGCTGACAACTTGTCGCTCGGTCAATGCGATTTCCCGACCCTGTTTGATGAATTGGTCGGGTGCGGTGCTCTGGATGCCACTGCAAAGGCGGGTTGGCAAAGTCCCACTCAACAACAGGTTGAAACATCCAAGGCGCTTGGGTTAGCGTCTGATGATGTCTTGCTGTCAACCGAAGAACGAACCGAATTCATCCGATTTCTGCGCCAGAATCGTGGGCGCGCAACGCCTTCTGGCAATCGCACCGTACAACCAAGCAACATAACATACGCGGAACCAAAACAAATGGCTGTTCACACACTTCGCGAACCTGCAACCGAAAGCCTTGATCAACAGTTTCGCCCACAGGGACTGCGCTATTTTCGCTTTCTAAAGGCCCTGCATCAAAGGCTTCGCCCTGACTGGTATCTGGAAATCGGCACCTTCACCGGGGCCAGCCTGCGCTTTGCCGAGGGCAATTTCGTGGCCATTGACCCGGCGTTTCAGCTGCACCAGATCCCACCCCTGAAGGGCCGCGAGATGATCTTTTTTCAAGACACCTCCGACGCGTTTTTTGAAAGCACCACTGCAAAGGCCATGACCGGCAAGATCAACCTGGCGTTTCTTGATGGTCTGCACCACTACGAGGCGCTCCTGCGCGATTTCACCAATGTCGAACCTTTGATGGCCCCGGGCGGCATTGTCATTCTGCACGATTGCCTGCCATCGAACATCCCCATGGCCGACCGGGTACAACCGCCAGATACCGCATGGACAGGCGACGTCTGGAAGACGTTGCTCATCTTGAAGGCTGAACGACCCGATCTGCAATTTGACATTCTCGATGCCGCCCCCACCGGGCTTGTGATGATCCGCAACATGGGGGCGAAGCCAAAGCACTTGAAATCCCGTTACAAAGCGCTGATCAAAACCTGGGATCCCGTCACCTTTGACACCTTTCCCGGCGGCCTCGACGCCTATTGGGATGGGCTGACCGTCATCCCCGCCGGCCCGTTTCTTGACAGCCTTCCGCAGCGTTAGGGCTAGCCTGCCAAGAGTGGCAACCGGTTCTGCCGAGCACGCGGTGAAAATCACCGAGCCAAGGCTGGCTTGGCTTCTTGCTTTGGCTCAGGCTGGCCCCGACCTGCCAGTGCCAGCCCCGTCCGGCTCTGCGTGCTGCCTGTAATGTCGCGTCAGATATCACCCTATCTTGTGCCAAATTTCTATGCTGACGCTCTGGCAAAGGGCCGTCACCGCGATATCGTCGGTGGCCGCTGGGACGAAACCGGTCGCGCCCAGATGGCGGCACTGCACGCCGAGGGATTGGCCCCGCATCACCGCCTGCTGGATATCGGCGCAGGCTCGTTGCGGCTTGGCTGCAAAGCCGTGCCCTACTTAGACCCCTGCCATTATTGGGGCACCGACCTGTCTGGCGCATTGATGCAGCGTGGCTATGAAATTGAGCTGACAGACAAAGACCGTCTGCCCAGATCCCAATTGGTCGAAGATGCCGATTTCACTTTCCCCGGCATTCCCGCCACAATCGACTATGCCATCGCTTTCGCCGTCTTCACCCATTTGCCCGCCGATCATCTGACGACAGCGTTCGGCAGTCTGCGCGCCCGGTTCCCGGCCCTGCAGCGCCTGCTTTTCACCGTCTTTCTTGCGCCCGATGCTGTCACCGCCTCTGCCCCATACCGTCAACCCGACGGCGTGGTCACCCACCCAAACCGCGCGCCCTATCATTTCCTTGGATCAGATGTGCTGCGTCTGGCGCAGGAAGCAGGCTTTGTCGCCGCATTGCGCCCGGTGCAACTGCCACGTGGCCAATCCCTGTTTGTGGCACGGCGCGCTGAAGTAAGGTAAGCCCTACCTGCCCGATGATTGCTTTCGCCCGCCTGCCCGCGCACACTTGGCCATCAAACCAAAAGGTGAATTATGCGCATCCTTCCCCTCATCTGTTTTCTGGCCGCGGCCCTGCCAGCCAATGCCCAGACAATTTCCGCTGAAATCGGCACCACAGGCCTTGCGGCAACCGAAATCCGGCTTGCGGAACTGCCCGCGCCCAGCGACGCCGACCGATTTGCGCTTGGCGGCGTTCGCTTTTTGCGCAGTGTGGAGGGCGCGTTGCAACTGCGCTGGCAAACCGGCCTGTCCGAACAACTGACGATGATCCCGTTTCTGCGACTGCCAATACCGGAAAACCCCGCGCCCGCCGACTTCTCGCCCGCAACCATCGCCACCCTGTTCAGCACCGTCAGCACTGGCATGGACAGCGTGCGCGCGCCGTTGGCGGAAATTGCACCAAACTCTGATTTTGGCGTTGAAATTGCCCTGAAGGACATATGGTTCGACATAAATTCGAACACCACCCGCGATCAGGGCGAGAACCTGTTAGAGGTGATGGGCCCGATGATCATGGGCTGGGCCTGGGACGCCCGCGACCCAGCCACGCCCGCGCCTGTCATTCGTTTTGATGCGGCAGATGCGGCCTGGTTGTCGGCCTATTCCCATCTTTTGGGGGGCCTCAGCGACATGATCCTCGCCTATGATCCCACATCCCCAATCGCCCGGATTACCGATGCCCGCTCAGCAATGACAAAGCTCGGTACCCTGTCACCTGACCCGATCTTCGGCATGGGGGGTGGCTCGTCTCTGGACGCGGTTGATTATTTTGCCATGGTGCTGGCCACACTGAATCAGATGCCCGACAAGGCCCGCATGCTGTCTGCCCAGAACCACCTTCTTGCCATGGTCACCGACAACCGGCGATTCTGGGCCGCTGTTGCGCTTGAGACCGACAATGAAAAGGAATGGCTTCCCAACGACAGCCAGACATCCGCCCTTGGACTGACGCTTCCGCCCGGCACGGGGCCGATGTGGCTTGGCATTCTGTCGCAGATCGAAGCCGTGCTGAAAGGCGATCTGCTGATCCCTTTCTGGCGCATTGACGGTCAGGTCGGCGTCAACATCGCGAGGGTTTTCACTGACCCACGTCCCGTTGATGTGGCGGCATGGATTCAGGGCGAAGGCGCAGTGCCCTATCTGGAAACTGGCAATCTGATCAATCCGCAAAGCCTTGCCCAATTTGATGCGATGATGTCCGGTCAAACCATGCTGTTCGCGCTGTACCTTAACTAAGCCTTTATGAAGTCGAATCGCGGATTTCGTAAACAATTCCTGACTTGTGATCACACGTTTCAAAAGTGTGATCACAAATGTCACTTTTCCCCGCTCAATCCAATAAAATAAGCAAAAGTCGTTTTGCGTTGCTGCCTTTCCATGCCATCACAGCGCAAATTCCTTGAGGACGGGACAGCACAATGAACATCCACGAATACCAGGCCAAGGCGCTACTGCGCAGCTATGGCATCCCCGTATCCGATGGCCGCGTCGTTCTGCGCGCAGAAGAGGCGAAAACCGCCGCGGGCGAACTTGACGGCCCGCTCTGGGTGGTCAAATCGCAGATCCACGCCGGCGGCCGCGGCAAAGGCAAGTTCAAGGAACCGGAAGCCGGCGAAAAAGGCGGCGTCCGTCTTGCCAAATCGGTCGGTGAGGCCGCCGAATTTGCCCGCCAGATGCTGGGGCGCACGCTTGTCACCCATCAAACCGGCCCCGCAGGCAAACAGGTCAACCGCATCTACATCGAAGACGGCTCCGACATTTCGCGCGAACTCTACCTCGCCATTCTGGTCGATCGCCAAACCAGCCGCATTTCATTTGTCGCCTCGACTGAGGGCGGCATGAACATCGAAGATGTCGCCCATGACACCCCCGAAAAGATCCTGTCCTTCTCGGTCGATCCCGCCTCCGGCTACACCGATTTCCACGGCCGCCGCATCGCCTTTGCCCTTGGCCTGTCCGGCAACCAGATCAAACAATGCGTCACCCTGACCCGCACCCTCTACAAGCTTTTCGTCGAAAAAGACATGGAGATGCTGGAGATCAACCCCCTCATGGTCGGCACCGATGGCAACATCAAATGCCTTGACGCCAAGATGAGCTTTGATGGCAACGCGCTTTACCGCCACGCCGATATCATGGCGCTGCGCGACGAGACGGAAGAAGACGCCAAAGAACTCGCAGCCTCCAAATTCGACCTGAACTATATCTCGCTCGACGGTGAAATCGGCTGCATGGTCAACGGCGCTGGCCTTGCCATGGCGACGATGGATATCATCAAACTTTACGGCGCAGAACCCGCCAACTTCCTCGATGTCGGCGGCGGTGCCACCAAGGAAAAAGTCACCGAGGCCTTCAAGATCATCACCTCCGATCCACAGGTCAAAGGCATCCTCGTCAACATCTTCGGCGGCATCATGCGCTGCGACGTCATCGCCGAAGGCGTCATCGCCGCAGTGAAAGAGGTCGGCCTCAAAGTGCCACTGGTGGTCCGGCTTGAAGGCACCAACGTCGAACTCGGCAAAGACATCATCCGCAATTCCGGCCTGAATGTGATTGCAGGGGATAATTTGTCGGATGCCGCGCAGAAGATCGTAAAGGCGGTGAAGGGGTGAAATTTATCGCGATGTCAGTCGCGGCCGTTAGCATGTCGGTCACGGCCTGCACAGCCGAGCAAGTCGGTACGCCGGTTACATCGCTGGCTCCGTCATCGGCGGGCCTAATCTCTTCGACTGATCTTTTCGAGCTGTTCCTGGATACATGCTTGACACAGTTTCCGGATGGGCAGGCGACAAAGGCGGCGTTCAAGCGCGCTGGCCTGAAGACAATTCAGAGAAACCCAATAGACGCCGCCGCTTATGGTGACGAATTGGGCAGTTTCGAAGATGTTAACCGGAGATTAATCGCCGGGTTTGGCCCCATAGTTTACGAGCTGTCCGAAGACTATGATGGCGGCCCTCTAAAGCGCGCTGAATGTTCGGTCGCTGCCGAGATCGCCGATCCCAAGGTCAACTGGGCTCCCCTCGTAGCTTCACTTAATGTGCGCTTTCCGTCTTTGAGTTGGACGACGACCAGCGCTTTGGACGCTACTTTTGAGCGCGACGGCGCGACCTTTGATGTGCTCGTAGAACCGCAGGTTCGGGGTTTCACATGGGAAGACGCAACTCCTCGATGCGACGAGGACAATTGTGGAGACTGGGATGAGGCCAAGTTATCCATCGGAATCACGAAATGATTTCGAGAAGTGTCGAATTTGAACTGAATCATTGGCGGGCAGATCGCCCCTCACGGAGAATCTGAATGTCAGTCCTCGTCAACAAATCCACCCGCCTGATCTGCCAAGGCTTCACCGGCAGCCAGGGCACGTTCCATTCGGAACAGGCCATCGCGTATGGCACCGTCATGGTCGGCGGCGTCACGCCGGGCAAAGGCGGCGAGGTGCATCTGAACCTGCCCGTGTTCAATTCCGTGCACGAAGCGCGCCATATCACGCAGGCCAATGCCACCGTGATCTATGTGCCGCCACCCTTTGCCGCTGATTCAATCCTAGAGGCGATTGATGCCGAGATGGAGCTGATCGTCTGCATCACAGAAGGCATCCCGGTGCTGGATATGATGAAGGTCAAACGCGCGATTGAGGGATCAAAATCCCGCCTGATCGGGCCAAACTGCCCCGGCGTCATCACCCCCGGTGAATGCAAAATCGGCATCATGCCCGGCCACATCCATAAACGCGGAAGCGTCGGCGTCGTCTCGCGCTCCGGCACGCTGACGTATGAAGCGGTCAAACAGACCACCGACCTCGGCCTTGGCCAATCATCGGCCGTCGGCATCGGCGGCGATCCGATCAAAGGGTCGGAACATATCGACATATTGGAGATGTTCCTCGCCGACCCC
>JANNSG010000022.1:0-62826 GCA_031402355.1 Pseudorhodobacter sp. | reverse complement strand
AAGCGCAACATCAGCCTCGTGCATCAGTTTTTCGTCAATTACCCGCATATGACGGTTTACGATAACATTGCCTCCCCTCTGCGCGTGGCGGGCATGGCGAAATCCGAAATCCAAGGCCGGGTAGAGGCCGCCGCAGACGTTTTGCGCCTGCGCCCGATGTTGAAACGCCGCCCGCATGAACTGTCTGGCGGCCAGCAACAACGTACTGCATTGGCCCGCGCAATTGCCAAGGAAAGCACCGCTGTGTTCCTGGATGAGCCGCTTGCCAACCTTGACTACAAACTGCGCGAAGAATTGCGCGATCAGCTGCCCGACCTGTTCGCAGGCCGTGGGGCCGTGGTGGTTTATGCTACCTCAGAGCCCGAAGAGGCGCTGATGCTGGGCGGCTATACCGCGTTGATGGATGACGGCGCGGTTACACAATTTGGCCCCACCGCGCAGATTTACCGCCAGCCGCAAAACCTGACCTCGGCCCGCGTGTTTTCACAACCCCCGATCAATGCGGCGCAGGTCACCAAGCAAGGCAGCCGCGCGCGCCTTGCCAATGGCGTGCAATGGGAATTGTCGGGCAAGGCCGCCGACCTGACCGATGGAACCTATACAGTAGCAATTCGCCCGCATCATGTAAGCCCGGTGCGCGAATCCGGTGATGAGGTGGAACTCAATGGCCGCGTGTCGGTTACCGAACTTAGCGGATCAGAAAGCTCTGCTCACTTTAGCCTAGGCGACCAATCCTGGGTGTCGCTCGCCCCCGGTGTGCATGCGTTCAAAGTGGGCAGCGATCACGCGTTCTATATGGACCCCACCAAATGTTTCTACTTCGCGCCCGATGGCGCGGCTGTCGCGTAAGGGGCAACGATAATGGCAAAAATCACCCTGCAAAACCTGCGCCACAGCTATACGGCCAATCCAACAGAACCGTCAGATTATGCGCTGAAACAGATCGATGTTGATTGGCAAGACGGCGGTGCCTATGCGCTGCTGGGGCCATCAGGCTGCGGTAAGTCCACGCTTTTGAACATTATTTCCGGGCTTCTGATCCCGTCGCACGGCAAGATCCTGTTTGATGACCGTGATGTAACGACCGTGCCGCCAGACAAGCGTAACATCGCGCAGGTGTTCCAGTTTCCGGTGATCTACGATACGATGACGGTTTACGACAACCTTGCCTTCCCGCTGCGCAATCGCGGTGTGGATGAGGCGCGGGTGAATAAACGCGTGACTGAAATCGCCGAAATGCTGGAAGTCACCGCGATGCTTGAAAACCGCGCCTCCGGCCTGTCGCCGGATGTGAAGCAAAAGATTTCCATGGGCCGGGGATTGGTGCGCGACGATGTGAACGTGGTGATGTTTGACGAACCGCTGACCATGATCGACCCGCATTTGAAGTGGAAATTGCGCTCGAAGCTGAAAGAACTACACCAACGCGTGCGCGCCACGATGATCTACGTCACCCATGACCAGACCGAAGCATTAACCTTTGCCGACCAAGTGGTGGTGATGCAGGACGGCGAGGTTGTGCAGATCGGCACGCCCGTCGATCTGTTTGAACGCCCCCAGCATACCTTTGTCGGCCACTTCATCGGATCCCCGGGCATGAACGTGCTGAAATGCGAATTGCGCGAAGGGGTGCCGCTGCTGAGCGGGCATCCGGTGGCACTGGAAGGGCCGATCAATTCTGGTTTCGGCAAGTTTGAAATCGGCATCCGCCCTGAATTTGTAACGCTTGCTACAAAAGGCTTGCCTGCCGTGATCCGCAAGGTGTCTGACATCGGGCGACATTCTGTAGTGGAAGCTATGGTTGGCGATCAACGCATCGCCGCCGTGATTGACGGGCCGGTGCCGGGGCAGGGCGATGCGGTGCATCTGGCCTTCAACGCAGCACAGACAAGACTTTACCGCGATGGCTGGATTGCCACCACACCAGCAAAGGCCGCATGATGAAAACTGAAAATCAAAAAGCATGGTTCTTTGTGTTTCCGATGCTGATTCTGGTGGCGTTCAACGCGCTGATACCCATGATGACCGTGGTCAACTATTCGGTGCAGGAAACCTTTGGCGACAATGTGTTCTTCTGGCAAGGGCTTGATTGGTTTCAGCAATTGCTGCGGTCTGAACGCTTTCATGCCTCGCTTGGTCGCCAGTTCCTATTTACCGGGATCATCCTGCTAATTCAAATTCCACTGGGCGTTGTCATCGCCCTCGCCATGCCGCGCCAAGGCTTTTGGGTGCCGGTCTGTTTGGTCCTGATGGCCTTGCCGATGCTGATCCCGTGGAATGTGGTGGGCGCGATGTGGAACATCTTTACGCTGCCCGACATCGGGTTGGTGGGATATTTTCTGAATACAGTTCTCGGCATCGATTATGACATGACGCAAAGCCCGCTTGCCGCATGGATCACGATCATCGTGATGGATGTCTGGCACTGGACGTCGCTTGTGGTGCTGCTGGCCTATGCGGGCTTGGTGTCGATCCCTGACGCCTACTATCAGGCCGCGCGAATTGACGGCGCATCAAGCTGGTCGGTGTTTCGGTTCATCCAACTGCCAAAGATGAAACAGGTGCTGACCATCGCCATTCTTCTGCGCTTCATGGACAGCTTCAATATCTACACCGAGCCCTTTGTTCTAACGGGTGGTGGCCCCGGCAATTCGACAACCCTTCTGTCAATCGACCTTGTGAAAATCGCCCTTGGTCAATTCGACCTTGGTCCCGCCGCCGCGATGTCGCTGATCTACTTTGCAATCACGCTTTTGGTGTCATGGCTGTTCTACACGCTGATGACCCGCAATGACGCCAAATAGGAACACATGATGCGCAAACGTTCTTTAATTCCAATCATCTACATCCTGTTCCTGATGCTGCCGATCTACTGGCTCGTCGCGATGAGCTTCAAGACCACGAACGAGATTCTGTCCGGCTTTTCGCTGTTCCCGCAGACATGGACGCTGGAAAACTACCGGGTGATTTTCACCGATCCGACATGGTATTGGGGCTACATCAATTCCATCATCTATGTGTCGTTGAACACGGTGATTTCCGTTCTGGTCGCCCTGCCTGCCGCCTATGCCTTCTCGCGCTACCGGTTCCTTGGTGACAAGCAACTGTTCTTCTGGCTGCTCACCAACCGCATGGCCCCTGCGGCTGTGTTTGCCCTGCCGTTTTTTCAGCTTTATTCGGCGGTCGGCCTGTTTGACACCCATATCGCCGTGGCCCTTGCGCATTGCCTGTTCAACATCCCGCTGGCCGTGTGGATTTTAGAAGGCTTCATGGGCGGTGTGCCAAAAGAACTGGATGAAACCGCTTTCGTTGACGGCTATTCCTTCCCCCGGTTTTTCGGCACCATTTTTCTGCCGAATATCAGCGCAGGTGTCGGCGTGGCCGCTTTCTTCTGCTTCATGTTCTCATGGGTGGAACTGCTGCTGGCCAAAACCCTGACGGCTGTAGAGGCGAAACCAATCGCCGCGACCATGACCAAAACCGCATCCTCCGCCGGCTATGAATTGGGTCTGCTCGCCGCAGCTGGCACCCTAACCATTATCCCCGGCGCGATCGTGATCTGGTTTGTTAGAAACTACATAGCCAAGGGCTTTGCCCTGGGGAGGGTGTGATGCTGGGATGGATGGCATGGACTTGGCCGACGGCTTTAGTTTTTATTGGCATATTCTCTGCCATGGGCGTGCTGACATGGCTGGAGATCAAATACCCAGGCGGCGATGAACGCAAAGGCATTCTTGGCCTGACCACCACGCGCGGCGACCGTTTGTTCATTGCGTTGTTGGGGTCGGTTTACATCTTCCTCGCGTGGCTTGGCATTGTCGGCATGCCGCTGTGGGCACCGTTGGGCTTGGCATTGGCATGGGGCACGTTCAGCTTTTGGAAGGTATGACCTACCCATTTGAAAACTTTGCTAAACTAAGGAAAACGGGCTAAAAGCAGGAGAATTGGAATATCGTGGACGGGCTTGCGTGATGGTGCAGAAGTATAAATTTCTAACTGAAGTGGAGTTAGAATTCATGACCCAGCTGTGGGAGCTGGGCCGTGGCACCGTGCGCGATATCCTTGACACCCTGTCGCCCGACCGCCAGCTTGCCTATACCTCGGGTGCCACAATCATGCGCATCCTTGAACAAAAAGAATTCGTGACCAGCACAAAAGATGGTAGAACATTTATCTACCACCCCGTGCTGACCAAAGACGCCTACCAATCCCGGTCTATCAAGAACCTTTCGGAAAAGCTGTTCGACAATACGCCTGCGTCGCTTGTGGCGCGTCTTGTCAATGACAGTGACTTGTCGCCAGAGGCGCTGGATGCGATCCGCGCCCTTATAGATAAGAGGCTCAAGGATGATAACGGCTAGCACTGTTTTTGACGCCTATCTTGATGTAAACGCTTTGCTTTTGCTGGCATGCGCTGCCTGCTTTGCAACCGGTTACGCCCTGCGCACGGTGGGGCTTGGCCACACCGTGTCTGCCCAGTTGCGGGTGATGCGGGCCACGTTTTTGGCGGTGGTGATCAGTCCTGTCATAGCATTGGGGGTTATGGCAGTGGTGCAGGGCGGCTATATCTTGCCCGAATCTGTGCCGAATCTTTCTGATTTCATCGTAGCACAGTATCTTCAGGGCGCGTTCGAGATGAACCCAACTTCACTGGAGAACTTGCTGAGCTTCCGCTCGCAAACGGTGACGGCGTTTTTTGAAACCCATAGCGCCATTGGCGTGCCCGTGATCGCTATTTTGCTTGCCGGCATTGCGCTCTTCACCATTCGCTTGGGTCTCTCCATCCTGCGCCTGCGCCGAATGATCAATGAAAGCTATGCATGGCGACGCTTTGGGTCGTTGCACCTGCGGCTTTCTGACGACATTTCCGTGCCGTTTTCCACCCGCAATTGGCGCAAGCGGTTTGTCGTGCTGCCATCCGCCATGATCGCGCAGCCAGCAGATCTCCGCATCGCCCTTGCCCACGAAATCCAGCACCTGCGCCAGAACGATGTCAGCTGGGAGATTTTTCTGGAAACCCTGCGCCCGCTGTTTTTCTGGAACCCTGCGTTCTACCTTTGGAAACGCCGGGTTGAGCAACTGCGCGAACTGTCTTGTGATCGTCAGGTTATGATGCGCCGAGGCTACAAAGTTGCCGATTATTGCGATTGCCTGATCACCGTTTGCCAGAACAGCCTGAAACCCCGCCGCTTGTTCGCCATTGACGCGCCGGTTGTGGCCTTGGTACGGGTCGAAAACCGGCTGTTTGCGCAACGGTCCGCCAAGCTTTTGAAAAACCGCTTGTTTTCCCTGATTGAAGGCAAAGCTGAACGCAATCCGACACAGGTATTCGTGGCACTGGCGCTGCCTATGCTGGCCCTGACCGTGGCCGCATCGCTTGCCATCCAAAAGCCAAGTGATTGGAGCCAGGATCGCCTGATGCTGTCCACGATCATCAATCTGGAACGTATTCACACCACCAACGCGACGCCGACTTTCGGGCAACCAGACTTTTAGACCCTGACAATTTGACAGTGCTAGACCTGTCGGATTGGCGGGTCTACCCAGTCTTGAATGGCGGCAAATGCGCCTTCTGCCGTCTCAACGAAGCTAAACAATGACAGATCATTGGGTGAGATCACCCCAGCCTCGGCCAGCGCCTGCCAGTTGATTATTTTGTCCCAGTAGGCGCGACCAAACAGCAGGAACGGGATCCGCTTCATCCGCCCGGTCTGGATCAGGGTCAAGGATTCAAACATTTCATCCAAGGTTCCAAAGCCGCCCGGAAAGACGCAAATCGCGCGGGCGCGCATCAGGAAATGCATCTTGCGGATCGCGAAATAGTGGAAGTTGAAGCACAGATCAGGGGTGACGTAGGCGTTTGGTGCCTGTTCATGTGGCAACACGATATTAAGCCCGATAGACCGGCCACCAGCATCGGCGGCACCTCGATTTCCGGCCTCCATCACTCCGGGGCCGCCGCCTGTCATGATCACGTCCTCGCGCCCACCTGCGGCCATTGATTGCTGGGTGACCAGATAGGCGAAACGGCGGGCCTCTTCGTAAAAATGCGACAGGTCGGCCATTGCCGCGGATTTGGCGGTGTGTTTCTTTGCAGGCTCTGGAATGCGGGCGCCGCCAAAAAGAACCACCGTCGAGGTGATGCCCTGTTCATCCAGCATCATCTGGGGTTTCAGAAGTTCCAATTGCAGCCGGACTGGCCGCAATTCTTCGCGGCACATGAAGCGGTCATCAAGAAAGGCCAGTTGATAAGCGGGCGCGCGGGTTTGCGCGGTGTCGGGAATTTCGCGCGCGGTCTGCGCGTCTTGCTGGCTGTCGCGGAACGGGTGGTTGCGGGGTTCGTCTTTCATCGTTTGTATCCTGAAGCGCGGGAATTGCGTGGGCTTGTGTGACCGTCTATAGGCTGGACTTAACCCTGACCATATCAAAGGAACACCTGATGTCCCACGCCGCCCTTGAGACAGCAATCGACGCCGCATGGGAGGCGCGCGAGGCGATCAGCCCGGCCACGAAAGGCGAGGTGCGCGATGCGATCGAGGCGACGTTGACGGCGCTGGATAGCGGGTCTTTGCGGGTGGCGTCGCGGGCGGCAGACGGCGAATGGGTGGTCAAGCAATGGGCGAAGAAGGCGGTGTTGCTGTCATTCCGGCTGAACGATATGAAGACGATTTCGGGCGGCAACGGGGCGGCCACATGGTGGGATAAGGTGCCGTCGAAGTTCGATGGCTGGGGCGACGATCAGTGGCGCGAGGCTGGGTTCCGGGCTGTTCCGGGGTCTATCGTGCGGCGGTCGGCGTTTATCGGCAGGAATGTGGTCTTGATGCCGTCTTTCGTGAACGTCGGCGCGTTCGTGGATGAAGGGTCGATGGTGGACGGCTGGGCCACGGTCGGATCGTGCGCGCAGATCGGGAAGAATGTGCATCTATCGGGCGGGGTCGGGATCGGCGGGGTTTTAGAGCCGATGCAGGCCGGGCCGACGATTATTGAAGACAACTGCTTTATCGGGGCGCGGTCCGAGGTGGTGGAGGGGTGCATCATCCGGGAAGGATCGGTTCTAGGGATGGGCGTGTTTATCGGGAAGTCGACGAAGATTGTGGACCGGGAAACCGGGGCGGTTTTCTATGGCGAGGTTCCGGCCGGATCGGTGGTTGTGGCGGGGTCGATGCCGTCAAAGAATGGGATCAATCTTTATTGCGCGGTGATCGTGAAAAAGGTCGATGCGCAGACGAGATCGAAGACCAGCATCAATGAATTGCTGCGGGATTGAAGGGTGTGTTACCGAGTGGGTAACACGCGTGTTATGTGGCGTAAGTAGTTGATTTTATTGCGTTGCGCCAAGAGCGTTAACGGGTTGTTAAGTGCAATTGAGCTTCGACGCTTGGTTAGGCGTCAAACCGAAAAGTCTAGATGACCCCCCCCTTTGTTGCCCATCGACTGCCATCATCGTGTCACATAGTGCCCTGACTGACTGACCGACGAAGATCGCTCAGCGTTATTTGAGGAGACAGTTCATGTGACTTTACGCTACAGCCGCGCTTCTAATTGCGTGGCCTTACCAGTCATTTGCAGAGACCGTTCCACGTTACGCCGTAGCTGATTACTGCCAAAGCGTCGCGGGTGTTGGTGGTGGATCAGCCATGATCGACAACGGATGCATCGATATGGAGCAAACTGCCTATGACGGGCTGAAGTCGGGTTGGGGCGGCATTTCGTCGCGCACACAAACCTATTGCGACGAGGTGGCCCGGGTAACGGGCGGTTGTTCTTTGATACTTGAAGGCTGCATCACGTTGGAAGCGGAGGCTACAAATGGGGCGTCAACCTTCAAACATTAAATGGAAGGTGCTGCGCCCAACGGTGTTTGCATCAAATGCGATGGCTCACTTCATGTGATACCACATGGTCAGTGGTCGGCTTTCAAGGTGAAGCGTGGTACATCAATACGAAGGGTGTCATTGGCAAATCCCAGACTTTTGAAGGTGGATTTGCCGGCTTCTGGAGTTGACCAATCTAAACATCGGCTGTGCCCACCCTGCTTTTTGGATGGCCTGTTCGATAGCCTGCGCGCCGTCCGATCCTTTGGCACAGGTTTTACCCCGACCTTGCGCCAGATCAATGACGCTTGTTGAACGAAGGCTTATAGGCGCCCTATGCACCAATCCATGCGGTGCGTCATTAAAGGGGGCTGCATCATGTTCACAACCAATGAAGGCAATTTTGACCGTGGTCTGCGCGTTGTCGTTGGCACGGCTTTGATTGCCTGGTTCTTTTTGGATCAGGGCACAGGTTTTTGGCACTACGCCAAATTGATCGGCATTGTGCCATTGCTGACCGGGGTGTTTGGTACTTGTCCGGTGTACTCGTTGTTTGGTGTTTCGACCTGTGCTTTGAAATAGCGGGGGGTGGAATCGGCTTTGCTTGGGTGGTGCGCAATGACTGCGCACCCGCCTTGGATACCGTGCGCTCTTGGCGCGGAGCGGGTTTCACGCGCTAACATGGGCGTTGGTCCGTGTCGGTGAATGGTGTTAGCATCGCTGGATGCAGCCCAAGATCCTTACCACATTGCAGACCTATACCCGTGCGCTGTTCCTCGCCGATTTTATTGCCGGGATCACGGTGGCGATGGTGGCCATCCCGCTGAGCATTGCGATTGCAATTGCATCGGGGGCGGACCCTGCCAAAGGGTTGGTGACGGCGATTATTGGCGGGTTTATGATTTCGCTGCTGGGGGGCAGTCGGGTTCAGATCGGCGGGCCGACCGGGGCGTTCATCGTTGTCGTGTTCGGAGTGATTTCGGCGCATGGCTATGACGGTCTGGTGTTGGCCACGATTATGGCGGGGATCATACTGGTGGTCGCGGGGCTGCTGCGGGCAGGCAATTTGGTGGCCTATGTGCCGGAACCGGTGATCAACGGATTTACCATCGGGATCGGGATTATCATTGCGACCAGCCAGTTGAAGGACCTGTTCGGCTTGCAGGTGACAGCAGTGCCCGCGGAATTTGTAGCGAAAATGGCGGCACTTTGGGATGCACGGGGCAGTTTCAATGCAGCGGCGTTGGCAATCGGCTTGGCGACAATGGCGTTGATTGTGGGATTGCGGCGGGCATTTCCGCGATTTCCCGGCCTGATCGTGGCAGTTGCAATCACTTCGGGCTTTGTGGTCTGGGCTGGGTTGTCGGCGGATACGCTGTTTTCCCGCTTTGGCGCCTTGCCGGACCGGTTGCCCATGCCGGTCTGGCCCGGTGTGAGTTATGCGCGGGTGATAGAATTGCTGCCCTCGGCTTTTGTGATCGCGTTTCTGGCTGGGGTGGAATCGCTTTTGTCCGCCATGGTCGCGGACAGAATGATTGCCGGACAGCACAGACCAAATGCGGAAGTTCTGGCACAGGGTGTGGCCAATATCGCATCGGGCCTGTTTGGTGGCATGCCCGCGACGGGGGCAATTGCCCGGACTGCGACGAATATCAGGGCGGGTGGCAAGACGCCGGTGGCGGGGTTGGTGCATGCGCTGGCGATATTGGTGGTGATGATGCTTGCGGCCCCGCTGGCGGGCTATATGGCGATGCCGGCCCTGGCGGGTCTGTTGGTCTTGACCGCATGGAACATGACTGAGCCGCAAAAGTGGCGAGGCTATATGGCAGGGCGGATATCCGACCGGGTGCTGCTGGTATTGACCTTGGTGTTGACGGTCATGGTGGATTTGACGGTCGCCATCGGGGTTGGCGTGGGGCTGGGGCTTGCCCTGCGGTTGCGGAGAAGGGGGGCCCCGCCCGGCGATTGGTCCAGCCCGGATCGTTGAGAGTGCCGGGGCCGTCAGTCACATCCGAACCTGCGCTGCACGCAGTGCTGGCAGCCGGGCGAAATATAGGCGCCGCCTGTTGCGCGGTGAACTATCCTTGCCAGCCCTCGATGATGCAGAGATCGGCCACACTTGCAGCCTCGCGCAGGGCTTTGGCGGCTTGGTAGCCCGGGGAATTGTAGCAATCGGTCGCAGCTTGCAGGTTGGCAAATTCGATCACCACCGTGCGGGCGCGCATCTGGCCTTCGACCACGGATTGCGCGCCGGCGCGGATGATGACTTTTGCGCCGTATTTGGCAAAGGGGGCGGCGATTGCGGCCCGGTAGAGGTCATATGCGGCGGGGTCGTTGACCGTGATATGGGCGATCCAATAGGCTTTGGTCATGGCGTTTCCTTTAGCGGTGTTTCAGATTGAACCGTAGAGGCTGCCGTTTCGAGAAGATATGCTGATCGCGCCGGGGCTGTGAAGTGCCGTCCAGACACAGGACGAAGCGGTGATTGAATGCCAGATCAGAAACAAGTGGGCGTTGAGTGGCCCTGAAATCATGCGCATCTGCGGTTTAGTTGTTGCTGAATAAGAAACAATAAGCGGGCAGTTCGCGCTTTGTGTAGCTAGCAATGGGTAGTATTGGCAAAACAGGTTTGCTAGGTGATTGGTGGGATTTGGGGGTGGGCATGTTTGATCTTTCCGGAAGAAATGCGTTGGTCACCGGTGCCTCGGGGGGCATTGGTGCGGAAGTGGCGCGCGTGCTTCACGCGGCAGGGGCCAGCGTAACATTGAGCGGCACAAGGTTGGAGCCGCTGCAGGCGCTGGCGGCGGAGCTGGGCGCGCGGGCCCATGTCGCGGCCTGTGATCTGTCGGATATGGCATCGGTTGAGGCATTGCCGAAAACGGCGGCCGAAGTGATGGGGTCGGTTGACATTCTGGTCAACAACGCGGGGATCACGCGCGACGGCTTGATGATGCGGATGAGCGATGATGACTGGCTTTCGGTGATCGAGGTCAACCTCAATTCGACGTTCCGTCTGACCCGGGCGGTTTTGCGCGGCATGATGAAAGCGCGTTGGGGAAGGATTGTGAACATCACGTCCGTGGTGGCGCAGGCGGGGAACCCAGGTCAGGCCAATTACGGGGCCGCAAAGGCGGGGGTGGTGGGGATGTCGAAATCGCTGGCGCAGGAAGTTGGCAGCCGGGGGATTACGATCAACTGTGTGGCGCCGGGGTTGGTGGCCACCCCGATGACCGACAAGCTGAATGATCAGCAACGCGAAAGCATTCTGGCGGGCGTGCCGCTGGGGCGGATGGGCACACCGCATGAAATCGCAGCGGCAGTCCTGTATTTTGCCTCCAACGAGGCGGCCTATGTGACCGGAGCCACCCTGGATATCAATGGCGGCGGGGATATGCTTTAGGCGACTTGCTGCGCTGCCGCATGGGAAAGCATTTGCATAGGGGCAAGGCGCTTGCTATAGGCGCGCTGAGTACGCCCGGACCTGGTCTTGGTGGCCCATTTTGATATGGGAAAACCGCCCGGATCGGGCATCTTTGAAGACTGGGCAAAGACCCGCAACCTATGAGGAAGTGACATGAGCGACATCGCTGATCGAGTGAAGAAAATCGTCGTCGAACATCTTGGCGTCGAGGGTGAAAAGGTGACGGCCAATGCGTCGTTCATCGATGATCTGGGTGCCGACAGCCTTGATACCGTCGAGTTGGTCATGGCCTTTGAAGAAGAATTCGGGATCGAGATCCCAGATGACGCCGCCGAAACCATTCAGACCTTTGGTGACGCGGTCAAGTTCATCACGGAAGCAGCCTAAGACGCTTTCGCCTGCTGGCTACAATGCGGCACTCCTTTCGGGGTGCCGTTTTTGTTTGGAGACGTTGCAATGGTTCCGATGATCGAAACCGAACGGCTGATCCTGCGTGGCATGGAGCGGGCGGACTTCCCGGCCTTTGCCGAAATCTGGCGAGAGCCCGAAGTGGTGCGGTTTATCGGCGGCAAGCCACGCAGCGACAGCGAAAGCTGGGGGGCGTTCTTGCGCAATGCCGGATCGTGGGTGCTGGAAGGGATCGGTCAATGGGGCGTATATCGCAGATCTGACGCAGCCTTGCTGGGCTGCACCGGGTTTTTTCATGCGCGGCGCGGCCTCGGGCCCGATTTCGATGACGTGCCGGAGGCCGGATGGGTGCTGGGCACCGCTGCACAAGGTCAGGGCTACGGTCCGGAGGCAGTGGCAGCGGCGCATGGGTGGTTTGATGCGCAGCCCTTTGGCGGCACCAGCAGTGCGATGATCGATCCGGCGCATCAGGTGTCATTGGCGTTGGCGGCGAAGTTTGGCTATCTTCGGACCCGAGAAACAGAATTTGGCGGTGATGCGGTGCAGCTGTTAGCGCGCCTTTGTTGAATTGGAAGGCGCAAAGCTGCTTCTGCGGGGGCGTCATGTTGCGCAGCACCTAAGCGCCGTGTATCTAAACCTGCAATAAAGAAACTTCGGGAGGCGTGTATGCGTCGAGTGGTTGTCACGGGTTTGGGAATGGTAACGCCGCTGGCCTGCGGGGTGGAAGACACCTGGGCGCGGCTGATTGCAGGTGGGTCCGGGGCGGCGGCAATCACACGGTTTGATACCAGCAATGTGGTGACGCAATACGCCTGCGAAGTGCCGCGTGGCGATGGCAGCAATGGTACGTTCAATCCTGATGACTGGATGGAGCCGAAGGACCAACGCAAGGTCGACGATTTCATTCTATACGGCGTAGCAGCAGCGGTGCAGGCCGTGCGCGACGCAGGCTGGGTGCCGCCTGACGAGGACGCGCGCTGCCGGACGGGCGTGATGATGGGGTCTGGCATTGGCGGCTTAAGTGCGATTGCGGATACGGCCGTGCTGATCAAGGAGCGCGGGCCAAAGCGGGTGTCGCCATTCTTTATTCCCAGTTCCTTGATCAATCTGATCTCGGGTCAGGTGTCGATCCGGTTTGGCTTCAAGGGGCCGAACCATTCAGTGGTAACGGCCTGTTCGACGGGGGCCCATGCAATTGGCGATGCGGCCCGGTTGATCCAGTGGGGAGATGCCGATGTGATGGTGGCGGGCGGTGCAGAAAGCCCGATATCCGAGATCGGCATTGCCGGGTTCAATGCCTGCAAGGCGCTGTCGACCAAGCGGGCCGATGATCCGACCAAGGCCAGCCGTCCCTATGATGCCGACCGCGACGGATTCGTGATGGGTGAGGGTGCCGGTGCAGTGGTGCTGGAGGAATATGAACACGCAGTGGCGCGGGGTGCCAAGATCTATGCCGAGGTTCTGGGCTATGGCATGTCGGGCGATGCCTACCACATTACGGCCCCGGCAGAAGATGGCGATGGCGCGTTTCGGGCGATGAAAGCGGCCTTGGCGAGGGCGGGTCTTGAACCAGCGCAGATCGACTATATCAATGCGCATGGCACTTCGACCATGGCGGATGTGATCGAACTGGCGGCGGTAGAGCGGCTGATGGGGGATGCGGCCGCACATGCGTCGATGTCATCGACGAAGTCGGCGACCGGGCATTTGCTGGGGGCGGCGGGCGCGATTGAAGCGATCTTCTGTATTCTGGCGTTGCGCGACCAGGTGGCGCCGCCGACCATCAATCTGGACAATCCGGCGGTGACGCCGGTGATCGATCTGGTGCCGAATGTTGCGCGCAAACGGCGCATTGACATAGCGCTTTCAAATTCGTTCGGCTTTGGCGGCACCAATGCGAGTTTGGTTCTTGGCCGGGTGACTGGCTGATGTGGCGGTCTGTTGCCTCAAACGCGCTGACGCTGTTCATTGTGGCCCTGATCGCGCTGGCGGCGACTCTGGCCTGGGGGCGAAAGCAGTTTACCCAAGCCGGGCCGCTGGCGGCGTCGGTCTGTGTAAAGGTTGAAAAGGGGGCCTCGCTGAGCGCCGTCAGCCGGTCTTTGGAAGATCAAGGTGCGGTCAGCGATGCGCGCATCTTCCGGATCGGGGCGGACTATTCGGAAAAGGCGGCCGGGCTGAAGTTTGGCAGCTATCTGGTGCCCCCAGCGTCTTCAATGCAGGCGGTGTTGGATATTCTGACAGCGGGCGGGCAATCAACCTGCGGCCGCGAAGTGAATTTCCGGATCGGTGTGACCAGTTCGCAAATCGTTCTGCGTGAACTGGATCCGGCCGACAACCGCTATGTCGATGTGGTGAAGTTTGATCCGGCTGCGGATGCCATCCCCGCTGAATACATCGAGGCTGCAGCGGATGATGACATGCGCTGGCAGGTGACCCTGGCCGAGGGTGTGACCAGTTGGCAGGTGGTTGAAAGTCTGAAGCGGGCAGATTTCATGGAAGGGGCCGTGGCTGCGATTCCGCCCGAAGGCTCGTTGGCGCCTGATGGGTATGAAGTGGACAAGGGCAGCGACCGGACGGCTTTGCTGGTTGCCATGCAGGACAGCCAGAAACTGATCCTGGCCGATATGTGGGCCGCGCGGGCCAGCGATCTGCCCTACAAGACGCCCGAGGAGGCGCTGATCATGGCGTCGATTGTGGAAAAGGAAACCGGGGTGCCGGAGGAGCGCAGGCAGGTGGCATCCGTGTTCCTGAACCGAATTGCGCAGGGGATGAAATTGCAGACCGACCCTACGGTGATTTACGGGCTGACCAAGGGTGAGGGCGCGCTGGGCCGGGGGTTGCGGCAAAGCGAGCTTAGGCGCGAGACGCCCTACAATACCTATGTGATTGATGGGCTGCCGCCGACCCCGATTGCGAACCCGGGCAAGCTGTCGATCGAGGCGGCGCTGAACCCCGATACGACTCCCTATATCTTTTTTGTGGCGGATGGCACTGGCGGACATGCCTTTGCGGCCACTTTGGAAGAGCATAATGTGAACGTGGCCAAGTGGCGCGCCATCGAGGCGGCACAGGGTGTGGAAGGGGCAACCGGGGTTCAGGGGGACTGAACAGTCGGGGCCAAGTCTGCCCCTGGACCGGCTGCAGGTTGGCTGTCGCATAAAGACTTGGTTAAGACGGCGACCGATCAACCGAGGGGCGTGTATTTGACATTGCGAACGCTCTGTAGTAGAAATTTCTGATGCTAGGAGAAGCATTTGAACGGCCCGGGGGCAGCCCCGGTGCCGTTTTTTGATTTGCTCGTGCGGGAGTGGCATGAGAGGCGGTTAGAACGACAGATGACAATAAAATTCTCTGCAGGGGATGAGCCGCCGGTGGATTTGCTGGCGGCAGCTGAAGGGCTTTACCGGGACATAGCCGAAGAACTGACGCGGACGTTGAAAGCGGTTCGCGACGGGCAGACGGCAGACATCAGAGCGGCGACCGCAGTGGTCAAGGATCTGAAGCAGGCGTTCCAGGTTGCAATGGATGAAAGGACAAGAGTTGACAAGCTTCGCAAGCATGCAAGTGGGATCGCCCCCGGCGGGACGCTCGACTTTGACGCGGCGCGGGATGAAATCGGGCGCCGCCTGGCTTGCCTCCGCGACGCCGAAAGTGGTGGATGAGTTTCTGGCAGGCCTGGGCGAGAATGCCTTGGCTGCCCTGCCGTGGATGTTCGAGTTCTGGGCGTTGTCGCATCAGCTTCCGCCGGAAGGAGCCTGGAAAACCTGGGTCATCATGGGGGGCAGGGGGGCTGGCAAAACGCGCGCCGGTGCAGAATGGGTGCGCAGTCAGGTTGAAGGCGCCGGGCCACAGGATGCGGGGCGTGCCCGGCATCTGGCACTGGTGGCCGAAACCATTGATCAGGCGCGTGAAGTGATGGTGTTTGGCGAAAGTGGCATTCTGGCCTGTTCGCCCCCCGACCGGCGACCGGACTGGGAGGTGGGCCGCAAGCGGCTGGTCTGGCCCAATGGTGCAGTGGCGCAGTTGTTTTCCGCGCATGAGCCGGAAAGCCTGCGCGGGCCGCAGTTCGATGCGGCCTGGGTGGACGAACTGGCCAAGTGGAAGCGGGCGGAAGAGACCTGGGACATGTTGCAGTTCGCGCTGCGTCTTGGGCGCAACCCTCAGCAGGTGGTGACCACCACGCCGCGCAATGTGGCAACGCTGAAGGCGATCCTGAAAAACCCGTCAACTGTTCTGACCCATGCCCCTACCGAGGCCAACCGGGCCTATCTGGCGGCGTCATTTCTGGAGGAAGTACGGTCGCGCTATGCAGGCACCCGGATGGGGCGGCAGGAACTGGACGGGCTGATGCTGGAGGATGAGGAGGGTGCTTTGTGGACCAGCGCCCGGCTGGAGGCGCAGCGCAAGGACGCAGCCCCGGCTTTGGACCGGATAGTGGTGGCGATTGACCCGCCGGTGACCGGGCACGGAGGGTCTGATGCCTGTGGAATAGTGGTGGTGGGGGCCTGCACCAACGGGCCGCCGCAGGATTGGCGGGCCGTGGTTCTGGAGGATGCATCCGTGCAGGGCGCCAGTCCCGACGCCTGGGCGCGGGTGGCGCTGGAAGCACTGCGCCGGCATGGCGCGGACAGGCTGGTGGCCGAGGTCAATCAGGGCGGTGATCTGGTGGAATCGGTCATCCGCCAGATTGACCCATTGGTGTCATATCGGGCGGTGCGTGCATCGCGGGGTAAGGTGGCCCGCGCAGAACCGGTGGCGGCCTTGTATGAACAGGGGCGGGTTTCGCATCTGAGGGGGCTTGGCGATCTGGAGGATCAGATGTGCCGCATGACCGCGCAAGGATATCGCGGACGGGGCAGCCCGGACCGGGTGGACGCGCTGGTCTGGGCTTTGACCGATGTGATGATCGAGCCCGCACAGACCTGGCGCAGGCCAAGAATGCGGACGCTGGGAGAGTAAACTTTCTGGCCTTCGGCGAGGATATTTTTGCCAAAATGAAAGCGAGGGGTTGCGGCGAAGCCGAACCAGCGCGCGCTGCGGTAACGGATGTTTTCCAACCCTGGGTTAGAGTGATGTCAACAAGATCAGTGCCTGAGTTCAGGCCAGAACGAAAAGCGTCGGGAGCCGGTCCGGGTCTTGGCAGGGTGGGCTTTTGCCTGATGAAAAATGAGGTGGCATGGTGTTCGATTTTCTGCGGCGGACGGAGCAGCGGCCAGCGCCGGAACAAAAAGCATCCGCCACAGGGCCGGTGATTGCCTATCAGGGATCGGGGCGCGTGGCCTGGAGTGCCCGCGATGTGGTCAGCCTGACCAAAACCGGGTTTCTTGGCAATCCGATCGGGTTTCGGGCGGTCAAGCTGATTGCTGAAGCGGCAGCGGCCTTGCCGCTAAATCTGCAAGACCGCAACCGGCGCTATGATCTGCATCCGTTGCTGGACCTGTTGGCACGGCCGAATTTGGCGCAGGGGCGGGCGGAGTTTCTGGAAGCGGTTTACGGCCAATTGTTGTTATCGGGCAATGCCTATCTGGAAGCGGTTCCAGGACCGGCACTGCTGCCGGGGGAATTGCATGTGCTGCGGTCTGACCGGATGGCATTGGTGCCGGGGGCGGATGGCTGGCCTGTGGCCTATGACTATACGGTGGGGGCCAGAAAGCACCGCTTTGACATGACGGGCGACGTAGCGCCGATCTGCCATATCCGAACTTTCCACCCGCAAGATGACCATTACGGCTTTTCGCCGATGCAGGCCGCGGCGGTGGCGGTGGATGTGCATGTTGCGGCGGCGCGGTGGTCGAAGGCCTTGCTGGACAATGCGGCACGGCCATCGGGGGCGATTGTCTACAAGGGTGCTGATGGGCAATCGCAGCTGTCAGCCGATCAGTATGACCGGCTGATTTCCGAAATGGAGGCGCATCATCAAGGGGCCCGCAATGCCGGGCGGCCGATGTTGCTGGAAGGCGGCCTTGATTGGAAACCGATGGGATTTAGCCCGTCTGACATGGAGTTTCAGAAAACCAAGGAATCGGCGGCGCGCGAAATTGCCATCGCGTTCGGGGTGCCACCCATGCTGATGGGTATTCCGGGAGATGCCACCTACGCCAACTACCAGGAAGCAAACCGGGCGTTTTACCGACTGACAGTGTTGCCTGTGGTTTGGAAAGTTACCGCCGCGATTTCGCATTGGCTGTCGGGGTTCAGCGGTGAGTTTGTGGAGTTGAAGCCCGATCTGGACCAGATCCCCGCATTGGCGGTGGAGCGCGACCAGCAATGGGCGCGGGTCGGGGCGGCTACTTTTCTGACCGAGGCGGAAAAGCGGATGTTGCTGGGCCTGCCACGGGTTGCGGATGAATGACGGTGCGCAAGGAAGCCGCGGGATCGCGGTATCTATACGACAGTTTTGACGCGGCCTCGGCCCGAATTGAGGCCAACGAACGGGTGGCTGAAGAACGTTGGGCGGGGCTTGAATACCGGCTTGGCCAGATTGAAGGCGCCCTGGACCGCTTGGAAAAGCGCATCTGGGTGGGTGTTTACGGCGTGGCTGCCTTTCTGCTGGCGCAGGTGGCAGAGACGCTTTTGACCGCAGCAATGAGGTGAAAGAAATGGCGAATATTCATGATTTTGGCGCACCGGAACGCAAGTTCCACCGCCCAGATGCCGGAATTCTGGTGACCGACGGGCATGTGGTTGAAGGTTACGCTTCGCTGTTTGGCCACCGTGACCAGGGCGGCGACACGGTACAGAGCGGCGCTTATGCGGCGTCTCTGAAGGCGCTGGCGGCGCAGGGGCGGCGGGTCAAGATGCTGTGGCAGCATGATCCTGGCCAGCCGATTGGCGTCTGGGAAGAGGTGCGCGAAGACGCCAAAGGCCTGTATGTGAAAGGCCGCATCCTGAGCGAAGTTGAGCGGGGCCGGGAAGCGGCGGCCTTGCTGGCAGCGGGGGCGATTGACGGATTGTCCATTGGATACAGAACGCTGCGGGCGGAACGTGATGCCAAGGGGCAGCGGTTATTGGCCGAAGTTGAGCTGTGGGAAGTGTCACTGGTGACCTTTCCGATGCTGGCAGAAGCCCGCGTCGCAGCAAAGGCTGAGAGTTCCGACGAAAGCTGGCGCGATCTGGCCGCCATTTTTGACGAGGCGCGCGAAAGTCTGGCGCAACTGCGCGAGCATCGCATCAAGGACTGAAACGCAGAGGAGATTTGGATGACCGAGACGAAATCACGGCCTGGGGCAGAGGCGCCTCAGGCAACCGGACCGGCTGCGGACGTGAAAGCCGCCATGACGGGTTTTATGAAAGAATTCAATATCTTTCAGGGTGAAGTAAAGACTGCAATGCAACAACAGGAAGAGCGACAGACCATGCTGGATCGAAAGACAATGACCTACGGGCGCCCTGCGTTGCAGGCCAATGCCGATGTGGATGTGCCCCACAAGAAAGCCTTTGGCGCCTACTTGCGTTCGGGCGATGATGATGGCCTGCGCGGGCTGACCTTGGAAGGCAAAGCGCTGAGCACGGCAGTCGCTGCGGATGGCGGCTATCTGATCGACCCGAAAACCGCCGATACCATCATGTCGATGCTGTCATCGACGGCGTCGGTTCGCGCGATCGCAAATGTCGTGAATGTCGAGGCCACGTCGTTTGACGTGCTGATCGACCGCTCGGACGTAGGATCGGGCTGGGCGACGGAAACCGCGTCGACCACGGAAACCGCGACGCCGATCATCGAGCGCATCTCGATCCGTCTGCATCAGTTGTCGGCGATGCCGAAGGCCAGCCAGCGTTTGCTGGATGACAGTGCTTTTGACGTCGAGGGCTGGCTTGCCGGAAAGATCGCCGAGCGTTTCATCCGGGCGGAATCTGCGGCGTTTGTCAACGGCGACGGCATCGACAAGCCGAAGGGTTTCTTGCTGCCGCCAAAGGTTGCGGATGCGACCTGGACATGGGGCAACATCGGTTACGTCCCGACCGGAGCGGCGGCCGATTTTGCGCCGACCAACTCGGCGGATGCCATCGTCAATCTGGTTTATTCGCTGGCCGCTGATTACCGTGCAAACGCGACTTTCGTGATGAATTCGAAGACAGCGGGTGCCGTGCGCAAGATGAAGGATGCCGATGGCCGCTTCATGTGGTCGGATGGCCTTGCACTGGCCGAGCCGTCGCGCCTGATGGGGTATCCGGTTCTGGTTTGCGAAGACATGCCGGATATTGCCGCCAATGCCTATGCCATCGCGTTCGGCGACTTCAACGCCGGCTACACGATCGCGGAACGCCCCGACGTCCGGGTGCTTCGCGACCCCTTCTCGGCCAAGCCGCATGTGCTGTTTTATGCGCTCAAGCGTGTCGGCGGTGACGTCAGCGATTTTGCGGCGATCAAGCTGTTGAAAATCGCTGTGTCCTGACCAGCGCCACGAGGCTCGCTGCCCCTGACGGGGCGGCGGGTAGTGGGCGCGCGCCGGCCTATGCCGCGCCGTCTAGCTGCTCCCCCTCCGTCCGAGCGGCGCGGGGTGCGCGTCCATGAACCACGGGGAAACCGGAGAAGTTGCGATGATATTGATCGAGCAGACCACGATACCGACGCTGGCTTTGCCCATAGCGGCGTTCAGGGCCCATCTGAGACTTGGCACCGGCTTTGCCGACGATACGTTGCAAGATGGATTGCTGGAAAGCACATTGCGTGCGGCGATCGCGGCCATCGAGGGGCGGATCGGCAAGATGCTGATCGCCCGGCGGTTCAAGTGGACGATCGAGGATTGGCGCACCGGAAGCGAGCAGGCCTTGCCGGTAGCCCCGGTGACGATCCTCGTTTCCTTGACGTTGATAGACGCGGCCGATGTGGCCACTGTGATAGATCCATCGCGCTACAAGCTGGTGCAGGACACCCATCGCCCAAAGCTGGTGGCAACCGGATCGGCCTTGCCGCTGGTGCCGATGGCGGGGCGGGCGGAGGTGATCTTTGACGCAGGGTTCGGCGCGGCCTGGGACGCAGTGCCGCCGGATCTGGCGCAGGCTGTGCTGCTGCTGGCGGCGGAATACTACGAGCATCGCAATGAAACGGGCATCCTCGATGGCGGCTTGCCGTTCGGCGTCGTGACCTTGATCGAACGCTGGCGGACGGTGCGGGTTTTGGGTGGGGGAATGGCATGACGGGTGTTGTTCTGAACCGGCCCTTGACGCTTGAAGGGGTGGTACGGCTGGCCGATGGGTCCGGCGGGTTCAGCGAAAGCTGGGCTACGCTGGGCACGCTTTGGGCCGAAGTGGTGCCAGGGGCGGGGCGCGATGTGGCGGGTGAAGAGGCGTTCTTCGCAACAACCCCGTTCCGGATCACCGTGCGGGCAGCGCCGCAAGGTGCGCCGTCCCGGCCAAGACCGGACCAGCGGTTTCGTGATGGCGGTCGCCTGTTTCTGATCCTTGCGGTCACCGAGCGCGACACGCAAGGCCATTATCTGATGTGCTTTTCCCGCGAGGAGGTACCGGCATGAGCTACGGTGTTGCGGCGGCTTTGCAGGCGGCGATTTTCGCCCGGCTTACCGCATCGGTGCCCCTTGCCGGGGTTCCGGTCTACGACGCGGTGCCACCCGGTGCCGGTACCGGTACCTTCGTTCTGATCGGGCCGGAAGATGCGCTGGATCGATCCGACAAGTCGGGCGGTGGGGCCGAGCACCGGCTACAGGTATCGGTCATCAGCGATGCAACCGGGTTTCAAGCCGCCAAATCCATTGCGGTGGGGGTGTCGGATGCGCTGGTCAATGCGCCGATGACATTGGCGCGGGGCAGTCTTGTCAGCTTGCATTTCATGCGGGCGGCGGCCAGGCGAATTGCAGACGGGGACACACGCCGGATTGATCTTACCTTCATGGCGCGCGTTCAGGACTAAGCAAATTCATAGGCTTACGGGAGTTGCCCGGCAGCCGTTCCATAAAATCGGAGAGTTCCTATGGCTGTTCAAAGTGGCAAAGACCTGTTGATCAAGCTGGACCTGATCGGCGACGGGCAGTTCGTGACCATCGCCGGGCTGCGCGCGACGCGGATCAGTTTCAACGCGGAAACCGTGGATGTGACCAGTCTGGAAAGCATCGGCGGCTGGCGCGAATTGCTGGCGGGGGCTGGGGTTCGGTCCGCCACCATTTCGGGATCCGGCGTGTTTCGCGATGCCAATACGGATGAACGCGCGCGGCAGATCTTCTTTGACGGCGAAGTGCCGCGGTTTCAGGTGATCATCCCGAATTTCGGCGTGATCGAAGGTGCGTTCCAGATTGCGTCGATTGAATATGCCGGCAGCCACAATGGCGAGGCGACCTATGAGATGAGCATGGCTTCGGCGGGCGTCCTGACCTTTACGGCGCTTTGATGGGGGGGGCGGCGATGGCCAACCCCTGGGCAGGAGAAGTGGCGATTTGGCTGGATGGCAAGCGCCACGTGGCCAAGCTGACACTTGGGGCGTTGGCCGAGCTGGAAGCCGCACTTGAGACCGGATCGCTGATTGACCTGGTGGAGAGGTTCGAGAGCGGGCGGATCAGCAGCCGCGATGTGCTGGCGCTGATTGTGGCGGGGTTGCGCGGTGGCGGCTGGAACGGATCAGCGGCCGATCTGCGCACGGTCGAAATTGGCGGCGGGCCGGTCGAGGCGGCGCGCGCGGCGGCCGAATTGCTGGCGCGGGCCTTTGCGCTGCCGGGTGAGACATGAGCCTGATTGACTGGGCGGGTCTGATGCGGGCGGGGCTGCAGGGACTTGGGCTGGCACCGGAGGCGTTCTGGCGGCTATCGCCGATCGAGCTTCGGATCATGTTGGGGGCGGACAACACCGCGCCACCCCTGACAAGGGCGCGGTTGGCCGAATTGGCCGCGGCGTATCCAGATGCAGGGAAAGGACGGAACGATGCCTGAGTTCGAGACATTGGAAGACCAGATTGCAGCGCTGGAGGCGTCGCTGGAAGGCACCGCTGTGATGGTGTCGGCGTTTGACGGCGAACTGGCGCGGATGCGCGACACATTGCTGTTTACCGGCAAGGAAGTGAACACCCTGTCAGCTGGTATCGGCGGCGGTTTGCGCCGCGCATTCGACGGGCTGGTGTTTGATGGTGCAAAGCTTTCGGATGCCTTGAAATCAGTTGGCCAGACGATTGCCGATACGGTTTTCGGCATTGCGATAAAGCCGGTGCAAAGCGCGCTGGGGGGATTGCTTGCCAATGGGGTGAATTCGGTTCTGAGCGGCCTGTTACCTTTCGAAAAGGGATCAGCCTTCAGTCAGGGCCGGGTGATGCCCTTTGCGCAGGGCGGCATCGTATCTGGGCCGGTCCAGTTTCCGATGCGTGGCGGGCGCGGATTGATGGGCGAGGCGGGGCCGGAGGCAGTGATGCCGCTTGCGCGCGGGCCCGATGGCCGGCTTGGCGTGCAGGCAGGCGGCGGCAGCGACCGTGCGGTAACAGTTGTGATGAATATCTCGACCCCGGATGTGCAGGGATTTCAGCGCAGCCAAGGGCAGATTGCAGCACAGGCACAACGCGCCTTGTCGCGCGGTCAGCGGAACAGATAAGGGGCAGATCATGGAATTTCACGAAGTTCGGTTTCCGGCCAACTTGTCGTTCGGGTCAGTCGGGGGGCCAGAGCGGCGCACCGAGATCGTGACGCTGGCCAATGGCTTTGAAGAACGCAACAGCCCCTGGGAACATGCGCGCCGTCGCTATGATGCGGGCATTGGTCTGCGGTCTTTGGACGACGTAGAGGCGCTGATCGCGTTTTTCGAAGCGCGGCGCGGCCAATTGGCCGGGTTTCGCTGGAAGGACTGGTCAGATTTCAAGTCTTGTGCTGCCTCGGCAACTGTCGGGCATGAGGATCAGGTGATTGGTCTTGGTGATGGGGTGCGAACGGTCTTTGCAGTGTCCAAGACCTACCGATCGGGGCAGCAAACCTATGTGCGCCCGATCATAAAGCCGGTGATCGGGACGGTGCGGGTGGCGGTTGCGGGCGACCCCAAGGTTGATGGTCTGGAGTATACCGTCGATGGCACGACCGGATTGATCAGCTTTGCCGTCCCCCCGGCGATCGATGTCCAGGTTACTGCCGGGTTCGAGTTTGATGTGCCGGTGCGGTTTGACACCGACCGCATTCAGACCTCGGTTCAGTCGTTTCAGGCGGGTGATGTGCCGAATGTGCCAGTTGTGGAGGTTCGGGTCTGATGAGCGGTGCAGAAGATCTTTACGCGCATCTGGCCAGCGGGGCCAGCACGGTCTGCCGGGCCTGGGCGGTGACGCGCCGGGATGGTACGGTTTACGGCTTTACCGACCATGACCGCGATCTGGCGTTCGAAGGCGTTACGTTTCTGGCAAGTTCCGGCCTGACGGCGCGCGCTTTGCAGCAGACCACGGGGCTGTCGGTGGACAACACAGAGGCGATGGGGGCCTTGTCAGCCGCGTCGGTCACCGAGGCCGATCTGCTGGCCGGGCGGTTTGACGGGGCAGAGGTGCGCGCCTGGTTGGTCAACTGGGCTAATCTGGACGAACGTGTCTTGCAGTTTCGCGGGTCTTTTGGCGAGGTGATGCGGGCGGGCGGCGGATTTCAGGCTGAATTGCGCGGCCTGACCGAGGCGCTGAACCAACCACAGGGGTTGGCGTATCAGCGGGGCTGTTCGGCAGTTCTGGGGGATAGCCGGTGTCGGTTTGATCTGACGCAGCCCGGTTATTTCACCGAACGCGCTGTTGAAGAGGTGATAGATCAGCGGATCTTTCGATTTGCGAGTTTTGGCGGCTTTGACGATCGCTGGTTTGAGCGCGGTCGGCTGGTCGGGGTCACCGGCCTTGCGGCGGGGCTGATCGGTGTGGTGAAGAATGACCGCATCGTCGGCGGTGGGCGGGACGTGGAGATCTGGCAATCTCTTGGCGCCGAGCTGGTCGTGGGCGATCTGATCCGCATCGAGGCGGGCTGTGACAAGAGGGCGGAAACCTGCCGGACAAAATTTGCAAATTTTCCGAATTTTCGGGGATTTCCGCATATTCCGGGTGAGGATTGGCTGACATCCTATCCGGTTTCGTCGCGCGCCAACCAAGGGCGCAGCCTGTTTCCCGATACGGGCGGGTCGTTCTGATGGCGGTGACAGTGGCAGAGGCGGCAGTGCGCGAAGCGCGGCGGTGGATCGGTACACCCTATGTGCATCAAGCCGCGATGCGTGGCGCGGGAACAGATTGCCTGGGGCTGATGCGGGGCGTCTGGTGCGCCATTTGCGGGCCTGAACCGGAAACGGTACCCGCATACACCCAAGATTGGGCTGAACCTGGAAACAATGAGGCGCTCTTGCAGGCCGCGCGACGCTGGTTGATCGAGGTGCCGGGCCGGGACCTGTCCCCGGGTGATGTGCTGTTGTTCCGAATGCGGACGGGCAGCATCGCCAAGCATCTTGGCATCGTGTCCGGCGTTGGACCGCAGGCCAGCTTTATCCATGCCTATACCGGGCATGGGGTGATCGAAAGCCCGCTGTCTGCGCCTTGGCTGCGACGGGTGGCGGCACGTTTTGAATTTCCGACGGGAGTGCGGTGAATGGCCACTATTCTGCTTTCTGCGGCCGGGGCGGCCCTTGGAACCGGCTTTGGCGGCACGGTTCTGGGCCTGTCCGGTGCGGTGATCGGCCGGGCTATCGGAGCAACGCTTGGCCGGGTGATCGACCAACGATTGCTGGGATCGGGTTCCGAGGCGATCGAGGTCGGACGGATAGACCGGTTTCGTCTGATGGGGGCAAGCGAGGGGTCATCAGTTCCCCAGCTTTGGGGCCGGATGCGGGTCGCCGGACAAGTGATCTGGGCAACGGAGTTTCAGGAAAACACCCGCAGCTCGGGTGGCAAAGGGGCACCGCGTCCAACCACGACGCAGTATTCCTATTCTGTCAGTCTGGCGGTGGCCCTATGCGAGGGCGAAATCACGCGCGTAGGCCGGGTTTGGGCGGACGGCCTTGAAGTGGCACCGGACACATTGAACCTGCGTATCTACGCGGGTTCAGAAACACAATTGCCCGATCCGAAGATCTCGGCAGTTGAGGGGGCAGGCCTTGCCCCGTCTTACCGGGGCATTGCTTATGTGGTGATCGAAGACCTGGAATTGTCGGCTTTTGGCAACCGTGTCCCACAGTTCACATTTGAAGTGGTTCGTCCGGCGCAGGGCGGGTTCGCGGACGAAGTGGTCGACTTGCCGCGCGCAGTGCGCGGCGTGGCACTGGTCCCTGGTACAGGCGAATATGCGCTGGCAACAACGCCTGTGCATTACAGCCAGGGGCTTGGGGCAAACCGATCTGCCAATGTAAATTCGGCCAGCGGGAAAACCGATCTTGCAACGTCGCTGGATCAGTTGCGGGCCGAATTGCCGAATTGTGGATCGGTGTCACTTGTGGTGTCGTGGTTTGGCGACGATCTGCGCTGTGCCACCTGCCTTGTGCAACCCAAAGTCGAGCAGATCACCAGTGACGGAATTGGCATGCCCTGGCGTGTTTCCGGTGTCGCACGGGCGCAAGCCGTCGAAGTGCCAAGGGTTGACGACCAATCGATTTATGGCGGAACGCCAGCCGATGCTTCGGTGATCGAGGCAATTCAAGCCATTCGTGCAGATGGTCAGGAAGTGATGTTCTATCCCTTCATCTTGATGGATCAGTTGGCGTTCAATGGTTTGCCGGACCCGGCCTCAGATGCATTTGACCAGCCTGTCTTGCCTTGGCGCGGCAGAATAACACTGGCAAAAGCGTCGGGCCAGGTTGGATCAACCGACCGGACAGCGGCAGCAGAGGCTGAAGTTGCCGCCTTCTTTGGAACGGCAGAGCCTGCTGATTTCTCTATCGTTTCGGGCGCTGTGGCCTATTCCGGCCCGGTCGAATGGAAATACCGGCGTTTTGTTTTGCACTATGCCAAGCTTTGCGCATTGGCAGGCGGGGTTGACGCATTTTGCATTGGATCGGAAATGCGCGGTCTGACCCAGATACGCGGTGCAGCGGACAGCTTTCCTGCGGTTCAGGCGTTGCGTCAACTTGCGGCAGATGTACGCGAAATTCTTGGGCCCGCTACGAAAATCAGCTACGCGGCGGATTGGACCGAATACTTCGGCTACCAAACCGGTGGCGATGTCTATTTCCATCTTGATCCCTTGTGGGCTGATCCGGATATCGATTTCATCGGGATCGACAATTACATGCCGGCCTCGGATTGGCGCGATGGCGAGGATCACGCCGATGCGGGGGAAGGGTCTATCTACCGGCTTGACTACCTGAAAGCCAATATCAGCGGTGGCGAAGGCTATGACTGGTACTATGACAGCCCGGAGGGGGCTGAAGCGCAGGTCAGGTTGCCGATCACGGATGGCGCCTATGGCGAGCCTTGGGTGTTTCGCTACAAGGATCTGAAAGGTTGGTGGTCCAACCAGCATTTTGATCGCAGTGCCGGTATCCGGTCTTTGGTGCCGACCGCCTGGGTGCCGGGATCCAAACCGTTCCGGTTCACCGAATACGGCTGTGCTGCCATTGATAAGGGCGCCAACCAGCCGAACCGGTTCATTGATGCCAAGTCATCGGAATCAGGCTTGCCAGCGTTTTCAAACGGACGGCGCGATGATTTGATACAGATGCAATATCTGCGGGCGCAGGCAGAATACTGGTCTGACACCGAAAACAACCCGGTTTCCGCGATTTACGCAGGGCCGATGCTTGATATGGATCATGCCCACGCCTGGGCCTGGGATGCGCGCCCTTTTCCGGAATTTCCGGGCAACCCCTTATGGAGTGATGGCGAGAACTATCCCCGGGGGCATTGGCTGAATGGCCGGGTTTCAACGCAGGCGCTTGCGTCCGTTGTTGCCGAAATCTGTGAACGATCAAATGTGGATGATTTTGATGTGTCCGAAGTCTTTGGTCTGGTTCGGGGGTATGCGCAGGCCGATGTCAGTTCTGCAAGGTCGGCACTGCAGCCGTTGATGCTGGCCTACGGGATGGAAGCCCTGGAACGCGACGGGATCTTGCTGTTCAAGATGCGCGATGGGCGGGTGGCGGCAGTTCTGGACCGGTCATTGCTGGCGCGATCCGGCGATCTGGAAGGCACGATCGAGACTGTCCGCGCGCCAGAGGCAGAAATGGCAGGCCGGATCAGGTTGGGTTTTGTCGAGGGCGAGGGCAGCTATGAAGCGCGCCAGACCGAGGCGATCTTTCCCGATGAGACGAACCTGAACGTGTCACAAACTGATCTCAGTCTGGTGCTGACCGCAAATGAAGCCAGATCCATTGCCGAGCGATGGTTGGCTGAGGCACGCGTCGCACGCGACACCGCGCGGTTTTCGTTGCCGAAATCCGTGTTGCGGCTGGGGGCAGGTGACATTGTCACTTTGGACGGGCGACGCTACCGGATTGACCGTGTTGATCAGGCCGAAGCGCAGCTGGTTGAGGCCGTCCGTGTCGAGGCGGGTCTCTATCAGCCCAGCGACGGTGCTGATGAACGGGTGATCCCGCGTGCATTCACCGCGCCGGTTCCGGTTTTTCCGGTATTTCTGGACTTGCCGCTGCTGAACGGAGACGAGGTGCCATATGCCCCGCATGTTGCGGCCACGGCAGATCCATGGCCCGGGTCAGTGGCTGTCTGGAGCGCAGCTGCGGATGCAGGCTACGAATTGAACCGGCTTCTTGCCGCCCCGGCGGTGATAGGTACCACTGAAACGGTCCTTGCCGCCGCACCGCCCGGCCTGTGGGACCGGGGCCCTGCCTTGCGCGTCAAGATGGTTGGCGGGACACTAAGTTCCAGCGACGAGTTGGCAGTGCTGAACGGGGCCAATGCGATGGCGATCGGTGACGGATCGGCAGCCTTCTGGGAGATATTTCAGTTTTCCGAAGCTGTTCTGGTGGCCCCGTCAACCTATGATCTTGGCCTTCGGTTGCGCGGCCAGCAGGGAAGCGACGGCATCATGCCCGCCCAATGGCCAATCGGCAGCACGGTTGTCTTGCTGGATCTGGCGCCCCAGCAGATCGATCTGGCGCTATCGTCGCGCGGGCTTGCCCGGTATTACAGGATCGGGGCGGCGGGCCGTGGTTTCGACGATGCAGCGATCGTGCTGAAAGTGGAGGCATTCGATGGTATCGGGCTTCGTCCCTATCCCGTTGCCCATATCGCAGGCGTTGAAAACGGCGCAGGGGACATTGCTGTGTCGTGGATCCGGCGCACCCGGATTGATGGTGACAGCTGGCAATCGCCCGAAGTGCCACTGGGCGAGAATTCGGAAAGCTATGTCGCCAGGGTCATCCAGGCAGATGTGATCTTGCGCGAGGAAACCGTGGTTTCACCTGCCTGGACATATCTCGCCTCGGCGCAAACGGTCGATGGAATTGTCGGTCCATACCGAATTGATGTGGCGCAGATTTCGGATCGCTTTGGTCCGGGACCGTTTCGCAGACTGCAGTTGACTGCATAAGTTTGATGCGAACGATCCTGCTGGGCGACATCATCGCTGCTGCGCGGGTGCTTTTTCTTGCACCGTCTGACCACAAGATCAGCCTGCTGGGCACGATGATCGAGCAGGCTGATGCGGCCCATGACTATCAAAAACGGCTGGGAAAGCCGCATCCGGCTTGGGGAAATGGCAGCTTGATGGCGCGGGCGAATTGCGAACCGCAGGCGCCCGAACCACCCGCATCAGACAGCGCCTATCTGCAGGCCTTGCATCTGGTGATCGGGGGGATCATCTCGCATAAACGCGGCCCTGAAAATACCAGGCCAAGACGTCGATCCATGCCAAAGGCCGGGGGTTGACCCTATGAGTCACCAGTCTTGCAAAAGCTTTGCCAGTCTTTGCAGGCCGGTCTCCAGATCGACGTCCTTGCCACCGCCGACCCCCAGCCGGATGTGGTTGGGTTGATCATAGGCTGAGCCCGGCAAAAGAAAGGTTCTGTAAGGCGCGGCCAGCAGTTTTCGGGCAAATTCGTCTGATCCGATGCCTGCAGGCAGCCGTGCCAGACCGATCAGGCCCGCCTCCGGTTTGATCCAGCTAAGCGGAGTCTCGTGCATGACAAAGTGATCCAGCCTTGCAAGGCGCGTTTGCGCATCTTCGCGGGCAAGCGTCAACGCGGGCAAAAGACGCTCGGGACGAAGCGCAATTTCTGCAATGACTTCGCCAAGTATATTCATGATTTCGCTTGAATTTTCACGCAAGATCAGCGCGTCCCTGATCAACCCCGGATCGCGGCAGATCATCCAGCCCGTGCGCAAACCCTGCAATCCTAGCGCCTTTGAGACGCTGCCCGTGGTGATCCCGCGCGCATAGAGACCGGCAACACTGGGCGCTCTGGGACCTGACCATTCAAGCCCGGCATAGACTTCGTCAACGATCAACCACGCCCCGACGCGGTCCGCAATTCTGACGATGTCAGCAAGGTCTGTAGAGGTCATCAATTGCCCGGTGGGGTTGTTCGGGTTTGACAGAAAAATCAGTTTGGTCCGCCCTGAAACAGCCGCTTCCAGCTCTGCAATCGGCAACCGCCAGCCGGTCGCTTCGGCGCGCTGGACCAGTCGCAACTCGGCCCCGGTAGCTTTTGCCAGAACAGATGCCTGCGGCCAACCGGGCGTTTCCGTGACGATCTGATCCCCCGCCTGCAGCAGTTGGCGCATTGTCAGATAATTTGCCTCGGCGGCCCCGGCTGTGATCAAGACATCATCGGGTTGGCAAATTTCTGTCAGCCCCGCTTGCGCCAGGACCCGTTGGCGCAGCAGTGGCAAACCCTGAAATGATGTCTGATTCCAGTCAAGCGACAGCCCTGGGTCCATATCTGCCAGAAAATCGCCCAAGACAGGCGATCTGGACAAGGAAAATCCGACGATCGCCTCGGGTTGGCTGGAGGTAGTTTCAAGCAGATACTGAAAAAGACTGTGGATCTTGACTTTCATCCTGGTTGCACCTGATTTTGTGCCAAGGGGGCTAAGACATGCACGCCGGGCACCATGGTAGATATCTGATAGGCAAGCCCATCAGTCTGATGGTTCTGGATTACGGCCTGTTCAAAGTCCATGCCGATGGTCGCATTATCGGGATCTGCGGGTTTTTGCTGCGGACCGACCAGAATGAAGCCGTGCTGATCGATACGGGTTTTCCCAAGCACTATGCAATCGACGCGCAGGCAGCCTCTGCCGCCGATGATCTGGGGAAATTTGGCGAGGTTCTGCGACTGACACAGGAAAACCTGCCCGCCGGGCAGCTGGGCCTTGCCGGACTTACCATATCCGATATTGATCTTTTGATCCTGACGCATAGCCATATCGACCACATCGGCGGTCTTGATGATCTGCCGGGTGTGCCGGTTTTGTTGGCAAGGGCTGAACTTGATTTGCCGCGCCCTTTGTATTTCGGCGGGCATCGACCGATGGAGTGGCCGGACCGCGCCTATTTGACGATTGACGCCGATACCCTCATCGGACCCGGCTTTCAAGCGCTGCCAAGCCCCGGTCATGCCCCCGGACAATTGGCGTTTTGTGTTGATCTGCCGCACACCGGTTGGGTCCTGCTAACCTCTGACGCCATTTCCCGGCCGGCTGAAGTCGATGAAAAGTTCGATACCGCGCCCAATCCCGCGCAGGCCTGCACCAGCGCGGCGCGCCTGCTTGCCATCGCCGGGCAAAGAAATGCTTTGATCATTTACGGCCATTGCCCGGCCCAATGGCCCAGGCTGAAAAAAGCCCCCTATGTCTATGACTAGCGCACGTCCCGCCCCTGATTGAGGATGATGACATTGCCTGATGCGACATCTCCCGCGTCAGAGATCAGAAAACTGACCCAGGCCGCAATCTGGGATGGCTGCATGGCGTGACCATGCGGCATCTGCGCAATGGCACGCGCCAGCACATCTTTGGTCAGCACGTTGAACAGCGGCGTCTGGGTCATCGCAGGCGCAAGCGAATTTACTGAGATCCTGTCGCGGGCATAGCGGCGGGCAAGATCCTTGGTCAGAGTGTCAAGCGCCGCCTTGCTGGCGCGGTAATGCGGCGGGTCAAAGACATCGAAATTATAGGCTCCATTCGATGAAATGTTGACGATCTTGCGAACCCCGTTCCGGCCTGTCATCAGGGGGATAGCCGCTTGGCAGCAATGAAACGCTGACGAAAAATTCACCGACATCTGCAAATCCAGTTCGGCGGCAGGAATGTTGGGAAAATCAGACATGAAGCAGGTGCCTGCATTGTTTACCAACGCATCAATGCCTCCATAGGCCTGCCGAATGCTGCCAAATGTGGCCGAAATAGCGGCCGGATCGGTCAGGTCGACGGCATAGGCCGCAAAACTGTCCGACGTCATCGACGCCAGAGCGTTGGCATCAATATCAAGGCCGACCACCCTCAGGCCGTCTGCGATCAACTTTGCCGATATCGCCCGGCCAAGGCCACCCGCAGCCCCTGTCACCACTGCAATTTTCATAAAAAGCCCCTTTGGTCAACTGTCCGACAATGGCAGGTCAAGTGACAAAATCAAGCAGATCAACCCGCTGATTGACGTCACTCATTTTGCAGGGGATACTTGCACTCGAATAGGGAACCATGCCGTGCGACCAACCGTCATTGATATAGCCCGCGAAGCCGGGGTCAGCCTTGCGACCGTTGACCGGGTTTTGAACGACCGCCCCGGTGTTCGCGGCAAGACGGTTCTTGCCGTGTCTCAGGCTATTGCCCGGCTGGGCTATGTTCGCGATATGGCGGCAGCAAATCTGGCGCGGCAACGAAACTATCGCACGGCCTTCGTGCTGCCCGATACACAAAGCCAGTTCGTTGAGACCCTGCTGACCGAGCTGGATACCGCTGCAAGTCTGGCAACTGCGGCGCGAACGCAAATCGAAGTGATCCGTTTTCCGGCCGAAGACCCTCACTCGCTTGCCGCGCTTTTGATGACACTGCCGGAAAAAGGCGTCGCAGGGGTTGCCTTGATGGCGCCCGAGACGCCTGTTTTGCGGGATGCGATCAAGACCCTTCGCCAAAAGGGTCTTGCTGTTGTCGCTTTGGTTTCAGATTTGCCCAACACCGAACGCGACCACTTTGTCGGCATAGATAACCGTGCAGCTGGGCGGACTTGTGCGGTTTTGATGGGCAGGTTTCTGGGGCAGGGACCACAAAAAGTTGCCGTCATGGCGCAGTCCATGCTGCTGCGCGACGCGGTTGAGCGGCGGCTTGGCTTTGACGAATTGATGGGCCGCGAGTTTCCGCAGATCGAGGTTCTGCCGACGCTTGAAAATCACGGCTCAACCGATCTTCTGCGCGGCGTTGTCACCGAAATGCTGACCCAGTTTCCGGGTGTCGGGGGCATCTACCTTCTTGGTTCCGGTCACGGCGCCCTCACCCGTCTGCTGGATGACCTGAACCTTGCAAAACGCATTGTGGTCATTGGCCATGAACTGACCCCCCATGCGCGCAGCGCTTTGGATGCGGGAAAAATGGATGCTGTCATTACACAGAACGTCGGGCATCTGATCCGGTCTGCCTTGCGCGTCTTGCGCGCCAAGATCGACAAAACGCCCATCGACGCAGGGCAGGAACAGTTGCGGATAGAGATCGTGATGCGCGAAAATCTGCCCCTCACGCCGCAGGATCCTGACTAAAAATCATCTTTCCCAAGGCTGCCTAATGCAATTTGGATTGCGGTTCCGGACGGGTTTTGCACAAAAATGAGGTGCGTACCTCAGAAATGGATAGACAGGCCTGACCGGCAAAGTTATGGTGTCTCAAGAACAGAGGGAAAGGCAGATTCGCAAGCTGGGCTCGCGCGTCTTTACTTGCCCCAGAAACGTTTAACCTCGGGAGGAACTACGATGACGTCAAGATATCTTGCCGCGACAACTGCCTTGTCTCTTGTGATTGGGGCTGCCGGTGCGGCGCAGGCCGAAGACCTGACCCTGTGCTGGGCGGCCTGGGATCCGGCGAATGCGTTGATAGAGCTTAGCAAAGACTATGAGGCGCAATCAGGCAACAAAATGTCGTTTGAATTCGTGCCATGGACCAACTTCGCCGACCGCATGCTGAATGAGCTTAATTCAGGTGGCAAGCTGTGCGATCTTATGATCGGTGACAGTCAGTGGATCGGTGGCGCGGCTGAAAACGGTCAGTACGTCAAGCTGAACGACTTTTTCGATGCTAATGGCATCTCGATGGATGCGTTCATCCCGGCCACGGTGACCGGCTATTCCGAATGGCCCAAGAATACCCCGAACTACTGGTCGTTGCCGGCCTTTGGCGATGTGGTCGGCTGGACCTACCGTCGCGACTGGTTCGCGCGCCCCGAACTGCAGGCTGAATTCAACGAAAAATACGGCCGCGATCTGGGTATCCCCGCTTCTTACGCCGAACTGAAAGAGATCGCCGAATTCTTCCAGAACCGCGATATTGATGGCAAAACCGTCTATGGTGCCTCGATCTATACCGAACGTGGGTCAGAAGGCATCACCATGGGGGCAATGAACGTTCTCTACGGCTTTGGCTTCAAATACGACAATCCCGACAAGCCCTATGACATGGAAGGCTTTGTAAACTCTGACGCCTCGGTTGCAGGTCTGGAATACTACAAAGCCCTCTACGATTGCTGCGTGCCGCCCGGATCGTCCAACAGCTATATGGGCGAGGGCGTCGATGCCTTCAAATCAGGGCAGGTTGCCATGCAGATGAACTTTGCCTTCACCTGGCCCGGCTTTCACACCGATGCCAATGTCGGTGGTGACGTGACGGGTTACTTCCCGAACCCCGCTGGCCCGAACGGCGACAAGTTCGCGCAATTGGGCGGGCAGGGGATTTCGGTCGTCGCGGCGTCAGAAAAACAAGAGGCCGCGTTGACCTATATCAAGTGGTTTGCGCAACCTGACGTGCAGGCGAAATGGTGGCAGCTGGGCGGCTATTCGGCCTTGCGCGCCGTGGTCGAAGACCCCGGTTTTGCCACCAGCCAGCCCTATGCACAAACCTTCCTCGACAGCATGGCAATCGTCAAGGATTTCTGGGCAGAGCCAGCCTATGCAACCTTGCTGCAATCGTCGCAGAAGTGGTTCCACGACAATGTGGTTGCCGGCAACGGCACAGCGAAAGAGGCACTTGATGGTCTGGCAGCAGACTGGAAAGCGACCTTCGAAGAAGAAGGCAAGTACTGATCAAGCCTGTCTTGATGTTACCCCATTGTTGCCCGCTCCTCGCAAGCGGCGGGCAACATACCGCGCGAGGCTCTTGAGGGCCAATCGGGTCTCGCGCATCATTTCCCGGCAAAGCCGCCCTCAGGAAAGTTCGAATCATGCCCGATCCTCTGGTCCAGCGCGTGGCGAATGCCACGCCGACCGAACTTGCACATCGTATCCGCGGCCTGTCGGATCGTGCCATCGCCTGGCTGTTTGTCGCACCCACGATATTCCTGCTGTTGGCCGTGAACATCTTCCCGCTGATCTGGACAATCCGGCTTAGCCTGACCAACTTTCGCACCAACCGGCCCAACAATCCGGTCGAATTTGTCGGCATCGAAAACTACCGCAAAATCCTGACCGACCCCGACACCTGGGTCTCGCTGCAGGCCACCGCGCATTTTCTGATCTGGACCATCGTGTTTCAGGTGTTGATCGGCTTTACGCTGGCCTATCTGATCAACAAGAAGTTTCGCGGCAACGATCTTTGGACCACGCTGATCGTGCTGCCGATGATGCTGTCGCCTGCCGTGGTTGGTAACTTCTGGACGTTTCTCTATCAGCCGCAAATCGGCCTGTTTAACTACTTTGTACAGTTCGTCTCTGGCACTGATCCGGCTAGTTTCTCGATGATCGGCGAGGTGGCGCTTGCGCCTTGGGCCATCGTCATCGTCGACACCTGGATGTGGACGCCTTTCGTAATGCTGATCTGTCTTGCGGGTCTTCGGTCGATCCCGTCCAGCATTTACGAGGCTGCTGAATGCGACCGCGCCTCCAAATGGCGGCAGTTCTGGACCATCACCATTCCTATGGCCCTGCCATTCCTGATGCTGGCTGTCTTGTTCCGGGGCATCGAGAATTTCAAGATGTTCGACCTTGTCGTGCAACTGACGGGCGGCGGGCCAGGGTCTACAACGCAGCTGACCTCGATCGATCTGAAACGCGAAGCGTTTGAGAAATGGCGCACGGGCTATGCCTCGGCCTATGCCGTCATCCTGTTCGTGACGGTGTTCGGGCTTGCTTCGATCTACGTAAAGGCGCTGAACAAGGTGAAAGACAGATGAGCAGCTATTCCATCACCGAACCGTCAAACCGCCAGAAAGGGATCGCCGGTTCTTTGGTCATCGCCTACGCCGTGATCACTCTGATCCCGCTGATATGGATCATTGCAACGGGTTTCAAGACCCCGGCAGACGCCATCGCTTACCCACCCAAGGTGTTGTTTAGCCCGTCGGTCGAAGGCTACGTCAACCTCTTTACCTCGCGCAGTCGGGTCACCCCCGAAGATCTTGCCGCATTGGGCGAACCCGCCACCTTCTACGACCGTATCGTGCGCCAGTATGACATGGTGATCACCGGCCCCTCGCGCTATGGCGAGCGGTTCATGAATTCGGTGATCATCGGCTTTGGATCAACCTTCCTGTCAATCTTTCTGGGCACCATCGCGGCCTATGCGTTCAGCCGCTTCAAGGTGCCGCTGAAAGACGATTTGCTGTTTTTCATCCTGTCTACCCGGATGATGCCGCCCATCGCCGTCGCCATCCCGATTTTCCTGATGTACCGCCAGCTGGGCCTAAGCGACACGCATCTTGGCATGATCCTGCTTTATACAGCGGTCAATCTGTCGCTGTCGGTCTGGCTGCTGAAAGGCTTCATCGACGAAATCCCGGTGGAATATGAAGAGGCGGCCCTGATCGACGGCTACTCACGGTTTCAGGCGTTCTATAAAGTCGTGCTGCCGCAAGCGGCCACCGGCATCGCGTCAACCGCCATCTTCTGCCTTATCTTTGCCTGGAACGAATACGCCTTTGCGGCCTTGCTGACCTCTGGCACCGCGCAAACCGCCCCACCTTTCATTCCAACCATCATCGGTACCGGCGGCAAGGACTGGCCCGCAGTTGCTGCCGGGGCCACGATCTTCCTCGTCCCGATCATGGTCTTCACCATCCTGCTGCGCAAACACCTCTTGCGCGGAATCACCTTTGGAGCTGTCCGTAAATGATGAATTTTATCAACGGCTTGTTACGGTTCCGCCGGGGCCCTTGGGAAATGCTTGCAAGCATACTGATAGCACTTGGGGTGTTCATGCTGATGCAACCCTTCGCCCTTGTGCTGTTCACCTATTCCTTCATCGTCACCCTGACCGGAACCGTGATGTTCATCTTCGTCAGCCATTTCCCGGAGTAGCCGATGGCCCAGATCGTCATCAAGAATGTCCGCAAGGAATTCGGCGCCTTCACTGCTGTCCAATCGTCAACTTTCACCATTGAAGACGGCGAGTTTTTCATGCTGCTCGGCCCCTCGGGTTGCGGCAAGACCACAACCCTGCGGATGATCGCCGGGCTGGAACTGCCAACCGCAGGCGAGATTTACATCGACGGCGAAGAGGTCAGCCAAAAACCCGCGTCGCAGCGTGATATCGCTTTCGTCTTCCAGATGTTCGCGCTTTATCCGCATCTGAACGTGCGCAAGAACATCTCTTACCCGTTGGTCAGCCAGGGCATGCCCCGCGACAAGGTCCGTGCCAAAGTCAATGAAGTGGCCGAAATCCTCGGCATCACCGGAATTCTGGAAAGCCCGGTTGGCGGGCTGTCGGGCGGTGATCGTCAGCGCGTGGCGCTCGGCCGCGCCATCGTGCGGGACCCTGCCTGTTTCCTGATGGACGAACCCTTGGGCGCGCTGGACGCCGAATTTCGCGAACATATGGCGCTGGAACTGCGCGCCTTGCATGACCGGATGGGGGCGACCACGGTCTACGTCACCCATGACCAGCTTGAGGCCATGCAGATGGGCGACAAGATCGTCGTGATGAATCACGGTGTCGTCGAACAGTTCGGCAAACCGCAAGACATTTACGATTGGCCCGCCACCACCTTTGTCGCCAAATTCATCGGCTCGCCTGCGATGAACCTGCTCGATTTCGACGGCATGGTCGGCAATGGCTCGACGTCAGTCAACCTGTCTGAAACCAAGGTGGACATCCCGCAGATGATCAGCGGCGCCAACGGCACCCTGACGCTTGGTGTTCGCCCCGAACATGTTCGGCTGGATGACGCTGCGGGGTTTCGCGGCAGGATCGTGGCATCCGAATATCTGGGGACGACCCAGATCGTGACACTCGATACAAACCATGGTCCGGTCAAAGCCCGGATCGGTTCAGAAGTAGTGGTCAAGATCGGTGAGACGACAGGAATGCACTTTGATCCCCGATCGGTGACGCTGTTTGACCGAGCCAATGGAAAAGCACTGATTTCCAAAGCAAATCATGAGGTTTTGAGCCATGGCTGAAGTTCTGCTGCAAGGCGTCTCAAAATCATTTGGCCCGACGAAAGCGCTTGTTGATCTGTCGATCACGGTGCCGGATGGCGCTTTCGTGGTTTTGCTTGGGCCCACCGGGGCCGGCAAGACCACCATGCTGCGCATGGTCTCGGGTCTGGACAAACCCGACCGAGGAGAGATCCGGATTGCGGGTCAGTCTATGGCAGGGCTGACACCCGCACAGCGCAATGTGGCAATGGTGTTCCAACAGTATTCTCTCTATCCGCATCTGACAGTGCGTGAGAATATGGAGTTTCCTCTAAAATCGCCGCTTCTGAAAACGCCCAAGGCCGAGATTGCCCGAAAGGTTGGCGAAGTCGCTGAAATTCTGCAGATTTCCCACAAGCTTGACAACAAGGCCACCCAGCTTTCCGGCGGCGAAATGCAGCGCGTCTCGATCGGACGGGCGCTGGTGCGCAACCCGTCGGTCTATCTGATGGATGAACCGCTCAGCTCGCTTGACGCCAAGCTGCGCGCCGATCTGCGGGTCGAATTGAAAAGCATCCAGGCCAATCTTGGCGCCACGTTTATCTATGTCACCCACGACCAGATTGAGGCGATGACGATGGCGACCCATGTCGGCGTGCTGGATCAGGGGCGACTGGTGCAGTTTGGCACCCCGCGTGACATCTATGAACAGCCCGTCAGCATCTATGCCGCCGGGCGTCTGGGGCAGCCGCATATCAACATCCTGCCCGCCAATATCTTTGGCGCAGCCCCGGCGAATGCGGTCAGTATCGGCCTGCGACCCGAACATATCCTGCAGGGACAGGGACATGACTGCCTGGTCAAGCGGGTTGAACATCTGGGCGATCAGACCCGGCTGCATTTGTCCTACTCGAACGCCGATCTGATCACCGTAACAGACGCCCATACATCGCTGAAATCCGGCGATATCATCAAAATTCAACCCCACCGGCCGTTTTACTTCGACGGCGCTGGCAACCGTATTGCGTAAGGGAGGCCGTCCATGAGCCAGTTCATAAACAGCAAGGAATCGCTGGTGACCGAAGCGATTGATGGCCTGATCCGCGCCTCGGACGGGCGGCTTGCACGGCTGGACGGGTATCCGCATATCAAGGTGGTCGTCCGCTCTGACTGGGACCGAAGCCGGGTCGCATTGGTGTCGGGTGGTGGATCAGGGCATGAACCCAGCCACGCCGGGTTTGTCGGTCGCGGTATGCTGGCCGCAGCGGTGTGCGGCGATGTCTTTGCCAGCCCGTCGGTCGATGCCGTGCTGGCTGGCATTTTGGCAGTGACCGGCAAGGCAGGCTGCCTGTTGATTGTGAAGAACTATACCGGTGATCGGCTGAACTTCGGTTTGGCGGCCGAACGCGCCCGGGCCTTTGGCCTGCAGGTGGCGATGGTGATCGTCGATGATGATGTGGCCTTGCCCGATCTGCCACAGGCGCGCGGCGTTGCGGGAACCCTGTTCGTCCACAAGATCGCGGGCGCTTTGGCCGAAGCCGGGGCCAGTTTGGACGACGTGGCCAAGGCCGCGCGCCGGGTGATTGCCGGGACAATCAGCATCGGCATGTCGCTGGATACCTGCACCGTGCCCGGCTCGCCCAAAGAAGACCGTATCAGCGCCGGGCAGGCGGAACTTGGCTTGGGTATTCACGGCGAAGCGGGGATCAGTCAGGTTGATTTCACTGGCGCAAAGGCTGCCATGGCGATGGTGCTGGATCGTCTTGCCCCCCATGCCGGTGCTGGCGATCATGTGGCTTTGCTGAACAATCTTGGTGGAGCAACCCCGCTTGAGATGGCAGTTCTGACCGAGGAACTGGCGCAATCTGGCCTTGGTGGCAAAGTGAAGTGGATTGTCGGACCTGCCGAAATGATGACATCCTTGGATATGCAGGGCTTTTCGGTATCGCTGTTGCCCGCCACTCCGGCCGATCTTGACGCGCTGGCACAGCCCGTCACCCCCCATGCCTGGCCGGGGCTCAGTACGCTAGGCCCGGTTGTGGTGCGTCCCTTGCCCGATGGGCTAAGCCCGATCCAGCCGATGCCTTCGGCCAATCCTGCCCGTCGCGCCCTGATTGAAAGCTGTTGCCGCGCTTTGATAGCCGCCGAGGCCGATCTGAATGCACTTGATGCGAAATCGGGTGACGGCGATACCGGATCAACCCTGTCCGGCGCGGCGCGGGCCTTGATCGCCGCCCTTGACCGCTTGCCACTTGCCGACCCGACGCAGCTTTACCGGGCCATCGGGATGGAACTCAGCCAGACCATGGGCGGCTCGTCGGGGGTGCTGCTGGCGATTTTCTTTGTTGCCACCGGGGATGCAAGCGCATCGGGCAAAGGCGGGATCGGGGCACTGTCTGCCGGTCTTGACCGGGTGATGCAGGTGGGTGGCGCAGAGCCGGGTCACCGCACCATGATTGACGCTTTGGCCCCGGCTTTGCAGGCGCTGCCAAACGGTCGGGCGGCGGCAGCACAGGCGGCGCGCGCCGGTGCCGATGCCACCGCCCAGATGACGCGCGCCAAGGCTGGCCGGTCCAGCTATCTTTCAGAAGACAAGCTGGCGGGACATGTCGATCCCGGTGCCGAAGGGGTTGCGCGCCTGTTTGAACATCTGGCGGCACTCTGACAGCATGGCGGCCCGGCGGTCATGCGGGCTAGTCTGCCAGGGTAACAGTGACCCCGGCTTCGGCCAGCATGTCGGCGATTGCGGGCGGCGGCGGGGCATCGGTGACCAGCCGGTGAAAGGCCTCGGGCTCGGCGATCCGGATCGGGGCGCTGCGGCCGAACTTGCTGGCATCGGCGGCAATGATCGCTTCGTCGGCGCAGGCAATAATGGTGCGCGAAAATTCGGCCTCAGGCAGATCTTGCAACAGGAACCCGGCCTGCGCATCAAGGCCAGCTACCGAAAGCACCGCATGCCGGACACGGAACTGGCGTACAAAGGCCCGCGCGTCGGGGCCGAATGCGCCGCCATCATGGGTGCGCAATTCACCGCCTGCCATGAAGACCCGGTTGCCATTATGCCCCACCAGCGCCTGGGCGACAGGCAACGAATTGGTCACCACCAGCAGATCGTGCTTTTGGCGCAGCGCCTGCGCGACATAAGCAGTGGTTGACCCGACATCGAGGATCAGCGACGCGCCATCGCCGATCAACCCGGCCACCTCTGCTGCGATCCGTCGTTTCGCCGTCTGGTTTTGCACAAATCTCTGGGCAAAGGACGGCTCTAGCCCCCAGTTCTTCAAAGACACCCCGCCATGCACCTTGGTGACCAGCCCCTGCCGCTCCAGCCCCGATACCACCCGGCGAATCGTCTCTTGGGTCACGCTTAGGCGTTGCGCGATGTCCACAATGCGGGCTGACCCGGTTTCGCTCAGAGCATCCAGAACTTCCCGCGCGCGTTGGCTCATTTTTTGGGCATAAATTCAGCTGAATTGTGGGTATACATTGGTATTGGGTGCAAGAGACTTACCGATAAGATGATAAAACCACATAACCCAATAAATAACCACAAAATCTTTGACAGGCCAGCATCGCCGGGCGCAAGATGAAGTCAGAGCGGGCCGAACGTCAGATTTGGCAATGTCATGAAACTGCAAGATCAGGGTTGCTCTGCTGCAATGAAATTCTGCGAAGTCGGGTGTGCTGTGATCAGGGGTCATTTTACTGATCCGATCCCGGTTGCGCGATCGGTTTTTCAAGGTCGGAATAGTCGGCGTCGGGCTGTTGACGCCTCAAATGATTGGATGACACGGTGATGGGTGGGCATGATCGTCTGGATCGATCTGTCTGCTTGACGGGCGGGCCAACCCTTCTGGCCCGCCCGAATTTCCTGTCCGCGCCTTGCCCCCGGCGGCCATCCGAGCAAGGCTATCGGCCATGACGCCGCAAGACCGGATCAAGAACCTGCCGATCTGGCAAGGGCGGGTCGAGGTGTCGGCCCTTGATGGCGGCATCACCAATCGCAACTTTCTGGTCCAGGACGATGCGCGCAAAGCCGTGGTTCGCATTGGCACCGATATCCCCGTGCATCAGATCATGCGCTTCAACGAACTTGCGGCCAGCAGGGCCGCACATGCAGCAGGTGTGTCGCCTGCGGTGCTGCACCATGAAGACGGGCTTCTGGTCATTGAATACATCGAAGGGCGCACGCTGGCCGCCGCTGATATTGCGCAGGATACGATGCTGGATCAGGCCATTGCCCTGCTGCGCCGTGCCCATCACGATATTGCCACCCATCTGCGCGGCCCCGCGCTGATCTTCTGGGTGTTCCATGTGATCCGCGATTATGCGGCGACCCTGCGCGCGGCACAAAGCCGCCATCTGCCTCTGCTGCCCGACCTTCTGTCGAAAGCGGCTGATCTGGAAGCAGCGGTTGGTCCGATCGACCTTGTCTTTGGTCACAATGATCTGCTGCCCGCGAATTTCCTGCATGATGGCAATCGTCTTTGGTTGATCGACTGGGACTACGCCGGTTTCAATTCGCCGCTGTTCGATCTGGGCGGGCTTGCCGCCAACAATGCCCTGACCCCCGGTCAGGAAACCCATATGCTGGAACGCTACTTCGACCGCCCCCTGACGCCGGCAGTGCAGCAAAGCTATCTCGCGATGAAGGCCGCTTCAGCCCTGCGCGAAACGCTGTGGAGCATGGTTTCCGAAGTGCATTCCACCCTCGCGTTTGACTATGCCGCCTACACCGCCGGCAATCTGGCGGGCTTTCACGCCGCCTATTCCGCCTTTCAATCGCACTAAGGACCAAAGATGCCCGACTTGCCCACCACTGCCCGCGTGATCATCATAGGGGGCGGCATCATTGGCTGCTCGACGGCCTATCATTTGGGCAAACTCGGCTGGACCGATACTGTCTTGCTGGAACGCAAGAAGCTGACCTCCGGCACCACGTTTCATGCCGCAGGTCTGGTAGGGCAGTTGCGAACATCCGCCAACATCACGCAATTGCTGGGCTATTCGGTTGATCTTTACAAACGGCTGGAGGCTGAAACAGGCCTGCAAACCGGTTGGAAGATGAACGGCGGTTTGCGCCTTGCTTGCAACGCCGAACGCTGGACGGAAGTCAAACGCCAGGCCACCACCGCGCATTCCTTCGGGTTGGAGATGCACCTGCTGACCCCGCGTGAGGCACAGGATTTGTGGCCTTTGATGACCACCCATGATCTGGTAGGCGCCGCCTATCTGCCAACTGACGGGCAGGCCAACCCGTCGGACATCACCCAGTCTCTGGCGCGCGGCGCGCGCATGTCGGGCGTGAAAATATTCGAAGATACGTCCGTTACGCGCATCATCATCGAGGATGGCCGTGTCAAAGGCGTGGAAACCCCCGATGGCACTATCGAATGTGAAAAGGTGGTGCTTTGTGCCGGTCAATGGACGCGCAGTTTGGCTGCAACTGTTGGCGTCAATGTGCCGCTGATTTCGGTTGAACATCAGTATATGGTGACGGAAACTATACCCGGCGTCACCTCGACCCTGCCCACCCTGCGCGATCCTGATCGTCTGACCTACTGGAAAGAAGAAGTCGGCGGTCTGGTCTGGGGCGGGTATGAGCCGAACCCAAAGCCCTGGGCGCAAAATGGCATTCCCGAAGGCTTTCATTTTGAATTGCTGACCTCGGATTATGACCATTACAGCCAGTTCATGGAAAACGCGATTGCCCGCGTGCCCGCCTTGGAAACGGCGGGTGTCAAGCAACTGATCAACGGGCCGGAAAGCTTTACCCCCGACGGCAATTTCATTCTGGGCGAAGCCCCGGAACAACCCGGCATCTTCGTCGGTGCAGGGTTCAACGCCTTTGGCATCGCATCGGGTGGCGGTGCGGGCATGGCGCTGGCCGAATGGGTGGCCAACGGGGACTCGCCCTATGACCTCTGGCCCGTCGATATCCGCCGCTTTGGCGGATCGCACAGGTCCATAGATTGGGTCCGCGCCCGCACGCTGGAGGCTTACGGCAAACACTACACCATCGCCTGGCCGTCCGAAGAAATGCAATCGGCACGGCCGACCCTGAAATCCCCGCTTTACGCCCATCTGGCCGCAGCCGGTGCCTGCTTTGGTGAAAAACTGGGGTGGGAGCGGCCAAATTGGTTCGCTGACCTCGGCGCAGGGGAAACCCCGAAAGACGTCTACAGCTATCAACGCCCCGGCTGGTGGCATGCCGTGCGCCGCGAACATCTGGCCGCCCGCGCATCAGCCGTGCTGATCGACCAGACGTCATTTGCAAAATTCACTCTTAAAGGCCCGGATGCCGCCAAAGCCCTGTCATGGATCGCCGCAGGCAACATCGACCGGGCAGTTGGCACGCTGACCTACACGCAAATGCTCAACACCCGTGGCGGGATCGAGGCGGACGTGACCGTTCTGCGCACCGCCGAAGATGCCTTCTACATCGTCACCGGCACCGGCTTTGCCACCCGCGATTTCAACTGGATTTCGCGCAACCTGCCAAGCGGGGCCGATTGCCAGCTTACCGACGTCACCGCTGGTTCCACCGTCCTGTCCCTGATGGGGCCGAATGCCCGCAAAATCCTGTCGTATATATGCCCGGATGACCTGACCAATGCAGGCTTTCCCTTTGGCACCGCGCGGCACATATCCGTGGCGGGCTGCAGGGTTCTCGCCCTACGGGTGACCTATGTCGGCGAACTTGGCTGGGAATTGCATATGTCAACGGACGTGGCCGTGACGGTGTATGAGGCTTTAATGATGGCAGGCGCACACCATGGCCTCATCAACGCAGGTTACCGCTCCATCGAAACCCTGCGCTTGGAAAAGGGCTACCGCGCTTGGGGGTCGGACATTGGCCCGGACCATACGCCCGTTGAAGCCGGGCTTGCTTGGGCCTGCAAGATGAAATCCGGCATCCCTTTTCAGGGGCGCGATGCGATTGCCGCGCAACTTGCAAGCGGTGTCAAGAAACGCATGGCAGGCTTCAGCGTCAGCGATCCATCAGTCATCCTGCTGGGCCGCGAAACCATCTACCGCAATGGCGAAAGGGTAGGGTGGCTGTCGTCGGGCGGCTATGGCCATTCGCTCGATATGGCGATCGGCTATGGCTATGTCCGCCAGACCGGTGGCGTGTCGGATGGGTTTTTGGCCTCGGGGCAGTATGAACTCGAAGTTGCCGCCGACCGGGTTCCTGCCAAGTTGCATCTGGCCCCGCTTTATGACCCGGGCAATACGCGCATAAAGGCTTGATCCGACAGAGGGCCGAAAGCACCGGCAAGCTCAACCATCGAACCGCGTGGCGCCGCGCCTGCGGGCATCCACCGGTTCGGTCAGAATCGCGGCTTGATGGGCGCGCTGATCGCAATTGGCCCGCGGGCAGATCCGGCAATTGATGCCAATCGGGGTCATCCGGGCGGTGGGCGCATTGAAGGCCTCGGCGTAACCCAGATCGGCGGCATGCTCAATCGTGCAACCCATCGCCACGGCCAGACGGTTGTCCTGTGCGTGGCGTTCAAACGTCGGGCGGTCGACAGTGCGTGAGAATACGAAATACTGGCTGGCATCGGGCATTTCGACAAACTGCGGCACGATGCGGCCGGGCGTGCGAAACGACGTATGCACCTCAAGTCTCGGGCAGGCGCCGCCATGCTCTGCCAGATGAAACCCGGTCGCGTTGAACCGTTTTGACACATTGCCGCCCTTGTCGATGCGCATGAAGAAAAACGGCACCCCTTGCGCCCCTTCACGCTGCAAAGTTGTGGCGCGGTGGCAGGCTTGCTCAAAGCTGACCCCGAACCGGGTGGCCAGATGGTCCAGGTCGTATTTCGACGCCCGCGCCTCGGCCAGAAAGGCCGCGTAGGGCATCAGCACGGCGGCGGCAAAGTAATTCGCCAGTTCCACCCGTAACCGCGCCATCGCGCGTGGCTCGGTGATGCCCGACCCCGCGATCAATCCACCCATCACCACATGGTGTTCAAGCAGCCCCACCATATGGACCAGCTGGAACGTCCGATTGGTATGATCCAACGCCTCCGACAGTAATATCTCGTGCCGTGCTTCGTCATACTGCCGCAACGTGCCCGGCAAATCCGCCACCTGCACCAGCCGCACGGTGATACCAAGTCTGCTGCGCAACCGCCGCTTCAAAGTGGTGTAAACCTCGTCGCTTTCCACCGTTTCGGATCCCCAGAACCCGTCCGCAGCTTTCTCAAGATCATCGAAATGATTGCGGTTTCGCCGAAAATAGTTGTGGACCGCCGCTTCGGGGGATGTCGTCAGCACCGATCCTGCCGCTTCAGCCACGCTCAGCAATTGGTCGGTGGTCGCCAGATAGGCCCGGTGCAGGCGCAAGAACGCCCCCGCCAGCCTCGGGCTATGCACCAGGGCCGCGCGCAGATCCTGCAGATCGGGGCGTTCAGCGTCAAATATCGGATCCTGCACCGAGGCGCGCAGATCCGCCAACAGCGCAGTTGTGTCATCATCCGCAATATCGCGCCAGTCAACACCGTAGGCGTCAAACAACCGCAACATGACGGCCACCGAAACCGACCGCTGGTTGTTTTCCAGCAAATTCACATAGGCCGGCGATATGCCAAGTGCACGCGCCATCATGCTTTGGGTTTCCCCACGCTCGGTTCGCAATCGTCGCAAATGCGGCCCGATGAAGGTTTTCTGCATACTGTCGCACACTAATTGGGGTTTCGTTGCTATTACAATATTACAAAATATCCAAGATGTAAATTCTCGCAGTTACAGCATGACCCGGTTTCATTTTGCACTTTGCAACAAGTTTGCGATGACCGATCTAAGCGGTCTTTGCGTTGCTGACCAAGCACTCATAGATTTGCAATATTGCCGCTGACAGGCAAACCAACAACAGGACAGATGAGATGAGCCATACCCTCTACCCGCTTCGCCGCCAGCGTTTGCAACGCTCTGAACTGGCCGTGCCCGCATCGAACACCACGATGATCGACAAAGCGGCAGATGGCCCGGCGGATTATGTGTTTCTGGATCTGGAAGATGCCGTCGCCCCGCCGGAAAAAGATCAGGCCCGCCGCAATGCTGTTCAGGCGCTGAACGACATTGATTGGGCGGGCAAGGGCAAGACCGTCTCGATCCGTATCAACGGGCTGGATACCCATTACATGTACCGCGATGTCGTTGATATCATGGAACAAGCGGGTGACAAGGTGCACACACTTCTGGTGCCAAAAGTTGGCGTGCCCGCCGATTTGTATATGGTCGAAGCGATGGTGAACCAGATCGAACAGGGTCGTGGCTACAAGACACGCGTCATGCTGGAAGCGCTGATTGAAACCGCCCTTGGCATGGCAAATGTCGAGGCGATTGCCCAATTCGGGGGCCGTCTTGAAGCGCTGCATTTCGGCGTCGCCGACTATGCCGCCTCCATGCGGTCCCGCACCACCAACATCGGCGGCCTGAACCCGCACTACCCTGGCGATCAATGGCATGCCGCCATTTCCCGCATGGTTATCGCGTGCCGCGCTTACGGTTTGCGCGCCATCGACGGCCCGTTCGGCGATTTTTCCGATCCCGAAGGCTACAAAGACGGGGCGCGTCGGGCGGCGGCACTTGGCTGCGAAGGCAAATGGGCCATTCACCCAAGCCAAGTTGCGCTGGCCAACGAAATCTTCAGCCCGACCGAGGCCGAGATTACCAAAGCCCGCCGCATCATCGAAGAACTGCGCATCGCGGAATCGCAAGGCAAAGGTGCGGCGTCGCTCGACGGCAAGATGATCGACGCCGCGTCTGAGAAAATGGCGAATAACGTGCTGGTCGTGGCAGAAGCCATCGCTGCGAAAAAGTAGCCCCCCACCCTAACCTTCCCCCACAGTGGGGGGAGGGAGGCGCATGGATCAGCGGGCGGGACGCAACAGAAAAATGCACTTCCCCGCCCCCTTGTGGGGAGGGGTCAGGGGAGGGGGGCGTGACAGTCCCAAAGGGAGCAGAAAATGGACATTCACGAATATCAGGCCAAAGACATTCTTGCCCGTTTCGGCGTGCCCGTGCCGCGTGGCGGCTTGGCCTATAGCCCCGAACAGGCAGGCTACCGCGCCCGCGAACTGGGGGGTGCCGCTTGGGTTGTCAAAGCCCAGATTCACTCCGGCGGCAGGGGGGCTGCAGGTGGCGTTAAGCTGTGCCGCACGCCCGACGAAGTGCAAACCTTCGCCGCCACGCTTTTTGGCAAACAACTGGTTACCAAGCAAACCGATGCCAATGGCAAAGGCGTTTACCGCGTCTGGGTGGAAGGTGCCTCTGACATCAAGCAAGAAATGTATTTGGGCTTCGTGCTGGACCGCAAATCTGAGCGCATCATGATCGTCGCCTCCGCCCACGGCGGGATGGAGATTGAAGATCTGGCCGAATCCGACCCCAATTCCCTGCGCCGCATGACCATCGACCCCGCCGTTGGCCTGTCAGATTTTCAGGCCCGCGAACTGGCGTTTCAATTGGGCCTGAAAGGCGGCCAGATCGCGCAAATGGTCAATATCCTGCGCGCAGTGTACCGCGCCTACCGCGATCTTGATGCGGTGATGGTAGAGATCAACCCGCTGGTCATCACCGGCGCGGGCGATCTGGTGGCGCTGGACGCCAAGATGTCATTTGACACCAACGCCCTGTTTCGTCGCCCCGAAGTGGCCGAACTGCGCGACCGCAGCCAGGAAGACCCACGTGAAAGCACCGCTGGCGATCATGGCCTCGCCTATGTCGGCCTTGATGGCGATATCGGTTGTATCATCAATGGCGCGGGCCTTGCGATGGCCACGATGGACATGATCAAACTGGCGGGCGGCGAGCCTGCGAATTTCCTTGATATCGGCGGCGGTGCATCCCCCGAACGCGTAGTCCGGGCCTTCCGTACCGTGCTGACCGACCCGAAAGTATCGGTAATTTTGGTAAATATTTTCGCAGGCATCAACCGCTGCGATTGGGTCGCGCAGGGCGTTGTGCAAGCATATCAAGAGGTTGGCCTTACTATTCCCGTGGTCGTGCGGCTTGCGGGCACCAATGTCGATGAAGGCAACGCCATCATCCGTAGCTCCGGGCTGCCACTGATCACCGCCGAAACACTGGCCGAGGCTGCGGCGAAATCCGTCGAAGCCCGCAACCGCACAGCCGCATAAGGGACACCTGAAATGGCAATTCTGATCACCAAAACCACCCCCGTCATCGTGCAAGGCATGTCAGGCCGCATCGGCGCGTTCCATGCCGCCGACATGATCAAATACGGCACCAATGTCGTCGGCGGCGTCACCCCCGGCAAAGGCGGCGAGTATCACCTCGATCGCCCGCTGTTCAACACCGTGCGCGAAGCGGTTGAGGCAACCGGCGCTGAGGCCAGCCTTGTCTTCGTCCCCCCACCCTTTGCCGCCGACGCCATTATGGAAGCCGCCGACGCTGGCATCAAAACCGCCGTCTGCGTCACCGACGGCATCCCCAGCCAGGATATGATGAAGGTCAAACGTTTTCTGAAACGCTACTCGGTATCGCGCAAGCTGCGTCTGATCGGCCCGAATTGTGCAGGTGTCATCAGCCCCGGTCAGGGCTTCATGGGCATCATGCCGCCACATATCTACATGGCCGGCCGCGTCGGCATCGTAGGTCGGTCCGGCACCTTGGGGTACGAGGCCGCAGCCCAGATGAAAGCGTTGGGAATTGGCGTATCGACCTCCGTCGGCATCGGCGGCGATCCGATCAACGGCTCGTCCTTCAAGGACATTTTGCAATTGTTCCAGAATGATCCGGACACTGATGCTGTGATGATGATCGGCGAAATCGGCGGCCCGCAAGAGGCTGATGCAGCGGCCTGGGCCAGCACCCATATGACCAAACCGATTGTCGCGTATATCGCCGGTCTGTCCGCGCCGAAGGGCCGCAAAATGGGCCATGCCGGGGCAATCATTTCAGCTTTTGGCGAATCTGCGCAGGAAAAGGTGGAAATTCTGACCGCCGCCGGCATCACGGTCGCCCCCAACCCGTCTTCGATGGGGGAAACCATGGCACGGGTGCTGTCGCAGCGCGTGGCGGCATAGGGCCTTAAAATGCAAGCCGCCCTTGGGTGGGGGGCTTGCGATCATCCTTGTTCAGTCGCCACGATCTCGGACCAGACTGACCGTGCGACAGAGCCCGCATTGCCGAAAAGCCGCACTGCGGTCACCTCAAGCCGGTGCGACGGCAATGTCGCCGAAAGATCGGCAAGGCTGCCGTCTTCAATCCGCTTGCGTGCCAGCGACCCCGGCACCCACGCCACCGCCACACCAACCGCCGCCATTTCCATCGCCGCCAGTGTCAACGCGGTTTCCGCTTTCGGAACAGGCCGGGTGATGTCGCGCAGGCGCGGCAGGATCAGCCGTTCCAGCATCCGGCCCAGAAACACCTCGCCGGGATAGGCGACATAGGGCAGCAAGCCGGATGCAAATGCCGCATTCAACTGCACCCGGGCCGAACTCGCAATCACCGGAATCAGCAAATCCGTTCCGATCGACCGGGTCTCGACGAAAGCCGCGCTGATCGGATGCTCTTCGCCGGGCAATCGGTAGACAATGGCAATATCGGCCTGCCGCGACAGCAGCATCGAAAAGCATTCATCCAGATTGGCCGACCGCAGCCGCACATAGACATCCTCGCGCCGGTCATGAATGCCTTTCAGGATCATCGGCGTCAGCGATGTGGTCAGCGCATGCTGGCTGGCAATCGTCAGCCGGTTTGAGGCGATCCTCTCGCCCCGCTGCAGATCGGCGACCAATTGGCGCAGGTCGGTCGCCAGCTTGGCGATCTGGTCGCGCTGTTCCGCCGTGGCGGGGCGCAGATGCACGGGTTTGCGGGTGCGGTCAAACAATTCCACCCCGATCTGGTCTTCAATATGCTGGATCCGCCGCGAAAACGCGCTTTGCGTCAGCCGGCGTCGATCAGCCGCCTCCTGAAACGAGCCGGTCTCGGCCACCGCCAGCAAATCCTCCAACCATTCCAGCCGCATCTTCCCCTCCTAATATGCAATCCTTGCATGATAACTGGTGTATTTCGAATTTGCATTCGAAACCTCAGTCTGCAAAAGTCTGTTTCATCAAGTCTCTGAAAAGGACCACCCGATGCATCTTGCCCGGTTTCCCCGCGTTTTCCTGGCCCACCTGCCCACGCCCCTTGAACGGCTGGATCGGCTCAGCCACGAATTGGGCGGGCCCGAGATCTGGATCAAGCGCGACGATTGCACGGGTCTTTCCACGGGCGGCAACAAGACCCGCAAACTGGAATTCCTGATGGCCGAGGCGCAGGCGATGGGGGCCGATGTGGTGATGACCCAAGGTGCCACCCAATCCAACCATGCCCGCCAGACCGCCGCCTTTGCCTCCAAACTGGGCATGGCCTGCCATATCCTGCTGGAAGACCGGACCGGGTCCAACAATCATAACTACAACCTCAACGGCAATGTGCTGTTGGATCACTTGCATGGCGCGGTCACCGAAAAGCGCCCCGGCGGCGTCGATATGCAGGCCGAGATGGAGAAAGTCGCCGAAGGCATGCGGGCGGCCGGTCGCAAGGTCTATCTCATCCCGGGCGGCGGGTCGAACCCGACCGGGGCGCTTGGCTATGTCAATTGCGCGTTCGAACTGCTGGGGCAGGCCAATGATCGCGGTCTGGTCATCGACCATCTGGTGACGGCAACCGGATCGGCGGGCACCCAGGCCGGGCTGATCGTTGGGCTGAAAGCGATCAATGCGGGCATTCCGCTGTTGGGTTTCGGGGTGCGCGCACCGCAACAAAAGCAGGAAGAAAACGTCTTTGCTCTGGCGCAGCGCACGGCGGAAAAGCTGGGCTGCCCCGGCATTGTTGCGCGCGCCGATGTGGCCGCTGACTGCAATTACGTCGGCCCCGGCTACGGCGTCCCGCAGGCCGACACGCTTGAAGCAATCCGCATGTTCGCTGAACTTGAAGGCATCTTGCTGGATCCGGTATATTCCGGCAAAGGGGCGGCGGGCCTTATCGATTATTGTCGCAAAGGCCGTTTCAAGAAAGGCGAACGGGTGGTGTTCTTGCATACCGGCGGCTCGGTCGCGCTCTTTGGTTATGATGCGGTCTTTGCCGAACCGGGCAACCGGCAGGCCGCCGAATAAGCCATGCAACGCCCGCGCTTCACTGGCAATTTCACCCAACAGATGCCGATCCCGGAAACGGCGATCGAGGCTGCGGTTGCGGTCATGCGGTCGGGCCGGCTGCACCGCTACAACACCGCCCCGGGGGCCGAATCGGAAACGGCGGCGCTGGAAAGGGACTATGCCACTTGGCAAGGCGCGCGTTATTGTCTGGCGCTGGCCTCGGGTGGGCAGGCGATGCAAATCGCGATGCGCGCAGCCGGGGTGCGGCCCGGCGATGCAGTCCTGACCAATGCCTTCACTCTGGCCCCGGTGCCCGGTGCTATTGCTGCAGTCGGTGCCAACCCCGTGCTGGTTGAGATCACCGAAGATCTGGTGATTGATCTGGACGACCTGCGCCACAAGACCCGGGCCAGCGGCGCGAAATTCTTGCTGCTCTCCAACATGCGCGGCCATCTGTGTGACATGGATAAGCTGATGCAGATTGCCAAGGCAGAAAGCCTGACCGTGATCGAGGATTGCGCCCATACCATGGGGGCCACATGGAACGGCAAAAGATCCGGCAATTTCGGCCTTGCGGGCTGTTTCAGCACCCAGACCTACAAGCATTTGAATTCGGGTGAAGGTGGGTTCCTGACGTCAGGCGACGCCGAATTCATGGCCCGTGCCGTGATGCTTTCAGGCTCTTACATGATGTACGAACGCCACGGTGCCGCCCCACCGCCGGCGGCATTTTCCGAAATTCGCTACCAAACCCCGAACATGTCGGCGCGGATGGACAATTTACGCGCGGCGCTGCTGCGCCCGCAACTGGCTGACATAGCAACTGCCATCTCTGGCTGGAATGCCCTGCATGATCGGCTGGCGGCAGCCTTGCAAGCCATCCCTGAAATTCGCATGGCCCAACGCCCCGCTGCCGAAACCTATGTCGGATCGTCGATCCAGTTTTGTTTGCCCGGCCTGAACCAGTTGGCGGCGCGGTCTTTCGTGGCAGCCTTGGCTGACGTGGGCGTCGAAGTGAAATGGTTTGGTGCCAACGAGCCCGCCGGATTCACCTCGGCCCATCAAAGTTGGCACTATGTTACCCCGCAAAGCCTGCCGCGCACAGATGCCATTCTGGCCGGGCTGTTCGACATGCGCCTGCCGCTGACCTTCACTTTGGCCGATTGCGATCTGATCGCAGCTCATATCGGCGATGCCGTGCTGCAGCTTCGGCTGGAGGGTGCTGCATGACGATGCGCTGCGTCGGCATTCTGGGCGGCATGGGGCCTCAGGCCACGGTTTTGCTGATGCAAAAAGTCATCGCCGCAACGCCTGCGACCGATGACGCGGGCCATATTCCGCTGATCGTCGATCAAAACCCGCAAGTGCCGTCGCGTATCCGTCATCTGCTGGAAGGCGCTGGCGAAGATCCGGGCCCGGTGCTGGCCGCGATGGCCGTTCGGTTGCAGCGGGCCGGGGCGCAGGCGTTGGCGATGCCCTGCAACACCGCGCATCACTACGCAGCCTCTATCAAGGCGGCGACGACGGTGCCCTTCATCGACATGGTGCAGCTTTCCGTCGCGCAGGCGGCGCGGCTTGCCGGCAAATCGGCGCGGGTTGGCATTCTGGCCTCGCCGGCAGTGCGCCGGGTCGGTCTTTTCGACAGCGCCTGTGCGGCAGCGGGTCTGACGGCTGCCTATGCAACGGATGAGGTGGCGATGCTGGCCGCCATTCGTGCCATAAAGGCGGCTGGAGATCTGGGCGGCGATCTGGGCGGCGCGCGTGCGACGCTGGCGCGCGCCTCGGCTGAACTTCTGGCCAGGGGCTGCACCGTGCAGATGATCGCCTGCACAGAATTCTCGTTGATCCCGGATGCCTTGGCAGCAGGGGTCACCGGCTTTGATACGCTTGATCAACTTGTGCACGGTCTTGTCGCCTTCGCGACGGGCCACAGGCCGACGTCTAATCTGGAACTAGAGCCTGTCCCGGAACTGGACCGGGACAGGCCAAGCCACTTTCCGCCACCTAGAAGCGCGCAAGCGCCAAGACCCTAACCCAACAAGGAGACAACACATGAAATCTTCCCTCATTAAACTTCTGATCGGCACCGCCGCGCTGGCGCTGACCGCAGGCGCCGCCTTGGCGGAAAACGTGATCATCGGCCATTTCGGCAATCCGACGCCGTTGCAGGTTGCCCGGGCAGAGGGTCGCTTTGACGCGGCCACCGGCTGGACCATCGAATGGCGCCAGTTCGGATCGGGCACCGAAGTGATCGCCGCAATGGCGTCAGGCGATGTGCAATTGTCCGAGCTGGGCTCGTCGCCCTTGTCCATCGGCACTAGCCAGGGCCTTGAAATTCAGCTGTTCATGATTGCCGAAGGCCTTGGCACTGCAGAAAGCCTGATCGCAACCAAGGCGTCCGGGATCACCACGCTGGAAGGCGTAAAGGGCAAGCGGATTGCGGTTCCGGTCGGCTCGACGGCGCATTACTCGCTGATGGGTGGCCTCGCCCATGCCGGCATTGCCGAAACCGATGTCACGATCATGAACCTGCCCGCAGACCAGATCGCTGCGGCCTGGGATTCGGGTCAGGTTGATGCGGCCTTCATCTGGGAACCGGTGCAAAACCAGATCCTGCAGACCGGCACCTTCATCCTCGGCGCCGATCAGACCGCCGCCTGGGGCTTCCCGACCTTTGATGGCTGGGTTGTGAACACCGAATTTGCAGCGGCCAACCCAGATGCAATGGTGTCCTTCGCCAAGACCCTGGATACGGTGAACAAGGAATATCTGGCCGATCCGGCTGCCTGGACCGCTGACAGTGCCCAGGTTAAGTCGATTGCCGAAATGACAGGTGCCGCCGCAGATCAGGTGCCCGGCATTCTGAAGGGCTTCACCTTCATTCCGCTGGCCGATCAGCTTTCCCCGGCCTGGATGGGGGGCGCTGCCGCCAACATGAAGACCACGGCCGATTTTCTGGTCAAGGCAGGCCGGATCGATGCCGCGATTGACGACTATTCCGCCTTTGTGAATACCGCCATCGCCGAGGCTGCAAAGTAATCGCCGGAACCCAGACGCGCGCGACGGGCGACCTTCGCGCGCGACCTTGCAAGAAACGTCTCAACGGGGGCTGGCAGAATGGGGCTGAACATCAAGCAGGCATCGGTGGTCTACCCGACCTCCGACGGGCGACCGCCGGTCGAGGCGTTGCAAAAGATTGATCTTGATATTGTGGGCGATGATTTCGTCGTGGCGCTGGGGGCCTCCGGTTGCGGAAAATCAACGCTTTTGTCCCTGATCGCGGGCTTTCTTTCGCCGTCATCGGGCGAAATCCTGCTTGATGGCGGGCGCGTGCAGGGCCCCGGTGCAGACCGGGCGGTGGTGTTTCAGAAACACGCCCTGTTGCCCTGGCTCAATGTGCTCGACAACGTGGCCTTCGGGCTGAAACTGCAGGGCATCGGCGAAGCCAAACGCTACCAGATCGCGCGTGGTTTCATCAAACTGCTGGGCCTTGCCGATTTCGAAGACGCCCGCGTCTACAAACTGTCGGGCGGTATGCAGCAGCGCGTCGGCATCGCCCGCGCGCTGACCTGTGATCCCAAGGTTCTGCTGATGGACGAACCCCTGGGCGCGCTTGATGCCCTGACCCGCGAGAAGGCACAGGAACTGATCCTGAACATCTGGCACACTACCGCGAAATCAGTGTTCTTCATCACCCATTCGGTCGAAGAGGCGCTGTTCATGGGCACCAAGCTGATTGTGATGTCGCCGCGACCCGGTCGCATCACCCACCGCTTCGATCTGCCGTTTTCCAGGGCTTTCCTTGGCGGCACACCCGCGCGAGAGGTCAAGGCCAGCCGCGCCTTCATCGCCCTGCGCGAAGAGGTTCTGAAAATCATCTTTTCGGATGAAGAGGCCGCAGCATGACCGAACATTCCTATCCCAACACCCAGCTCAAGAAAAAGGGCATCTTCTTTTTCCTGATGAAAGCCCGCGCCACAAAACCCGGCGAAACCTATGGCGTTCCGGGGCAGGGCGAAACGAGGCTGCTGTCGGTCGCCTCGATTCTGGCAATCATTTTCATCTGGTGGCTGTGTACCACCATGGGGTGGGTGAAACCGCTGTTTCTGCCGTCGCCGCAGGCCGTGCTGAAGAAATTCTTTGATGTCTGGAACAACGGCTTTACCAATACTTCGTTTCTCGAACATGTCAGCGTATCTGCAATTCGCGTCTTCGGCGCATTCCTGCTGGCTTGCCTGATCGGCATCCCGCTTGGCATCGCCATGGGGATGAGCCCGTTTATCCGCGGCGTCTTTGATCCGCCGTTAGAGTTTTACCGCCCCATTCCACCGCTGGCCTATCTGCCCTTGATGATCATCTGGTTCGGCATCGGCGAGACATCAAAGGTGCTGCTGATCTTTCTGTCGGTGCTGGCCCCGGTGGCTTTGGGCGCACGCTCGGGGGTCAAATCGGCCGCGATCGAGCAAATTCACGCCGCCTATTCCTTTGGTGCCAGCCGCTGGCAAGTGATGCTGCAGGTGATCCTGCCCTCGGCTTTGCCGGAAATTCTGACGGCAATGCGCATCGGCATCGGTTTTGGCTGGACCACGCTAGTGGCTGCCGAAATGGTCGCCGCCACCAAAGGGCTTGGCTATATGGTGCTGACCGCCAGTCAGTTCCTGCAAACCTCGACTGTCATCATGGGCATCATCGTGATTGCGATCATTGCCTATGCCTTCGATCTTCTGATGCGCTTTGTGGAGCGTAAACTGGTGCCCTGGAAGGGCCGTATGTAACCGGGACGAACCAAGACATGATCTATCTGAAAAAATCCACCCGCTCGGCAGAGTCGGGGCAAACAGATGTGCGCGCCTCAGTTGAGGCGATGCTGGCGGAACTGACCCGCGACGGCGATGCTGCGGCCATCCGGATGGCGCGCGATCTGGACAAATGGCAAGGCGAAATCATTGTCTCGCCGGAAACCAGGGCCGCCGCTGCCGCGCTGGTGCCTGAAAAACTGAAAGGTGACATTCGCTTTGCCCACCACAACATCCGCCGCTTTGCCGAAGCACAACGTGCCACGATCACCGATTGCAACATCGAGATTTTGCCGGGCCTGATAGCGGGGCAAAAGCAAATCCCGGTGTCGTCGGCCGGATGCTATGTGCCCGGCGGTCGCTACAGCCATATCGCCTCGGCGATCATGACAATCACCACAGCCAAGGTCGCAGGGGTGTCGCATATTGTCGCCTGTTCGCCGCCGCGTCCCGGTGTCGGCATTCCTCCTGCCATCCTGTTCGCGATGGATCTGTGCGGCGCCGACGTGATCTTGAACCTCGGCGGTGTTCAAGGGGTGGCTGCGATGGCGGGGGGCCTTTTTGGCCTGCCAAAAGCTGATATCCTTGTCGGCCCCGGCAATCAGTACGTGGCCGAGGCGAAACGCATCCTTTACGGTCAGGTTGGCATCGACATGTTCGCAGGTCCCACCGACAGCATGGTTGTGGCCGACAACACCGCAGACGCGGAACTGGTGGCCAATGATCTGGTGGGCCAAGCCGAACATGGCTACAACTCGCCGGTCTGGTTGGTCACCACCGACCGCGCGCTGGCAAACCGGGTTATGGAACTTGTGCCCGGCCTGATCGCGGATCTGCCAGAGCTGAACGCAGCCAACGCCCGCGCCGCATGGAATGATTATGCCGAAGTGATGCTCTGCGACAGCGCCGAAGATATGGCGCAAGTGGCTGATGCTTACGCCCCCGAACACCTGCATGTGCAGGCCGCCGATCTGGATTGGTGGCTGCACCGTCTGCAGTCCTACGGCTCGTTGTTTCTGGGTGAAGAAACGACCGTTGCTTACGGCGATAAATGCTCTGGCCCCAATCATGTGCTGCCGACCTCGGGGGCGGGGCGCTATACCGGTGGTCTGTCGGTTCACAAATTCATGAAAACCGTCACTTGGCAGCGGGCGACGCGGGCCGCATCCCGCGATCTGGCCCTTGCAACTGCCCGGATTTCGCGGATGGAGGGCATGGAGGGCCACGCCCGGTCTGCCGATGTGCGGCTCGCCAAGTTCTATCCGGGCGAAAACTTCGATGTCAGCCCGACAGACGACGCAGCCTGATATGCCGGCTTTGACCCTTGATATGAAAAGCAATGCTTCGGCTTGGATCAACCGATGTCGCGGCGGTCTTGTGCTGGCAGCGACCATTGCTTTAGCCTCCAGCTTTCTGGCGGAACATTACGGTGCGCCTGCCATGCTGTTTGCCTTGCTGATTGGCATGGCGTTCAACTTTCTGGCAGATCACCCCAAGTCACACGACGGCATAGCATTTGCTTCGCGCACTATGCTGCGGCTTGGCGTGGCTTTGCTGGGGCTGCGCCTGACTTTCGCCGATGTCTCGCAGTTGGGTCTGGTTCCGATCCTGGGTGTGTTTGGTCTCTTGCTTTTGACCCTGGCGGGCGGCGTCCTTCTTGCGCGCGCCTTCGGGCGACCTTTGGCCTTTGGCTTGTTGACCGGTGGCGCAGTAGCCATCTGCGGGGCATCGGCGGCGCTGGCAATTGCGGCGGTCTTGCCAAAAAGCCGGATCCGCGAAGAAGATGTCCTGTTCACCGTGATTGGGGTTACGACCCTATCGACTGTGGCAATGGTCGTCTACCCGGTGCTGTTTGCCTCCCTTGGCCTGACCGAGATTGAACGCGGCTACCTGATCGGTGCGACGATCCATGATGTGGCCCAAGTGGTCGGGGCGGGATATTCGGTCAGCGAAACCGCAGGCGACATCGCAACCTTCACCAAATTGTTGCGGGTGGCCATGCTGCCTTTGGTGCTGATCGTCGTGGCGCTGTGTTATCGAAATGAACCCGGAGGTGCCGCACGGCTGCCGTGGTTTGTTGTGGCCTTCATGGGGTTGATGCTGCTGCGCAACATCCTGCCTCTGCCAGACAGCTTGCTTTCGGCGGTAAACGAGACCTCGCGCTTCATGCTGCTGATTGCCATTTCGGCGTTGGGGGTCAAAACCTCAATGGCGCAGATGTTCGCGCAGGGACCACGCGGGTTCCTGATGATCGGTGCCGAGACGATCTTGCTGTTGATCATGGCGCTGGCCTTTGCCCATTGGGGCATGGCGCTTGGCGCGTGACAGGCTGTGTCTTGTCGCGGGTTTGACCTGTGTTACACGCGTGAAAATTCTTGAACAAAGTCTTAATCGGAATATGGATATTACGTATAATCAATAGGGTGAATGTCGTAACGCGCGTGTTACCCACCTGAAGTTCCGCCCCAGACCGGCGGGTCGCGTCAACCCGTCGAAAGGGCGGGTTTCAGACTTGAACTGACGCCGCGACAAACTTACTCTCTCCCTGAACTGCCCCCGCCTGACCGAGGGCCAGACCGGGGAGAGACAGATGAATTTGCGAAAAGCCGCCCACCCGGCCCGCGAGATTTCAGCCCAGACAGCGGCCGAATTTGTAAACTCCGGCATGTGGCTGGATTACGGCGCCTCGCTGTGCCAGCCCGATGTTTTCGATCAGGCCCTCGCCGCGCGGGTGGGGCAGCTGAACGCCGTCAAGATCCGCTCTTGCCTCACCCTCAGGCCGCGGGCGGTTCTGGAGGCGGACCCTGAAGGCAATCACTTTCATTACTCCAGCCTGCATTTTTCCGGCTACGACCGACGAATGCATGACGCCGGGCGCTGCAACTACTTGCCCGTCAATCTGGGAGAGGTCCCCGATTACTATCGTCGCTTCATCGCTGCAGTTGATATCGTTATCATCAAAACCTGCCGGATGGATGCGGACGGCTTTTTCAACTTCAGCGCCGCCAACCTGTGGCACCGCGCCATCATCGAACGCGCAAAATTGGTGATTGTGGAGCTGACGGACGGCAATCCCTATGTGCTGGGCGAGGCGACGGGTGTTCATGTCTCGGAAGTTGACTACATCATCGAAGGGGACAATCGGCCTGCGGTCGAATTGCCAAACCCCGCAGCAACCGACGTTGACCGGGCGGTCGGCCGTCTGATCACCGCCGAGATTGAAGACGGGTCTTGTCTGCAGATCGGCATCGGCGGCATGCCGAATGCGGTCTGCACTCAGTTGCTGAATAGCAGTGCCAAGGATTTGGGCGTTCATACCGAAATGCTGACAGATGGCATCATTGATCTTTACAAAGCCGGGCGGATCACCGGTGCCAGCAAGACGCTGAACCCCGGCAAGATTGGTTACACCTTCGCGCTGGGATCAAAGCAGCTCTATGATACATTGGACCATAATCCGGATTTTCAATGCTACCCGGTCGAGCATACCAACCTGCCGCACACGATCATGCAAAACGATCACCTTGTGTCTATCAACAACACCACCCAAATCGACCTGCAAGGGCAAGCGGCATCAGAATCCGATGGCCATCGGCATATCAGCGGCACCGGCGGGCAGTTGCAATTTGTGCGCGGGGCCTATGCCTCGAAGGGTGGCAAGTCGTTCATTTGCCTGTCGTCCACCTACGACAAGCGGGGCGAACGCAAAAGCCGCATCGCGCTTAATCTGACACCTGGAAATATAGTGACCACGCCGCGATCCGACGTGATGTATGTGGTAACCGAATATGGCATGGTCAACCTGAAGGGCAAATCGGTGGCTGAACGGGCGCATGCGCTGATTTCCATTGCACATCCGGATTTTCAGGAAAGCCTTGAACGCCTGGCTTACGAACACCGTCTGATCCCGCGGGGCGTCAGTTTTTGATACGGTCAGGGTCGATTGGCCTAACCTGTCTGGCATTACCGGAACTGCCGTTCTGGACCTACGGGTTGCTCTGTTGATCCGTGATACTTGAGCGTAAAGAAAAAGCGAAGCCGCCCCCGGTTTTGGCGTCGGCACAGCCCGTTTGCGCAGAGGATGCAGATCATGGATACCAAGAGCAACGACATGAGCAATGTGATCGAAGCAGACCGGGCGCATATTTGGCATCACCTGAGTCAGCACAAGCAGTATGAGACGATTGACCCGCGCATTATCGTCGAAGGTCGCGGCATGAAAGTCTGGGACGCCAAGGGCAAGGAACACATTGATGCTGTCTCGGGCGGGGTCTGGACAGTGAATGTCGGCTACGGACGCGAAAGCATCGCCAATGCGGTGCGCGATCAGTTGGTGAAGCTGTGTTATTTTGCAGGCTCTGCCGGGTCTATTCCGGGGGCGAATTTTGCCAAGCGGCTGATCGAAAAGATGCCGGGACTTACCCGCGTCTACTATGCCAATTCCGGATCAGAGGCGAACGAGAAGGTGTTCAAGATGGTGCGCCAGATCTCGCACCGGCACCATGGTGGCAAAAAGCACAAGATCCTGTTCCGCGAGCGTGATTACCACGGCACCACGATTGCCTGTTTGTCGGCAGGTGGCCAGCCCCAGCGCAATGCGCAATATGGGCCGTTCACGCCGGGTTTTGTCGAAGTGCCTCATTGTCTGGAATACCGCGCCCAATGGGATGTGGCGAACTACGGCGAACGCGCGGCGGATGCGATTGAAGAGGTGATCCTGCGCGAAGGGGCGGATACTATCGGCGCGATCTGTCTGGAGCCGGTAACGGCAGGCGGCGGTGTGATTGTGCCGCCAGCGGGTTATTGGGAACGGGTGCAGGAAATTTGCACGCGCCACAACATTCTGATCCATATTGATGAAGTGGTGTGTGGCGTGGGCCGCACCGGCACATGGTTTGGATATCAGCATTACGGCGTGAAGCCTGACTTCGTTACCATGGCCAAGGGCGTGGCGTCGGGCTATGCCGCCATCGCCTGCACGGTGACGACAGAAGCGATATTTGAGATGTTCAAGGATGATGCGTCTGACCCGATGAGCTATTTCCGCGATATCTCTACCTTTGGTGGTTGCACATCCGGCCCGGCGGCAGCGCTGGAAAACATGCGGATCATCGAGGATGAAGGGTTGCTGGACAACACGGTTCGGATGGGCGCGCGGGTGTTGGACAATCTGAATGCGCTGGCAGACCGGCACAAAGTGATCGGCGATGTGCGCGGCAAGGGGCTGTTTTGCGGCGCGGAACTGGTCGCGGATCGCGCCACGCGGGAACCTGCGGATGAAAAGATGGTGGCGGCGGTGGTTGCCGATTGCATGGCGCAGGGGGTGATCATCGGCATGACGAACAGGTCGCTTCCGGGGTTCAATAACACGCTTTGTCTAAGCCCGGCCTTGATCGCGACGGCGGATGATATTGATCACATCACGGATGCGATTGATCGGGCGCTGACGAAGGTTTTTGGCTGAGGCTTGACGTCTGGCCTATGGCCTGCGCCAATGGGTAAGTCCAGTTAGCCGCGTGCATGAGGCCAGAATGGCGATCCCAGCCGAAAGCTTTTTTCTATCTGCAGGCCGGGCTGGCACCTTGCAGCACCAGATCCGGCAATTGGTGACAGACGGCATTCTGTCGGGCCGGTTTCGGGCGGGGGACAAGATGCCGTCCAGCCGGGGGTTGGCGCATCATCTGGGGATCAGCCGGATTACGGTGACATTAGCCTACACCGATCTCGTGGCGTCCGACTATCTGTCATCGCGCGGGCGGTCCGGGTATTTCGTTTCAGACAGTGCGCCGCTGCAACCGGAGTTTCTGCCGTCAACCCAGCGCGGGGTTGAACTGGTGGATTATGCAGCGCTGAGCGGGCGCAGGTTTTCAGGTGGCATAAACCTGACC
>JANNSG010000021.1:0-15760 GCA_031402355.1 Pseudorhodobacter sp. | reverse complement strand
GCACAGATCAGGTCAGTCGCGACCGAGGTCAGCACCGTCCTGTGCCGCGCCCATTTCGTCGAACAGCTCCGCGATCTCGAATTCTGCGGCGGCTTCGGCCTCGGCGGCAAGTTCCTGAATGGATTTGCCAGCAGCTTGAAGTTCGGCCTCTTCGGGCGAACGGGCCACATTCATCGTGATCTTGGCAGATACTTCCGGGTGCAGCACGACCGTTACGGCATGCAGGCCCAGATCCTTGATAGGACGGTCCAGCACAACCTGGTTGCGGTCTACGGTAAAGCCGCCGGCGGTGGCAGCTTCCGCCGCATCGCGTGTGGTAACAGAGCCGTAGAGCGCACCCGAATCCGATGCGGACCGGATCACCACGAACACCTGGCCATCCAGGGTATCCGCGAAAGCTTGCGCTTCGGTGCGGGTTTCCATGTTGGTGGCTTCGAGTTGCACTTTTTTTGCTGCAAACGAGGCGATGTTGGACGCATTCGCGCGCAGCGCCTTGCCTTGCGGCAGCAGGTAGTTGCGACCGTAGCCGTCTTTTACTTTGACGACATCGCCCATCTGGCCAAGTTTGGCCACGCGTTGAAGGAGGATCACTTGCATGGTTGTTCCCCTTATTTCACGGCATAGGGCAGCAGGGCGAGAAAGCGGGCGCGTTTGATGGCGGTTGCCAGTTCACGCTGCTTTTTGGCCGAGACTGCGGTAATACGGGACGGCACGATCTTGCCGCGCTCAGAGATGTAGCGCTGCAAGGTGCGGGTGTCTTTGTAGTCGATTGCCGGAGCATTGTCGCCCGAGAACGGGCAGACCTTGCGGCGACGGAAAAACGGTTTGTTTGCCATTTGGCGTGTCCTTTCCTATCTCAGATCAACGGCGACGATCGCCGCCGAACGACGGGCGCTCACTACGGTCATCGCCCCGGTCGGGACGGTCACCGAAGGAAGGGCGTTCGCGACGTTCACCGCCGAAACCACCCTCTGAACGATCGCCGCGTTCGCGGTCATCGCGTTTCTGCATCTGGACCGAAGGGCCCTCGACATGGGCATCGACCTTGATGGTCAAGATGCGCATCACATCGTCATGCAGGCGCATCAGGCGTTCCATTTCCTGAATGGCCGCAGAAGGCGCGTCCGTTTTCAGAAAGGCGTAGTGGCCCTTGCGGTTCTTGTTGATCTTGTAGGCCATCGTCTTGACGCCCCAGTATTCGTTTTCAACGACTTTGCCGCCGTTGTCCGAAAGGACGGTCGAGAAGTGTTCGATAAGGCCTTCGGCTTGCGTGTTGGACAAGTCCTGACGCGAGATAAAAACATGCTCATATAGCGGCATGCAAACTCCAGTTCTGTGACGTGCATTTCATAGATCGAACGGACCCTGCCGCGGTTCGATCACGAGAGACTGCACCGGTTTATGAGAGGTGCGGCAGGAAGCGGGTTAGATAGCCGGGTCGGGGGATTTGTGCAAGGGGGCAGATATCACGCGTGTTACGAATGATAAGTGTTTGTTTAATATGGATTATACAGGTCCTGTTAACTCAATATTAGGGATTTGGCGGGCAGGTCACACTGTCGGCGCATCGGTTCAATGGCGCAATGGCTGTGGGATTTGGGAGGTGCCGCAGTTGAAAGGGTGGCGATGCAGGGCGATCATCCAAAATAGACTTCGAAAAGACTGACAAATATCACGCAATATCGAGCGGGCCGTCTTGAGGAGAGAAAGTCAGATGGCTGAACATCCTCTCCGCCTGGTCATTTGGTCTGTGCAACGCATAACACTTCAAGCCCTGATAGACCGGGTAACTCAAAAAAGGAGGGAGGGCAAATTTTTCGGCAATCTGTTGAAGCCGCACTTGGCGAAACAGGCCGCTGCTTAAGTCTTCTTATTTTGGCTCCGGCGGTAGGGATCGAACCTACGACCAATTGATTAACAGTCAACTGCTCTACCGCTGAGCTACGCCGGAACACTCGGGTCCTATAACAAGCTGATCTGAGAGCGTAAAGAGGCATTGCGCAGAAAGTGACACTTGCGTGTCATGCCAAGGCAAAGACTGCATCGGGGCCAGGCCGAGGTGATGCCGTCACGATTTTTCTTTGTGTAAGATCAACAAGATGCGCCAGCAAGTTGCGGCGTGCAGCGGGTATCAACTGGGCCGCTAGATCGGCGTAGATGACACCGGTCAGATCGTGAATGCGGGCGGGCCGGGCGGCAAGGACTTGCAGCACGGCGCGCTCACGGGCCAGGCGATGTGCCCGCAGTTCGGCGATGCGCTTTGCCGGTTCGGTGATTTCCCGGCCATGGCCGGGCCAAAACACGTGCCACTGCCCCTGGGCCAACCTGGTCAAAGACGCCATGTAGTCTGTCATGTCGCCGTCGGGCGGCGAGATAAGGGAGGTTGACCAAGCCATCACATGATCGCCGGTAAAGACGGCATTGCCACAGGCAAAACACAGATGATTGCCCAAATGTCCGGGAGTATGCAGCGCCTTTATGCGCCAGGTCTTTGCCGCGACGCTATCCCCGTCTGCCAGCCGGACATCGGGCGCAAAGCTGTGGTCGATGCCTTCGCCGCCTGCCAGTCCGATCTGATCCGCAAGTTGCGTCATCATTGCGGACCGGCCTGAACCGGCCGCACCAAAGGCATGAACCGGCGCACCTGTTGCCTGCGCAAGTGCCGGGGCCAAGCCCGAATGATCGAGGTGGGAGTGGGTGACAAAGATATGGCTGATGACTTCGCCCGGCCGAAGGCTGGACAGGATCGCATCTTGATGGGCGCCTATCGCCGGGCCCGGATCGATCACGGCGACTTCGCCAGATCCGACTATATATGTATTTGTGCCGCTTTCGGTCATCATCGACGGGTTCGGCGCAAGCACAGACCTGATTTTGGGGCCTGCTGGTGCAATGCCCGCCCGCACAATCCCTTCGTCTGCCATAACCTTCCCTTTCCTCAGGCTCTGTCCATCGTTAGGCTGACACCATGTCGTGGTCACCCAAACATCTTATGCCGCGAGGGCTTTATGGCCGGGCTCTTCTGATCCTGGTCGTGCCCGTTGTCACGATACAGATTGTTGTTTCCGTGACGTTTATTCAACGGCATTTCGACCGCGTGACCGAACAGATGACCCAGAGTGTGGCGCTGGAGATCGGTCTATTGCGGGATCAATTGACCCTTGCTGCAGATCTGCCCGACGCGCAGGCGCGACTTTTTCCCTTGGCAAAGGCGCTGGATCTGGATGTTGAATTGCCGTCCACGGCTGCCAGCCGCGGTGACAGCCGGGATTTCTGGGATTGGTCAGGCCGCGCCGTTATTCGAACAATCCGCGAAAAGTTCCCGGATCTTGTCGCCAGCACGTTGCCGGCCCGGCCGAGGGTGGCACAGTTCATGTTCGACAGCAGATGGGGCCCGCTGATGGTTTCGGTTGATCGGGTCAGGGTATCGGCGTCAAATCCGCATCAGCTTTTGGTGCTTATGCTGGTCACCTCGGCCCTGATGACCTTCATTGCCTATCTGTTTTTGCGCAATCAGCTGCGACCGGTGAAGCTGCTGGGCGATGCGGCAGCGGCTTTTGGCAAGGGGCAGCACATGGCCTACCGCCCGCGTGGTGCGCTGGAAGTGCGGGCGGCCGGGATGGCGTTTCTGGATATGCGCAGCCGAATCGAACGGCAGATCGAACAGCGCACATTGATGCTGTCCGGCATCAGTCACGACTTGCGCAGTCCGCTGACCCGGCTGAAGCTTGGTCTTTCGCTGCAACCGGAAGACCCGGAAACCAAGGGGTTGCTGCAAGATGTGGGGGATATGGAACGTCTGGTCGACGAGTTCCTGGCCTTCATCCGCGGCGACGCGATGGAGGCGCCCGAGGATGTCGATCCTGCAGCACTTGCCCGACGGGTTGTTGAGAACGCGCAGCGGGCAGGTCAGGCCGTTGCGCTGGCGGATGTGGTGGGCGGGTCTTATGTGCGCATTCGCCCGGACGCTGTTTCGCGCGCTTTGGAAAACCTGATCGGCAACGCCGTGCGATATGGCACCAAGGCGCAGGTTTCGGTTTCGTCGACTGACCGGTCAGTACGCTTTGTTGTCGAAGATGATGGTCCGGGAATTCCAAAAGACCGGCGTGACGAAGCAATGCTGCCATTTGCCCGACTGGACGGTGCGCGAGATCCAAACCACGGCGGCGGGGTCGGCCTTGGCCTGTCGATCGCAGCCGACATTGCCCGCAGCCATGGTGGAACCCTCAGGCTTGGGGAAAGCGAGACTTTGGGCGGACTGCGGGCCGAGTTGGTCGTGGCGCGCTAGGCTTCTTGACCAAGCTCTGCTTAGACCAACTTGCCTACTTTTCTTCGCCCATGTTGAGGATCCAGTGCAATTTGCTGTCTGGGGCGTCTGACAGAGCGATGCCGATGCCTATCTCTTTGATGCCGCGCATCAAAATATTGGCTTTGTGCTTGGGCGAATTCATCCACCATTGAACTGCTGAAGAGCCAGATCGAAAGCCCCGACCCGTGTTCTCTGCGGCTGAGCGGTAGCGATATCCAACCCGAAGCAGGCGATCCTTGAGATGCGATCCATCCGACGAGACATGCGAAATCTCATGACGGTTGGCATTGTCACAGGCCGCACCCTGCGCCGCCTTGTCAAGCGTCCGCGAGAATTTGAGGGGGCGTAGACCATGCGCCGCCCGTTCTGCATTTACCGCTTGCAGCGCTTCGGTCTGCAAGGCCTCTGCGGCTGACGGAATGGAGCAGGCCGAACCCGCAGTTGGTATCAGCAACATCGATGCCATCGCCAGGGCAGCGGCGGTAAAAAATGGTCTGGTCATGTTTCGGCTCCGATGGGTGTCATGAACGTGCAGCAGTCCTGATCGAAAACTCCATCAAATCTGGCCGAAACTGTGGCCAAGACGAGGCCGGAACAGGCCAGCTTGGCGGAAATTCGCTTTCACAAGCCAAAGGCGAGTTTGGCTGTTTCAATTTCCCAAACAAAGCCTTGAATGGTGAAATATTGTTGCCAGTCTGGCAATCCGCACGCACCTCTGGGTTGTATCTGGAATTTGGCATGTGGCGGGAAACCGCACTTGATTCGGCAGATAGCCGCCGAGAGTTTGCCGCCCTAATTGGCGATCAACAAATGCGTGATGCCGCAAACAGTTGGTTGCAAGCCGCGGCCTTATCCTTCAGTGCAGAGTGCAGGGGACGGAGATCTTACATGCTGGACGGCATCATGCGACGCGCCCTTGATCCGGGCCTGAACAGGACAGGGAAGATCCTTGCCCGGCGCGGGGTGCATGCCAATCATGTAACTTTGGTAGGGTTTTCTCTGGGCTTGATTGCAGCAGGCCTGATTGCCTGGGGTGCGACAGGCTGGATTGCCCTTGTTCCGCTTTTGGCAAACCGGATCGCCGATGGTCTTGACGGGGCGATTGCGCGAGCCTCGCAGATCACTGATTTTGGCGGCTATCTGGATATTGTGTGCGATTTTATCTTTTATGGCATCATTCCTTTGGCATTTGTTTTGCGCGATCCGGATGCCAACGGCATTGCAGGTGCATTCGTGTTGGCATCGTTCTATGCAAGCGGAGCCAGTTTCCTGACGTTTGCGATTTTGGCGGCAAAACGTGGACTGCAAAGCCAAACACGCGGCGCAAAATCACTGTTTTATGCGGCGGGCTTGTTGGAAGGCTCTGAAACTATAGGGTTTTTTGTCCTCATCTGTGCGTTTCCGGCGGCCTTTGCGCCGCTTGCCTGGGGTTTCGGGGCTTTGTGTTTTGCGACGGCAGCGGCTCGGATCGTGCTTGCCTGGCAGGTTTTTGGTGCCAGTGATCCGTGAGATCGTTCTTGTTTTTGGCCAAGGGTCGCGCCCAGGGGGTGCGGTGAAAGTCGGAATCGCGATCCCAATCAAGGGTGATCTGCGTCCCAGCCCTTGAAGCCCCCGGCGCGCGCCACTAAGACTCTGTCAAGCTTCAAGGCGATAAGTAAATCCAGCAGTTCAGAGGCAAGCAATCATGCGCGATCCGGTAGACCACTATATGAACACACTCGTCCCCATGGTGGTTGAACAAACCAGCCGTGGCGAACGTGCCTATGACATTTTCAGCCGTATGCTGAAAGAACGCATCATCTTCTTGGGCGGCCCGGTGCATGACGGCATGTCATCACTGATCTGCGCGCAGCTTTTGTTTCTTGAGGCGGAAAATCCGTCGAAAGAAATCTCGATGTATATCAACAGCCCGGGCGGCGTTGTGACCAGCGGTTTGTCGATCTATGACACCATGCAATACATCAAACCTAAGGTGTCCACGCTGGTCATCGGGCAGGCCGCATCAATGGGGTCGTTGCTGCTGACGGCAGGCCATCCGGGGATGCGGTTTTCGTTGCCAAACAGCCGCGTCATGGTGCACCAGCCTTCGGGCGGGTATCAGGGGCAAGCGACCGATATCATGATCCATGCGCGCGAGACGGAAAAACTGAAGCGCCGGTTGAACGAGATCTACGTGAAACACACTGGCAAGGATTATGCCACGGTTGAAGCCGCGCTGGAGCGGGACAATTTCATGTCGGCGGAAGATGCAAAGGACTGGGGTCTGATTGACGAGATCCTGGAAAATCGTGGCAAGTCGGAAGACACCCCCGCGTGATTGATCACAGCTTCGCGCGAAGTTGCGCCTGAGGCACTTTGATATTGTGGAGCGATTGGCCTTGGCCTAAGCTTTACCCCTAGGGGCGATTGGCCCGTGCGGACCGGTTTGGGTTGGTGCGGGTCGGCGAACTGCAGAGGATAACGATGGCTAACAATTCTGGCAGCGACAGCAAGAACACGCTTTACTGTTCGTTCTGCGGCAAAAGCCAGCATGAAGTGCGCAAGTTGATCGCGGGTCCGACCGTGTTCATCTGCGACGAATGCGTTGAGCTTTGCATGGATATCATCCGCGAAGAAACCAAGACCACAGGTCTTAAATCCGCGGACGGCGTACCGACACCGCGCGAAATCTGCAATGTGCTGGATGACTATGTCATTGGTCAGGTTCACGCCAAGCGCGTGTTGTCGGTGGCCGTGCACAACCACTACAAACGGCTGAACCATTCGTCGAAGACGGATATCGAACTGTCGAAATCAAATATCTTGCTGATCGGCCCGACCGGCTGCGGCAAGACGCTGCTGGCGCAGACGCTGGCGCGCATTCTGGATGTGCCGTTCACGATGGCCGATGCAACCACACTGACCGAAGCTGGCTACGTTGGTGAAGATGTCGAAAACATCATCCTGAAATTGCTGCAAGCGTCAGAATATAACGTGGAGCGTGCGCAGCGCGGCATCGTGTATATCGACGAAGTCGACAAGATCACCCGCAAGTCCGATAATCCGTCGATCACCCGCGATGTATCTGGCGAAGGCGTGCAGCAAGCCCTGCTCAAGATCATGGAAGGCACTGTTGCATCGGTTCCGCCGCAAGGCGGGCGCAAGCATCCGCAGCAGGAATTCCTGCAGGTCGACACAACGAACATCCTATTCATCTGTGGCGGCGCGTTTGCGGGGCTGGAAAAGATCATCTCGCACCGCAACAAGGGGTCAGCCATCGGCTTTGGCGCTGACGTGAAAGGCCCTGAAGAGCGCGGCGTTGGTGAGTTGTTCAAGGAACTGGAACCCGAAGACCTGCTGAAATTCGGTCTGATCCCGGAATTTGTCGGTCGTTTGCCGGTGATCGCCACGCTGACCGATCTGGATGAGGCCGCTTTGGTCACGATTCTGACCGAACCGAAAAACGCGTTGGTCAAACAATATCAGCGCCTGTTCGAAATCGAAGGCACCAAGCTGACTTTCACGCCTGACGCCATGGTTGCCATTGCCAAGCGTGCGATCAAACGCAAGACCGGTGCGCGGGGGTTGCGGTCGATCATGGAAGATATCCTGCTGGACACCATGTTCGAACTGCCCGGCCTCGACAACGTCGAAGAAGTCGTGGTCAAGGAAGAAGCGGTAAACAATGGTGCAAAACCGTTGTTGGTGCTGTCGGAGCCCAAAAAGAAAGAGGCGGCGACGGCGGGATGATCCCGAGGCCGAGGATTTTGCCAAGAGAGGTCTTTGTGTTGCAGGCAAGCCGTTAATTTTACCGGTTCTGACGCGTCGCGCTGGACCTTGAAGATGCAATCGGCCATACCAGCGACAGAAATTCCAAAGGGTGGATCATGTATTTCTTGAAGCGGTTGCTTACCTGGTGGAACAGCCAAACCCTTGGCACGCAACTGTTCACCTGGCGCAAGGGTACGCGGGTTGGTACCGATGGTCAGGGCAATATCTACTATCAGACGACAGACGGCAAACGCCGCTGGGTGATCTACAACGGCGAAATGCAGGCGTCGCGCGTGTCGCCCGATTGGCACGGATGGCTGCATTTCACTTGGAATGAACCACCGACCAAGGCGCCGTTGTCGCACAAGCCGTGGGAGAAGCCGCATCTTGAAAATCTGACCGGGACGGGTGCCGCATATGCGCCGCCAGGTTCGATCCGTCATGCGGAACCTGCGCCGCGGCAGGATTACGAGGCATGGCAACCGAAATAGTGGGGCAGCCGGAATAATGGCCGAAAATCAGACCGAAGTTTTGGCAGGTGCGGTTGTTCTGGCAGCAGCCATAGGTTTTGTGCTGTTTGCGGCGCAAAGCACCGGCCTGTCAAACAGTTCGGCGACCTATGATCTGAAAGCAAGTTTCCGGTCTGTCGAAGGCATCATGCTGGGCTCTGACGTGCGCATGGCGGGGGTTAAGGTAGGCACCATCACGGCGCTGGATCTGAACCCCGATACGTTCTTTGCGGACGCGACTGTTTCGGTGCAAAGTGGTCTTCAACTGCCTGATGACAGCGCAATTCTGATCTCGTCAGAAGGTCTGCTTGGCGGCAATTTCATTGAACTGGTTCCGGGTGGGTCGGACACCAATCTGGAACCTGGGGCTGAGATTGAGGATACCCAAGGTTCGGTCAGTCTGATTTCCCTGTTGATGAAATTTGTCAGCGGCGGTTCGGGCAATGATGATCCGGTTGCCGAATGAACCGCCTTTTGTGTCTTGCGATAGTGCTTTGGCCGTCAACCGGTATGTCGCAAGACGTGACCAGCGCGCCCGGAGGCACCCTGCGTTGGCTGGACAAGATATCTGGCGTAACCAAGGATCTTGAAATGGCCCTTGGCGAGACACAACAGCATGGCCGGCTGGCGATTACGCTGGATGATTGCAGATATCCGGTGAAAGACCCTGCATCGAACGCCTTTGCACATTTGACGATTTCAGACAGTCTGCAAACCGAGCCGGTGTTCATGGGATGGATGATCGCCACCAGCCCGGCGCTGTCGGCGATGGAACATGCCCGCTATGACGTCTGGGTGCTGCGCTGCAAGACGTCCGCACTGGTGACCGAATAGCCCGGTGGATTGAAGCTGGCGTTGCGCTGCAATGCGGCCTTCAATTGGCGATGATAATCCGTCCGCGAAATTTCAACAGCGCCCAGACTTTTCAAGTGCGGGGTCAGAAACTGGGTATCAAAAAGCTGATAGCCGCCCGCGACCAGACGGTGAACCAGATGGGCCAGTGCGATCTTTGAGGCATTGGTTGCACGCGAGAACATGCTTTCGCCAAAGAAGGCGGCCCCCAGCGAAACACCATAGACACCACCGATCAAACTGCTGTCTTGCCACACCTCCAGGGAATGGGCATGGCCCCTAAAATGCAGGGATTGGTACAGGGTCGTGATGGGTCGATTGATCCAGGTCTCCGGCCGGTCGGCGCAGGCGGCAACAACATCCGAAAATGCCGAATTTGTTCGAATATTGTAAGTATCCTTGGAAATAGCGCGCGCCAAGCTGCGGCTGATGTGGAAATTTTGCAAGGGAAAGACCCCCCGGAACTTTGGATCAACCCAGTGGATTTCGGCTGAGTCCCGGCTTTGTGCCATCGGAAAAATGCCCGCTGCATAGGCGCGAAGCAGCATGTCTGGCGTCAGCTGAGATGCGAACGGCACTACTCTTCAGAGCCTCTTGATGACAGTCCATCATCCCCTTCAGGGTATTTGATCAGCCAAACTGTTCGGCCAGCCATTTTTCTAGCCAATGGATGTTGTATTCGCCGTGCTGAATATCGGGTTCCGCCAGAAGCATGTCAAACAGCGGTACAGAGGTTTCGATACCATCGATGATCAACTCGCCCAAAGCGCGGCGCAACCGTGCCAGGGCTTCGGGCCGGTCGCGGCCGTGAACGATCAGCTTGCCGATCAGGCTGTCATAATATGGCGGAATGGAATAGCCCGAATAAAGGGCGGAATCCATCCGTACACCAAAACCACCCGGGGCATGGAACATCCGCACCTTTCCCGGACAGGGCGTGAAGTTCGGTAATTTCTCTGCATTGATGCGCACTTCAATGGCGTGGCCATTAATCTCCAGTTCGTCCTGGGTGAACGACATCGGCAAACCCGCCGCCACCCGGATCTGCTCGCGCACCAGATCAACGCCAAAAATGGCTTCGGTGACCGGGTGTTCAACCTGCAGTCTGGTGTTCATTTCGATAAAAAAGAACTCGCCATTTTCATACAGGAATTCAATCGTGCCGGCGCCAATGTAGTTGATCTTGGCGACGGCATCGGCACAGACTTTGCCGATTTTGGCACGCAGGGCAGGGGTGATTGCCGGGCCGGGTGCCTCTTCAAACACTTTTTGGTGGCGGCGCTGAAGGCTGCAGTCGCGTTCGCCCAGATGCACAGCATGGCCTTTGCCATCACCGAAAACCTGAATCTCGATGTGGCGCGGCGTTTGCAGATATTTCTCAATGTAGACTTCATCATTGCCAAAGGCGACCTTGGATTCTGCCCGCGCAGTGCGAAATGCGATCTCAAGATCTTCCGCGTTCTTTGCCACTTTCATGCCGCGCCCGCCGCCGCCTGCCGTGGCCTTGATGATCACCGGAAAGCCGATCTTTTCAGCCACACCAATTGCGGTTTCAAAGTCAGGCACGCCGCCGTCCGAGCCCGGAACCACCGGTATACCCAGCGCCTTGGCGGTTTCCTTGGCGGTGATCTTGTCACCCATGATGCGGATATGGTCGGCGGTAGGGCCGATGAAGGTGATGTCATGATCTTGCAGGGCCTGCGCAAAAGCAGCGTTTTCACTGAGGAACCCATAGCCCGGATGGACGGCCTGTGCGCCGGTAATTTCGCAGGCAGAAATGATCGCGGCCTTCGAGAGATAACTTTCCGACGAAGGTGCTGGTCCGATACAGACGGATTCGTCCGCCATCCGCACATGCATGGCGTCAGTATCCGCAGTGGAATGCACCGCAACCGATTTGATGCCCATTTCCTGGCAGGCGCGGATCACCCGAAGCGCAATTTCGCCCCGGTTTGCGATCAGGATCTTGTCAAACATTTGCGCCTCACTCGATGATCATCAAGGGCGCGCCGTATTCCACCGCGTTGCCATCGGCCACTACGATACGCTTCACCGTGCCGGCATGGGGTGCGGGGATATGGTTCATGGTTTTCATCGCTTCGATGATCAGTACAGTCTGGCCCTCGGTTACCGTCGTTCCAACGGTCACAAAGGGCGTGGCCCCCGGTTCGGCAGACAGGTACACCGTTCCCACCATGGGCGAGGTCACTGCACCGGGGTGCTGTGCGGGATCTTCTGCTGCTGCGGGTGCCGAAACCGGGGCGGATCCGGTTGCAACGGGGGCATGCATCATCATCGGGGCGGGCGCTGCCATGGTCGTCGTCACGATATTGGCTTGCTTGACGACACGCACATCAAGGCTGTCATCTTCGCCGTATTCCCGTTTTACCGACAGTTCGGTCAGGTCATTCTTGTTCAGAAGTTCTGCAAGGGCCTGAATGAAAGCCACATCTGCTTCGCTGGAATGTTTGCTCATGCCGTCCTCGGTTTGGCGATCGTGCCTGTTTGTGTTTTTGTCTTTGCGCCCCGCTTGCTGCGAAATATGCCCGGCAAGCTAGCCTTCCTTATACGTGACCAAGACGAGGCTGAAAAGCACGACTTGCACCTGCAACAAAGTTGATCGGCGCGGCCGCAGGAAAGCTGCGGGTATCGAACAAGTCGGAAAATTTACCATTTGATAAAAATATCGACCTGTGGCAGCTTTTGATCTAGCCAGTCAAACGGAGGGTGCGTCCCAATGTCCAACAGCCAACTTACGCCCGGTGTCGTGCCGGGGCGATTGTTTGCAAAAGCCTATGATGCGAATTTTGCCGATGTCATCGCGCCATTGGACAGGCACGAAGCGCAGGTTGCGTCGGATCGGTGTTATTTTTGCCATGACGCGCCCTGTATCACGGCCTGTCCCACCTCTATCGACATACCCCTTTTCATTCGTCAAATAGCCACCGGCACACCGGATGCCGCTGCAAAAACCATTTTTGCACAGAATATTCTGGGCGGCATGTGTGCCCGCGTATGCCCGACCGAGCAGTTGTGTGAAGAGGCCTGCGTGCGCGAAGCGGCTGAAGGCAAGCCGGTTGAAATCGGACGTTTGCAACGCTTTGCAACGGATCAATTGATGGCAAAGGGAACACATCCTTTTATCCGTGCGGCCACAACAGGGAAAAGAGTGGCTGTTGTCGGTGCCGGCCCTGCAGGTCTGTCTTGTGCGCACCGTCTTGCGATGAACGGCCATGACGTTGTTGTCTATGACGCCCGCCCCAAACCCGGCGGGCTGAACGAATTCGGCATTGCTACCTACAAGACCACGGATGATTTTGCGCAGCGCGAAGTCGAATGGCTGTTGAACATCGGCGGCATAAAGATCGAAACCGGCAAAGCCCTGGGCGGCGCACTGACGCTTGAGGACATGCGGTCCGGTCATGACGCGGTATTTCTTGGTATCGGCCTTGGCGGGGTAAATGCCCTTCGCAGCGCTGGAGAAGAAAAAGCCAACGTACTGAATGCGGTTGATTTCATTTCCGACCTTCGCCAAGCGGGTGAAAAATCGCAACTGCCTGTTGGCCGCGATGTTGTGGTCATTGGCGGTGGCATGACTGCGGTTGATGCGGCCGTGCAATCCAAGCTGCTGGGGGCCGAGAATGTGACCATCGTTTACCGTCGCAGCCAGGACAGGATGAGCGCTTCTGCCTACGAGCAAGATCACGCAACCTCTGTCGGTGTTCGCATCATCTGCAACGCGGTTCCGGTGGCGATACATGGCAACGGAACGGTGCGAGAGGTCGAATTTGCTTATTCGGTGGAAACCGACAAGGGCGTGAAACCGGGGGCCGAGACGTTTCGGTTGCGCGCTGATCAGGTGTTCAAGGCCATCGGGCAGGTGCTGGACGGTGCGCCGTCAGGTCTGGCATTGGCAGACGGCAAGATTGCGGTATCCGGCGCTGGGCGCACATCGCTGGGCGGCGTCTGGGCTGGCGGCGACTGCGCCAATGGCGGCAATGACCTGACTGTCACTGCCGTGGCAGAAGGCCGCGATGCCGCGATGGATATTCACAAAAGCCTGATGGCTTGAGGAGAGAACGCAATGGCCAATCTGACCACAGATTTCATCGGCATCAGATCCCCGAACCCGTTCTGGCTGGCCTCGGCGCCGCCAACCGACAAGGAATATAATGTACGGCGCGCGTTCGAGGCGGGCTGGGGTGGGGTGGTGTGGAAAACACTTGGCTCTGAGGGGCCGCCGGTCGTCAATGTCAACGGCCCCCGATATGGCGCGATCTGGGGGGCGGACCGGCGTTTGCTGGGCCTGAACAATATCGAACTGATTACCGACCGCCCGTTGGAGGTGAACCTTCGGGAAATCAAATCGGTCAAGCGCGACTACAAGGATCGCGCGATGATCATCAGCCTGATGGTGCCGTGTGATGAAGACAGCTGGCGCGACATTCTGGCCCGGCTGGAAGATACCGAGGCCGACGGAGTAGAACTTAACTTTGGTTGCCCGCATGGCATGGCCGAACGGGGCATGGGATCGGCGGTGGGGCAGGTTCCGGAATATATCGAAATGGTCACCCGATGGGTCAAGCAGTATTCCCGGATGCCCTGCATCGTGAAACTGACGCCCAACATCGCCGATATCCGCAAACCCGCCGAGGCGGCCAAGCGGGGCGGTGCGGATGCGGTCAGCCTGATCAACACGATCAATTCGATCACCTCGGTCAATCTGGACAGTTTCAGCCCTGAACCGACGATTGACGGCAAAGGCGCGCATGGCGGCTATTGCGGGCCTGCGGTTAAGCCCATCGCGCTGAACATGGTGGCGGAAATTGCCCGGTCGCCCGAAACGCGCGGCCTGCCGATTTCCGGTATCGGTGGCGTCACCAACTGGCGCGACGCGGCCGAGTTCATGGCGCTGGGGGCCGGGAATGTGCAGGTCTGTACCGCCGTGATGACCTATGGGTTCAAGATTGTGTCCGAGATGATTTCCGGCCTGTCGCAATATCTGGATGACAAGGGGTTTTCATCGGTCGATGAACTGGTCGGCCGTGCGGTGCCGAACGTGACCGACTGGCAGTATCTGAACCTGAATTATGTGACCAAGGCCCGGATAGATCAGGACGCCTGCATCAAATGCGGTCGCTGCTATGCCGCCTGCGAGGACACCAGCCATCAGGCGATTTCGATGAGCGCCACCCGCGTGTTCGAGGTGATGGACGACGAATGCGTCGCCTGCAATCTGTGCATTGATGTCTGTCCGGTCGAGGACTGCATCACCATGGTCGAACTGCCCAAAGGCTCTGTCGATCCCCGGACTGGCAAGACTGTGGGCGACTATGCGAACTGGACGACCCATCCGAACAACCCGATGGCCCAAGCCGCAGAGTAGGGCGGCGCTACAGGTTGACGCGGCAGAGGGGGCGCTGCCCCCGCGCGGGTTCCCCGCGCCCCCCGGGATATTTTGGGCCAAAAGAAATCGGGGGCACGGCCGCAGTTTCAGGTCAGGAAGAACCCCTTGGGGATCAGCCTGTGGTGATAGGCGTCCCGTTCGAGGCCTTCGCGAAAATCGGGGTGGGCAAGCGCGATCAGCGCGCGGGCCCGTTCGGCCACCGATTTGCCCTTGAGGTTGGTCATTCCGTATTCGGTCACGACATACATCATGTCGGTGCGTGGCGTGGTGACGACATTGCCGTGGGTCAGGCTGAGCACGATGCGGCTGCGCCGTTCGCCTTTCTTGTCATAGGTCGAGGCGAGGCAGATGAAGCTTTTGCCGCCGCGCGACGCATAGGCGGCGCGTACGAACTGCAACTGGCCGCCGGTGCCGCTGATGTGCCGGTGGCCGTCGGATTCGGACGCGGCCTGCCCTTGCAGGTCGATCTGGGTGGTGTTGTTGATCGCGACCACCCGGTCGTTCTGCATGGCCAGATGCGGCAGGTTTGTCTGATCGACGGGCAGGCACAGGAAATCGGGATTGTTGTGCACCGTGTCATACAGGCTGCGCGAGCCAAGGGCAAAGCTGTAGACGATCTTGCCGGGGTCGATGGTTTTGAGCCGCCCAGTGATCTTGCCCAAGCGGTACAGGTCGATGATCCCGTCGGTCAGCATTTCGGTCTGGACGCCTAGGTCGGTGACGCTGCTTTCGGCCAGTTGGGTGCAGACCGCATTGGGCATGCCCCCGATGCCGATCTGCAGGCAGGCGCCATCGTCGATTTCGGGCATGATCAGGCGGGCGACGGCGCGATCCACATCGGTCGCGGCCGGGTTGGGCAGTTCGGCCGGCGGTGCGTCATCGCCCTTGATGACAAAGTCCACCTCGCTGATGTGGACCGCATTATCGGTGCCG
>JANNSG010000020.1:0-13092 GCA_031402355.1 Pseudorhodobacter sp. | reverse complement strand
CCGCCGCTTTGTCGGTTGCTGCTACCTCCGTGTTCGCTGGTGGTTTGGTTGAGCCAGTAATGGAGCCAGAAGTTGTTGCAGCTGAGACCTCGTCTTCTGCTGGTGGCATCATCGTTCCGCTGCTGCTTCTGATCGTGATTGTAGCTGCTGCATCGAACTGATCTACGGATCAATTCAACAAAAAGGCGGCAGCTTGTCTGCCGTCTTTTTCATTTTGTAGCTCTGGTTCGGGCTGTGGTTTTCGTGATGATCACGCGGCTTTGATGGCCGAATGACAGCCAGCGACTTGACACGCGGGTAATGATGGCCTGCCATTGGCACTCGTGGTGTCATATCAGGAAATCAAGCAATGAAATTCGTGACCAAATCCCTTGTTGTTGGGCTAGTTCTTAGCGCAAGCGTCGTTTTTGCAGGAAAATCAACTGATCCGGATGCGAAAGCCCGACAAGACCTGATGGGCATCGTCGGTATGAACACCGGTATTCTGGGTGATATGGCGGGGGGCAAAGCAGGGTTTGATGCGGCCAAAGCCGAAGCGGCAAAGGCTGCAATCATTGATGCGGCGGCCAAGATACCGGCGACGTTTGAGCCAACTGGCACCGACGCTGAATCGAAAGCCAAACCCGAGATCTGGACAAATTGGGATCAGTTCCTGGCAAATGCGACCAAGTTAGGGGCCGCCGCCACGGCGCTGGATGCAACCAGTCTTGAGGGCGTGCAGGGTGGAATGGCCGGGGTCGGCGGTGCTTGCAAAGACTGCCATACCGGATTCAAGCTATAGGGCGGATGGTCGTACTTTCTTGATCCAGGGGTTTGCCGACGGCGGTCCCTGTGATCTTTCTATCCAGTAAAATAATGCTGCAGAAGCGGGCATCGCTGCAATAAGTAGGCCTTCCACAGCATAGGAAAGCGGTACAAGCAAAGTGACCTGAATCCAGGCCCAATTGCCTTCATTGGCAGCAACGGTGCCCGGCCACATGACTAAAACCCCGCTGGCCAGTCCCAGGCTTAACCCGGTAAAACTTTTCAGATTTTGCGCCTCTAGCCCAATCAATGCGGCGACCACGAAGACGATGAAGCTTTCCACCGCCAATACAATCGAAATAACCATGGCCGGTACGTTTTCAGCAACCCAAAACAGCGTAAGCTGCGGCAGGGTCCCGCCAACCAGTCCGATCAAGCCATAGCGCGATCGGATACAACGTCCCGATTGCCATACATTATCCCGACGACGCAGCCAGCCCGTCGCCGTGACCAAGCCGGAAAATTCTATCATCCGGCGGTCCAGAGAAGGGGAGCAGCGCAACAGTTGGGCAGACTCTACGTCACAGCGAGGGAACTTCCGGGGGGCAGGTCAGTAGCCGTAGTCAGGATCAGTTCGATTCCGGCACGTTAGACGTCTGAAGGCCGTCAAGTGCCCGCTTGAGACGCGGCGCGACGAAATCGGTGAAGGCGCGTAGCTTGGGGGCCAAAAAACGGGACTGCGGATAGACTAGGTGCACGGGCACAGCGGGTGGCGTCACGTCGGTCAAAACTTGGACAAGCGAGCCTTGGCGGATCCTTTCTGCAACCATGTACGACAGGGCCATTGTAATTCCCTCGCCGGCCTCGGCGGTAATCATGGCGGAGTCCGCGTCGTTGATTTCCAGCCTTGGCAAGAAAGACACGGCTTTGCCACTGCGACCGTCCAGAAACCGCCACTCGCGGTTCGGCATCAACCCGGTGAAGGCGATCATCGTATGCTGGGACAGGTCTGACGGAACAGCAGGTGTGCCGTTCTTTTCGATGTATCCTGGGCTGGCCACCAGTATCCTGCGCACCGACCCAAGCTTTCTGGCAACCATTGTCGAATCCGGCAGATCCCCGACACGAATCCCCGCATCAAGGCCTTCCTCGATGAGGTTTGTCACGCGGTCTAGCAGCAGAACCGACAGGGTAATCTCTGGATACTCGGCCAGGAACTGGCGAGCGACAGGTGCAAGCAGCGAACGTCCCAGCGCAACCGAGGCGGTGATGGTCAGATGCCCCCGCGCCGTTGCTGTGGCACCAAGTGCCTCACGCTCGGCTTGACCCAAATCATCAAGGATCCGGCGAGCGCTTTCCAGAAATCGCGCGCCGACATCGGTGATGGCCAAGCGGCGGGTGGTGCGCTGGAACAGCCGCGCGCCAAGCCGGTCTTCTAGTGCGGATACCGCCCGCGTCACGGCGGGGGGCGACATGCGCAAGCGACGGCCCGCCTTGGCAAAGCTTCCGGCATCGTTGACGGCGATGAACACTTCGATTTCGTGAAAGCGGTCCATTCATTCCTCCGGGTGGAACAATCAATTCCATACTGTGCGCATTCTTTCAGCAGGCGTTCTGGGACATATTTGACGAAAGGACAAGCGGTTCACCACCAACGGGTCCTCATCGAAACACAGCAACTCCATGAGGAGATATCCGATGGTCAATCTTTCGCGCCGAGGCTTTGGCGCCGCCCTTGCCGCCCTTCCCCTGTCTGCGGCTCTTGCACCGCAGGCCTTGGCCAAGTCCGCTGGTCCGCTTGCGCGCCTGCCCGTCGTGGCGCGCTACCAGATCGGGCGTTTCGAGGTCAGCGTCATTTCCGACGGCTATATCGATTTTCCTTACGAGCTGTTCACCGGGGCAGCCCCGGCGGATGCGAAGGCCGCCGGAGATTCAGTCTTTGCAGCCGGAACCAACGGCATCCGGGCAAGCTTCTCGACCTATCTGATCAATGATGGTGAACGGTATATTCTGGTGGACAGCGGTCCGGCGGGAACCGTCAGCCCGACATCGGGATGGCTTCCCGGCACGCTGGAAAGCCTTGGCGTTCCAGCCAGCAGCATTGACGCGGTGATCCTCAGCCACGCGCATGTGGATCACATCGCTGGCATGGTCACAGGCGGGCGCAACAACTATCCCAATGCCGAGGTCTACATCGACCGGCGCGATGTCGTGACCTTCACCGATCCTGCAATGCTGGCACGGGCGCCCGCGATCACCCATTCCAGCTTTGCCGCAACCGAACAGCTGGTCTCGCTTTACCCGCGCCTGCAGCAGATCGACGGCAACCGCGAAATCTCGCGCGGCGTTTCGGTGTTCGATCTGTCGGGCCATACGCCGGGGCAGATCGGGGTCAGGATCGAGGATGCGGGTCAAAGCCTGATGCTGGTCGCAGACATGCTCTTCCACCCCGCCGCGCACCCCGCGATCCCCGGTTTCGGCATCGTGTTCGAGATGGACAAGCCGGCCGCCGATGCGACCCGCGCCCGGTTCTTCGCTGAAGCGGCCGAGGCGAAAGCCCTGATCGCCGCGACCCACATGCCTTTCCCCGGCGTCGGGCGCATCGTCGGTGAGCCGGGCGCTTTGCGCTGGCTGCCCGCCGACTGGTCCTACCTCTGAACCTTTTTCAGCGGTGTCACACTGGCACCGCCTTTTCAACAGGAGCTACCTTCATGTCCCGTCCCCCGCTGCCGCCATTCACCGCCGAGACCGCTGCGCAAAAGGCGCGGATGGCGGAAGACGCCTGGAACGGCCGCGATCCCGCGCGCGTCGCTTTGGCCTACACCCCCGACAGCCAATGGCGCAACCGGGCCGAATTTCCCAAGGGTCGCGCTGAGATCGAGGCGTTTCTGACCCGCAAATGGGCAGGCGAGCATGACTACCGGCTGATCAAGGAAGTCTGGGCATTTCATGCCAACCGGATTGCGGTCCGCTTTGCCTATGAATGGCGCAATGCGGCGGGGCAATGGTTCCGCAGCTACGGGAATGAGAACTGGGAGTTTGACGAAGCTGGCCTGATGTCCGTCCGTCACGCCAGCATCAACGATCTGCCCATCGCCGAGAACGACCGCAAATTTCACTGGCCGCTGGGTCGCCGCCCGGATGACCATCCCGGCTTGTCAGCACTTGGGCTTTAAGGACAAAGGACGTTGCGATGACCCATCGTTTCGCCGATATCGCCTTCACGCCGACCGTCAAAGCGGTGCAGGAGCGTCTTGGCAGCCGCAAGGCCTATGCGCGCAATGAAGAGGTGGCAGAACCGTTCAATCACCATCTCACCGAGGCGGAAGCAGGGTTCATAGCGGCGCGCGATTCCTTCTATATGGCAAGCGTGGGCGAGACCGGCTGGCCCTATATCCAGCATCGGGGCGGACCTTTGGGCTTTGTCCGGGTGCTGGATGCGCAGACCATCGGTTTTGCCGATTTTCGCGGCAACAAGCAGTATATCAGCGTTGGCAACCTTTTGACCGATGACCGTGTATCGCTGTTTTTTATGGACTACCCCAACCGAACACGGCTGAAGCTTCTGGGCCATGCCCGCGCGGTTGATCCTGACGACCGCGAGACGCTGGAGAAACTTGCCGTGCCGGGCTACCGCGCTTCGGTCGAACGCGGCATCCTGATCACGGTCGAAGGCTTTGACTGGAACTGCCCGCAGCACATCACCGAGCGCTTCAGCATTGACGAGGTCCGCAAGGTGACATCCCCGCTTCTGGCGCGGATCGCCGATCTTGAAGCGCAACTCTTGAATGACAAGGAGGCCTCCAATGGCTGAACTTCGTACCGACCACAGTCTTTTCACTGAATGCCTTGCCGCCATGACCGCAGCCGGGGACGCCTATCCTTGCGAAACACTCGCCCCTGTGCCGCAGGCCGAATGTGCATTGCCAGCGGTGCCCGGCATTGCAGACCGAAACACAACCGCCCCGATCCACCACGCCAAAAGGACCTGACGCATGACCGCCCCGCGCCCCATCCGCCTGCACCGTTTCCGCCTTTCCGGCCATTCTCACCGGGTCGAACTGTTCCTGTCGCTATTGGGGCGCCCGTTCGAAATCGTCGATCTGCCCTCTGGCGCGCAAAAATCCCTGGCGTTTCTGGCGATGAACCCTTTCGGGCAAGTGCCTGTGATCGAGGATGATGGCGTGGTGGTCGCGGATTCGAACGCGATCCTGGTTTACCTGGCCCTCAAATATGACCCCGCGCGCCAATGGTATCCTATGGATCCCAAGGCTGCCGGCGAGGTGCAGCGATGGCTGTCTGTCGCCGCTGGGCCTTTGTTCAATGGACCAGCGGTGGCACGGCTGGTTGGCCTTTTCGATGCCAAGCACGATTTGGCCCGGGCGCAGGCTGTGGCCGCAAGCGTGCTGGGCGTGATGGAGACGCATCTGGTCACATCGGGGCCATTCTTTGCGGGCCAGGCCCCTACGATCGCCGACATAGCGCTATACTCATACACTGCCCGTGCGCCTGAGGGGTATATCCTGCTGGACCCTTATCCGCAGATACGGGACTGGATCAGCCGGATCGAGGCACTTCCCGGTTTTGTACCAATGCTGCGCAGCCAGCCGAAATTCGGCGGACCCGCCGCGCAATGACCGTGAGTGAAGACACGCCCTTTCACGATGGCGAGCGCCACGTGCAGGATCGCGCCGGAACCCGCGCCCGCATGGATGTGGCCGGTCCGCGCCTCATCCGCGACCAAATGCCCGACCAGCACCGCGAGCTGTTTCAGAAGCTGCCCTATCTGATTGCCGGGGCAACGGACGTCTCGGGCCAGCCCTGGGCAACCCTTCTGACGGGCGATCCGGGCTTTGTGACCACGAGAGTGCAAGAGATGCGGATTGCAAGTCTGCCCGACCCGTTGGACCCGGTGGGGCATGCCCTGCACCCCGGTGCTGCCATCGGCCTCCTGGGGATCGAGCTTTCAACCCGCCGCCGCAACCGGATGAATGGCCGGGTTCGCGAGGTTGGGCCGTCAGGTCTTACTGTCGATGTCGCCCAGAGCTTCGGCAACTGCCCGAAATACATCCACATTCGGCAGCATCACCGGCTGCCACAGCCCCGCCCCGTCACCCGCCTGGCGGAAATCGCCGCTCTTGGCCCCGAGGCGCGGGCGTTGATCGAAAGCTCGGATACGTTCTTCATTGCGACCACAAGCGGCCAACAGACCGAAAGCCGGATGCAAGGCCTCGATGTCTCGCATCGGGGCGGTGAGCCCGGCTTTGTGACGGTGCAGACCAGCAACGGCGGCACCAGACTTTTGGTCCCGGACTATGTGGGTAACGGCTTTTTCAACACGCTGGGCAATCTGGCGCTCGACCCCCGCGCCGGACTTCTGTTTGTAGACTTCGCCCAAGGGCATCTGCTGCAGCTTGCCGCCCGGGCCGATGTGATCTGGCACGATGCCGAAACCTCTGCCGCAACCGGTGCTGCCCGCATGCTGGTTCTAAAGATCACCGGCGGGCAATGGCTGCGCGATGCCCTCGGTCTGCGGTGGGTTTAGATTACCATGAGGCCGCGACCGGCCTCAGGGCTGGGGCCTTCAGACCGTGATGACGATCTTGCCCATATGGCCTGCGGCACCAAGGTGCTTGTAGGCCTCGGCCGCCTGATCAAAGGCAAAGGTCCGGTCGATCGCCGGGGCAATGTCATGCTTTGCCATGAACGCAGCGACTCGCTCCAGATACGCCCGAGGCCCGACCATGATGCCGTTGATCGTGGCATTCGCCGAGAAGAGCCCGTTCAGATTGGGTGTGGCGCCATAGCCCGTCAGAACGCCGATCTGCGCTATGGAGCCGTTCGCAGCGACGGCGGCAATCGACTGTGCAAAGGTCTCGGCCCCGCCAAGTTCAAGGATATGGTCAGCACCGTGGCCATTGGTGACTTCGCGCACCGCGGTCGCCCATTCAGGGGTGCTGCGGTAGTTGATGCCGAAATCTGCGCCCAGGGCCTTGGCCCGCGCCAGCTTGTCATCTGACGACGACAGCACCACGACCCGTGCCCCGACCGCCTTGGCAAATTGCAACCCGAACAGCGCAACCCCGCCCGTGCCTTGCACCAGCAGGATATCCCCGGCCCGCAGCGGCCGACCACGTTCGAAAAGCGCCCCCCAGGCGGTCACGGCGGCACAGGGCAAGGTCGCGGCGTTGGCATAGCTGAGGCGGTCGGGAATGCGGACCAGCCCATTCTCCGGCACGGTGATCTGATCGGCCAGCACACCATCCACCGCGCCCCCCAGAGCGCCGGCAAAGTAGGTCGGGCTAAAGGGTCCGTCCTGCCAGGTTTGAAAGAAGCTGGGCATCACGCGGTCGCCGATCTTCCAGGTGGTCACCTCGGTGCCCAGCGCCACAACCTCGCCCGCGCCGTCTGACAGCGGGATTTTGTCGGTGGCAGCAGGGCCGACCTGATCCTTTGCGACCAGAAGATCGCGGTAGTTCAGGCTGGCCGCCTTGATCGCAACACGGACGTCATGCGCCCCAAGCGGGGCCGGGCGCGACAGGGTCATCGATAGCCCCTCAGGGCCAAGGGAATAGCGCCGGAAGGCGGGGGAGAGAGCAGTCATGGTCAGACTTCCTATTTATGTAGTGAACGATATATAAATAACGATCTTGCCCGCGCCGTCAATGATTATATAGTGATCACTATGAAAAAAGAGTCCCGCCCGCGCGGCCGCCCGCGCGCTTTTGACGAAGCCGAAGTGCTCGACGCCGCAACCCGCCTGTTCTGGGAGCGCAGCTATGAGGGCACCTCGATCAAGGATCTGACCGAAGTCATGGGCCTGACGCCGCCAAGCGTCTATGCGGCCTTCGGATCGAAAGAGGCGCTGTATGACCGCGTCCTTGACCGCTATGCCGAAACCTTCGGTTGGTCGCTGCTGCGCGAACTTGATGGCTCGCCGAACCTGAAGCGGGCGATCACGGCGCTTATGCAGGATTGGGCGCGGCTCTTGACTGGGGAAAGGCATCCCAAAGGCTGCATGATCTCGCTCGGCATGCCGGCCCATGCGCCGGATCAGGCGGGCATCGCGCAAGGCGTGGCCAACCGGCGCGCGGCAACGCGGCGGTTGTTTCTGGACCGGCTGGAGGTAGACCGCGATCAGCTGCCCCAAGGCACTGACTTGACCGCACTGGCCAACTATCTGGCAACGGTCATTGCCGGTCTGTCGATGCTGGCCCGTGATGGGCTGACCACCGCCGAGCTTTTGGCCGTGGCGGATGTGGCGGTTGCGACCTGGCCGGAACGATCGGACCGTTAGGACCGCCTTTCAATCATGGAACCTGCTGATCGCCAGCGTGGCATTCGTGCCGCCAAAGCCGAAGGAGTTGGACAGGAAGGTGTCAATAGCGACACCTTCGCGCAAGGCCATCAGGATCTCGCCTTCGTCAAAGGCCGGGTCCAGTGTGGCGATATTTGCCGATGCCGCGATGAAGCCACTTTTCATCATCAGCAGGGAATAGATCGCCTCCTGCACCCCAGCCGCGCCCAGCGAATGGCCGGTCAGCGGTTTGGTTGATGAAATCGGCGGAGTCAGGCCCCGGCCAAAGACGCGGCGGATCGCGTCAACCTCGGTGATGTCGCCGATCTGCGTCGATGTGCCGTGGCTGTTGATGTAATCCACCCGGCGATCTGGCGACAGCGTGGACATCGCCAGCCGCATCGCCCGCTCACCCCCTTTGCCATTCGGCGCTACCATGTCGTGGCCGTCCGAAGTTGCGCCATAGCCGGTGATCTCACCGTAAATCTTAGCACCCCGTGCGCGGGCATGGTCCAGTTCTTCCAGAACCAGAACACCCCCGCCGCCCGCGATCACAAACCCATCCCGCGTCGCGTCATACGACCGTGAGGCGGTCTGCGGCGTATCGTTGTATTTCGAAGACATCGCCCCCATCGCGTCGAACAAGCACGACAGCGTCCAGTCTACCTCCTCGCCCCCTCCGGCAAAGACGATGTCCTGTTTGCCATACTGAATTTGCTCGGCACCGCTGCCGATGCAATGCGCCGAAGTCGCACAGGCGCTGCTGATCGAATAGTTCACACCCTGAATCCGGAACGGCGTGGCCAGGCAGGCAGAATTGGACGACGACATGCCCTTTGTGACCATGAATGGCCCCATCCGTTTCGGACTGCCGGTCTCGCGCACGATGGTATGGGCGCGGTAGAAGGACTTGGTTGATGGTCCGCCCGAGCCCATGATCAGGCCGGTCCGCTCATTCGACACATCGCCCGGTTCCAGCCCTGCATCCTTGATCGCCTGCACCATCGCGATGAAGTTATACGCCGCCCCGTCACCCATGAAGCGCAGGTCGCGCTTGTCGATATGGTCGGCTAGGGCAATCTCGGGCACCCCGTGAACCTGACAACGAAAGCCGTGCTCGGAATAGTCCGGGGCAAAACTGATGCCAGACCTGCCCGCACGCAGCGCGGATTCAACCGCATCCAGCGAATTTCCGATACTCGAGACAATGCCCATTCCGGTGACGACGACCCGGCGCATGGTGTTCCCTTTCGTGGTCCGGGTGGTGCCCAGACTGGTTTTGCAAGAAATCCCCGGGCAACCATAGTTGCCCTGGGATCGGACGAGGATGCCGCTGGACCGGCCCTTGGCGGCTATTCCAACGAGGCGGGGGTCTTGTCAGCGATGCCGGGCCAGTTCGCATTGGCTTTGGCCAGCGTGCCGATGGGGTCCTTGTCCCACAGCGCCACAGCGTCTTGCGAGACAAACAGATAAAGCTTTCCTTCAAAATTGCGGAAGATCGCAGGATCGCCGTCGAGTTTTTTGCCCAAGGCAGCGCCGACTGCACAGAAGCCGCCAAAGGCGGGCTCAAATGTCGCTGGGGCCGCCACGAAACTGTCGCGCGCCGCGGCAGTGGCAAAGAGGTATGTGGCACCGCCCACCTCGGCTGCAAAATCGGCAGACCCGGCAACAGGGGCACCTCCCGCGGCATAAGAGGTCGCATCGACACCGCGCAGGATCACGCCCTTCGCATCGACGTTGATCGCGGCGTTCGAAGTGACGTTATAGGCAAGGGCGGGCAGCATGGCTCCTACCAGGAACGCGGTCGCCAGCACAAAGGCGCTGTGGCGGAACGGGTTGGAAAGCATCGGTTTCATTTTGGAAGTCCTTTGATTGATAAGGGAAAAGGGGGATCAAGCGGCCAGAGATTTTGCCACGGGGAAGTCGATAGCCGTCTCGGCGACATTGTTGACGTAGTTGGTCAACGTGTTCAGCGCGACATGCAGCACGATCTCGACGATCTCCGCATCGGTGAAGCCAGCCGCCCGGACAGCCTCTACTTCGGCGCTTGCGACATGACCGCGGGCTTTCGTCACCGAGACGGCAAAGCGCACGGCGGCATCAGCCTTGGTGTCGGTCGACATGCCACGACGGTTGGCCAGAATCTCGGCCTCGTCCAGCTTGGCCAGGTTCGCGCCAATATAGCTGTGCGCCGAAAGGCAATAGTCGCAGCCGTTGATTTCAGCCACGGCAAGCGCAATCCGCTCGCGGGTCTTGGCGTCAATCGCGCCTTTGCCCAGCGCACCGTTCAGGCTAAGATAGCCCTCCAGCGCTGCGGGGGAATTGCCGACCACCCGGAAAAGGTTCGGCACAACGCCGAACTGCTTTTTCACGGCTTCGAGAAGCATTTGGGATCCGGCTGGTGAGGCCTCGATGCTGACCGGAGTGTTGAGACGCGACATGGTGGTTTTCCTGTTCAGACTGGCCTGCGGGACCATCCCGCGCCAACTGAAAGGAAGCTAATTGCTACGATCGTTGTCGGGTATATTCGCCATCCGCAATTCAGTGCTTCGATCAGCGGAACAATCTCGCGTCATGTGACAACCTGGTTCGTCGAACCGCGAAGCCGCCCGCTTGCTGGTACTTGCGTGGGCCACACCTGAAGTGACGCTGTCAGTTGCGCTGGCGCCTCGGAGAGCCTGGCAAAACTTCACTGGTTACCTGACCCCCGAAAGAAAGAAGTGCCTCAGGTGCGGCCTATTGGTACGGCTGCGATCGGGCCTTAAATTTGGGACTGCTATCCAGCTGTTTTTCAATGGTCCAGAATGTTTCACCTCGGATGATCGATATCTGCTGGGCGAGACGCCGGAGGTTTCAGGTCTCTTCTGCGCCTGTGGGTTCAATTCTATCGGAATTCTGTCGTCGGGTGGTGTTGGCAAAGCTTTGGCCGCCTAGGTGCATGACGGCCACGCGCCTTCAGAATTGAATGCCGTCGATGTCCGTCGGATGCAGCCTTTTCAGTCTAATACGAACTATCTGTTTGATCGCACCAAGGAAACCTTGGGCTTGCTCTATCAGATGCACTGGCCAAGTAGGCAATATGAAACCGCGCGTGGCGTCCGGCGCAGCCCGTTCCACGACCGCTTGCTGGCACAGGGCGAAGCCATGACGGAAATAGTCGGCTATGAACGGCCCGGCTTTTTTGCAGCCAAAGGACGGTCGACCGAGTTTGGATATTCTTACGGCAAGCCAAGCTGGTTCGAGGATACCCGGGCCGAATGCCTGAACACAGCCAGCCATGTGACCGTTTTCGATCACAGCTGCTTCGTCAAGTTCCGGCTTGGTGGCAACGATGCACTTGCGGTGTTGAACCGCGTTTCCGCCAATCAATGCGACGTCGCCGTGGGCAAGGTTGTTTATACCCAATGGCGGAATGACTGGGGCAGGATTGAGGCCGATGTCACCATCACGCGCCTTTCGGAGACATCGTTCCTGATCGTCACCATCGCCGCTTCTCAGACCAGTGAACTGCCCCGGGTTTACCGGAGGGCAAAACTTTCGGAGAATTGCCCGTTATGGAACAGACATCAAAGAAGAAGACTTCGAAGCCGTATTCACCTGAGTTGCGCGAACGCGCGGTGCGGCTGGCGATGGAACACCGCGATGAGTATCAAAGCGAAGCTGCAGCGCTGACAGCGATCGCGGGTAAATTGGGCTGTTCGCCGGACAGTCTTCGCGTCTGGATGCGACAGGTCCAGCGCGATGGCGGCGAATGGCCGGGACCTACCAGCGTCGAGATTGCGCGGAGTGAGCCATTGAAGCGCCATTGGTTCGAGCCCAATGGCGAACGAGCTTGAACGCGAGAACCGGGAACTGCGGCAGGCAAACGAGATACTGCGGAAGGGTGAGCCAGTGCAGGCGCCATTGGTTCAAGCCCACTGGCGAACGCGTATTTTGCTCAGGCGGAGCTCGACCGCCCGTTCCGCAAATGACCGCTTTCATTGATGAACATCGCGAGATGTATGGGGTCGAGCCGATCTGCAGGGTGAGCGGGTGAACGCCATTGGTCCGAGTGAACCCGCGAACGCAGTTCGCCCCATCGACCTACTATGACCGGCGCACCATCGTGCATGATCCTGATCGGGCCTCGGCCCGGGCCAAGTCGGATGCGGCCCTGAGTGTCAAGATCGACGCGGCCTGGGATGCCAACCGCAAACTCTATGGCGCGCGGAAGATCTGGCATGTCTTGCGACGGCAGGGTGAAGCTGCTGCCCGCTGCGCCGTGGAACGTTTGGTGCGCCGTCTGGGCATCAGGGGCGTGGTTCGGGGCAAAAAGGTTATCACGACGCACCCGGATACGTCTTTGCCGTGCCCTGATGACAAGGTGAACCGTCTGTTCATGGCGGATCGGCCGAACAAACTGTGGGGCGAGCCAGTGTGCGCCATTGGTTCAAGAACAATGGCGAGCGACTTTACCTACGTACCCACGTGGTCAGGAACATTCTATGTGGCCTTCGTGATCGACGTCTTTGCGCGTCGTATTGTCGGCTGGCGTGCCTCGACATCGATGAAGACCCAGTTCGTGCTTGATGCGCTGGATCAGGCGATTTGGCAAAGAAAGACACCGGATAACAAGGGCTTGGTGCAGCATTCCGACCGTGGATCTCAATATTTGTCGATCAAATACACCGAGCGCCTCGCCGAGGCCGAGATCGACCTTTCAGTCGGCACCGTTGGTGACGCCTATGACAGTGCACTAGCCGAATGTGTCATCCATTCCGGGGCTTACGCGGCCCCACTGGGGCCACGGTCCCCTCCATATGTTCAAAACCGAAGTGATCAACCAGGTCGGCCCATGGAAATCGATGCGCGAGGTCGAATGGGAAACCCTCAAATGGATCGATTGGTATAACAACCGCCGACTTCTAGGATGTCCGCCATCAGCGCCCATGGAACAGTTTAGTATGATTGCGTAGCGGAGGGTTTGCGGCTCATCTTTACCCCAGTTGGAGTTGAAGATGATGAAGAACCGAAGGACCGCGTCAGCGAAACCCGTGACGACGAAGGCGCCT
>JANNSG010000019.1:0-2626 GCA_031402355.1 Pseudorhodobacter sp. | reverse complement strand
GCTGGTCATTGCCAGCTTTGCGTTTGCGGGTCTTGGCGTCGCCAATATGGTGCCGGTGATGTTCTCGGCCGCCGGCAACTTTCCCGGCCTCAGCGCCGGGATGGGCATCACCACTGTCACCATGCTGGGCTATTCCGGTATTCTGGTGGCCCCGTCCAGCATCGGTTACGTGGCCGAACATATCGGTTTTCGGGTGACGTTCGGCGCGCTGTCCCTGATGCTGATCGCGGTTGCCCTGCTGGCCGCGCGGGCTGCGGCGGCGGATTTCACGCCATCACCCGATCAGACCAGTGCCGCTACCTGATCCATTGTCACAATCCGGGCGAAGTCTGATCCAAGCGTCGCCAGCGTAACCCGAAGCGCCGTGTCCGCATCTATTCGCCCGCCATCATGGGCGACCAGATCAAACCCCAGCAGGGCGTCGCCGGGAACAATGATATCAAACCCCAGATCGGATCCGGCCCGCGCGGTTGACGCCACGCAATAGGCGGCAACTGCACCAACTAAAACGATCTGCGTCACCCCTTTGCGGCGCATGGCCGGGTCAAGCCCGGTACGGGCAAAACCTGATGACCCGGATTTCCAGAATGCCTCTTCACCGTCGATCGGCTGGGCGCAAGGCATAGGATCTGCGCCTTTGACACCCTGGCGGTAGATATGGTCGGGGTTCGCGTCCCGGTGCCAGACATGAAACACCGGCAGACCCTTTGCACGAAACAACGCAAGCAGGCTTGCCACATGATCCTCGGCCTGCGGATTGCACCGCGGGCGACCCGCCGCAATGCGGTCGGCCATATGCATCTGCATATCGATGACCAGCAAACCAATGCCCATAGGTCACGCCCCCATGTAATCGCGTTTGCCGATCTCAACACCGTTGTGGCGCAGAATGTTGTAGGCCGTCGTGCAATGGAAATGCATCTGCGGCATCGCAAAGCTGGTAAAGAACGCGGAACCCGGCATGGTCATATCGCGTTTTCCGGCACTGAAAGTGATCTCTTTTGTCGCCGCACCCTCAAAGGCGCTTGCAGTCAGGCTGGCCAGATACGCACGCGCAGTCTTGATGCGGCCCTGCAGTTCGGCGAAACTGGTTTCGGTATCGGGAAAGCTTGGCACATCAGCGCCCGACAACCGCGCGCAACCCCGCGCCGCGAAATCGCAGGCCAGTTGCACCTGCTTGGTAAAAGGCAACATATCCGGGAACAGGCGAAAGTTCAGCAGGGTTTCGGGCTTGATGTCCTTCTCGGCGCAATGCGCTTCGGCTTTGGCCAGAACACTGGCCAATGCACCAAGACTGCGGTCCATTGCGGGAACAATAAGGGAATGCATTGGTAAATCCTTTGTGACACTCGCCCCCTGATTGTCCCGCGCGTCACGCGGTGTCAATCGCCGTCATGGTTCTATCCCCAGCTATTCGCGTGATCGGAAATGGGGTATGCTTGGTCGTCTATATTACACACAAATCATTTTCATCGGGGGCACGGCTATGACACAGGCGAATACGGCGCAGGCGGAATTCTGGGCCTCTGGTTCTGGCACCCAGTGGATTGTGCGAGAGGCGCTGCTGGATGCACTGTTGTCACAGGTTCTGACCCGTGTTTTGCACCATGCGAAATTGCAATTCGGCGAACATGTGCTGGATATCGGCTGTGGCACAGGGGCCAGTTGCCTTGCTGCAGCAGCGCTGGTCGGGCCTCAGGGCCATGTCATTGGCCTTGATATCGCGGCACAATTGCTGGACCGCGCCGAAGGCCGTGCGAAAGCGTCGGGCATGGCACATATCACCCATATCCTGGCCGATGCCCAAACCCACGCCTTTGCGCCCGCTTCTGTTGATGTGATGATTTCCCGCTTTGGCGTGATGTTCTTCGAAGACCCTGTTGCAGCCTTTGCCAATATTGCGGCTGCCCTGAAACCCGGCGGGCGGCTGGTGTTTGCCGCCTGGGGCCCCGCCGCACAGGTGCCGTGGTTCAGCATCCCCACCGGTGCCGCCATCGCCCGCTTTGGCAAACCCGCCCCGGTGGACCCCTTCGCTCCCGGCCCGCTGGCCTTTCAAGACCCCGACCGGGTGACCAAGATGATGCAGGCTGCCGGGTTGAAGGACGTGCGCGCCGTCACGGAAACCGTCCACCTGACACCCAGCGGAACGCTTGCCGAAGTGGCCACCTTTGCCACCCGCGTCGGCCCCGCCGCGCGCATATTGGCCGAATTATCAGTATCCGAAGCTGATGCAATGGCGCTTGAAGGCGACGTCAAGACAGCCCTAGCAGGCTTTGAGACAGACCAAGGTATGCGCATCCCGGTCGCCGTTCACTTTTTTTGCGCTGGCGTCTAGGGCTGTCATGCTGCGCGGGCCACGTCACTTCGCCGAACAACAAATCCAAAGCCGCGCGGGCGGCATGGTGATCGTTGACATGGACGCGGCATTCGCGCGAAAAGCATGGGCAAAAGGGTTAGCCCGAATAGAGGAATTGCGTTCATGCCCGTCAAGGTGATCGGCGCCGGTATTGGCAGGACGGGGACACATTCCCTTATGACCGCGCTGGGTCACCTTGGGCTTGGTCCCTGCCATCACATGGAAGAGGTATTGCACGATATGGGGCGGCAGGTGCCTTTGTGGCAGGCC
>JANNSG010000018.1:0-36778 GCA_031402355.1 Pseudorhodobacter sp. | reverse complement strand
CGCCTCGGACAGCGACGTGAAGCCGACGACATCGGTGAACATAACGGTCAGATCCGCCGCCTGCACATCGCGGATCGGACCGCCGGTCTGATCCATCAGCCTTTGCACCAATCGACGCGGGACATAGGCCTGAAACCAGCGCAGGCCCTGCACCATGCGATTGAACGAGCGCGCCTGTTCGTCCAGTTCCCGGATCACTGAACCGCGCAGGGGGGCGATCTGATCCAGTTCCAGCCGTTCGATCTTTTCCGCAGCGGCCGAGAGGGCAGAGATCGGGCGGGCGATCCGCCGGGCAAGCACAATTGCCGCCACGACGGACGCAAAAAGCATGGCAAGACCGACGATGATCGACCCGATAAGGCGCTTGAATTGACGGTTGGCAGATTCGAAGGGCACATAAGCGCCGATCCGCCATGGCACCGGGCCAAAGACCGTGCTGGCACGCGACAGGATCACGCTTTCGCCGCTGTTTTCATCAGTTTCGCGGACATCAAGCCCGTTTTCGCCTGGGAACCTTGCCGTCAGTCCGGGGAACGCCGCCAGCACCGGGTCGTCGATATCCGACACCGACAACAGCGCCTTGTTCGGCGACAGAAGGTCAACATAGCGTGGATCACGCAGGGCGGGATGGGCCAGCACCTTGTCGTCGCCGTAAAGCACGAAAGGTGTAAGATCATCAATCGCCAGATCGCCGACCAGCACCGAAAGGTTAGACAAGGATATACCCGTGGAGATCATGCCGACCGTGACGCCATCACGCATCAGGGGCCTGCGCAGATCAAGAAAGGTTTGCCGGTCGAAAAATGTGGGTTTCCCCCACACCATTTCTTGCGTGCCATTGAAGACGCCGATGATCTTTTCGAATTGTTCGCGTCCAGAGCCGGGAACATCGCGCTGGGTGATCTTGCCGGATGCGACCCGTCTTACCCAAAGTTCATCTGTATCTGGTTGAAAGATGGCGACGCCCCCAAGCTGCGGGGCCGCAGCCAGAGCCCCGCTTAGGGTTGCGGAAAGGCGGGGCCTATCGGCAAGATCAAGCGAGCCATCGGCGACCCGATCGGCAATGTCGAGGATCATATTCTGGGCCTGGCCCAGATTGTCTGTCACCCCGCGCTCGATTGCGGCAACGGTCAGTTCGGCGCGTTTTTGGGTAAGTTCCTTGGTATTCTTGAAACTGGCGATGGCCGAGATCAACAAGACCGAGCCGACGGCAAGGCTGGTTAAACCGCCAATAGCCAACATCAAAACGACAGTAATTCGGAAACGCAAGACAGACCTCACTGAATTTTCCGGCAGGGTCAGATCGACCGGTTTGGCACGGCCAGAATGATAGTGACATTGCCCGTTTTGACAACGCGATTCTAAGTATGGATACCATGCGCGAACCGACGTCAGGCCGGGCAGTTTTGAAAGCCTGGTCCGGAAACGACTTGCGGTTGCGGGCGGTCAACCGGCCCCGGGGTTGGGCCAGATGAAATAGGGGCTCTATGGCCAAACCCGGTTATTTCAAATCTACATACCGCCCGACGCTTTCACTGCCATCGTCTGCGGTAAACCGAATATCCAGCCCATCCGCACTTCGGGCCACGTCGTAGCAGGACCAGCGGTCGGAGGGGGGCCAGACCGAGCAGTACTGATTGGCCTCGACGCGCCATTGGCCCGAGCTTGGCTGGTCAGTGGTATAAACGGTGCTGCCGCCGTCCTTGAACTGTTGGGTGGCGCCATCGGGATAGGACAGCACGCGGGCGTTGAGGGCGTCTGTGATGGCGGCGGCGTCCAGGGCTTGCCAGTCCTGGGCCTGCGCAAGGGTTGCAAATGCCAGCGACGCGAGGCTGGCCAGTATCAATATCAATTGCCGCAACGGTTCCGCCTTTGGCTTGCGTGGGTACTGTCGGCAGTCTAAGCCGGGCTCGGCTGCCCTTGCAATTGAAAGGCCCGTGATGATCGCCCGATATTCCCGCCCCGAGATGGTTGCCGTCTGGTCGCCTGAGACGAAATTTCGCATCTGGTTCGAGATTGAGGCGCATGCCTGCGATGCGCAGGCGGCCATCGGGGTGATCCCTGCGGCCAATGCGGCGGCGGTTTGGCGGGCGCGCGACGTGACCTTTGATGTGGCGCGGATCGATGAGATCGAGGCGGTCACCAAGCATGATGTGATCGCGTTCCTTACGCATCTGGCCGAACATATCGGGGCGGATGATGCGCGGTTCGTGCATCAGGGGATGACGTCGTCGGATGTTCTGGACACCACGTTGAACGTGCAACTGGTGCGGGCGACGGATTTGCTGCTTGCGGGGATGGACCGGGTGTTGGCGGCGCTGAAAACCCGTGCGTTTGAGCATAAGGATACGGTTCGCATTGGTCGTAGCCACGGCATTCATGCGGAGCCTACGACGATGGGGCTGACGTTCGCGCGGTTCTACGCGGAAATGGCGCGGGGGCGGGCAAGGTTGGTAAGCGCACGGGCGGAAGTGGCGACGGGGGCTATTTCGGGCGCGGTTGGGACGTTTGCGAATATCGATCCCAGCGTTGAGGAGCATGTCTGCGCGATGCTGGGGCTGACACCAGAGCCGATTTCGACCCAGGTTATTCCGCGTGATCGGCATGCAATGTATTTTGCGACGCTGGGGGTGATTGCGTCGAGCATCGAGAATATTGCGATTGAAATCAGGCATATGCAGCGGACAGAAGTACTTGAAGCGGAGGAGTTTTTCAGCCCCGGCCAGAAGGGCAGCTCGGCCATGCCGCATAAGCGCAATCCGGTGTTAAGCGAGAACCTGACGGGATTGGCGCGGTTGGTGCGGATGGCGGTGGTGCCGGCGCTGGAAAATGTGGCGCTGTGGCATGAACGCGATATCTCGCATTCAAGTGTCGAGCGGGCGATCGGGCCGGATACGACGATCACGCTGGATTTCGCCCTGCACCGATTGGGTGGGTTGCTGGAGAAGTTGGTGATTTATCCAGAGACCATGCTGGCCAATATGAACAAATTCCGAGGCTTGGTGATGAGCCAGCGGGTGTTGTTGGCCCTGACGCAGGCGGGGGTCAGCCGTGAGGATAGCTACCGTCTGGTGCAGCGCAATGCGATGAAGGTTTGGGAAAAGGGCGCCGATTTCAAGACCGAATTGCTGGCTGACCCGGAGGTGACGGCAGCGCTTTCGCCCGCCGAGATCGAGGAGAAATTCGATCTGGGCTATCACACCAAGCATGTGGATACGATTTTTGCACGGGTGTTCGGGGCATGATGGTCACGCAGGGTTGATCGGGTGGCGCAGATTTACTAGGCATCGTGCAGCAAATGATGCTAGATTTTTGCAAGCAAGCGAGAGGATTTGACATGCGCGCCCTGGTTATTTTGATGTTGACCGCCCTGCCCTTTGCGGCCTTTGCGGCGGGCAGCGACGATACCCAACCGCCGACGCCTACGCAAACCAGCGAAGACTGCAAGGACGGCGAGGTCTGGGACGAGAAGACATCGCTCTGCGTGAAGCCCGAGTCGACCGGGTTGAACGATGACACACGGTTCAGGGCGGTGCGCGAACTGGCCTATGCCGGGCGGCCCGAAGATGCGCTGCGGGTGCTGGCCAGCATGACGGAAGGCGACTCCGACCGTGTGCTGACCTATCTGGGTTTTGCCAATCGCAAGGCGGGGCGGCTGGAAGACGGCTTGGCCTATTACGCCCGGGCGCTGGTGCAGAACCCCGACAACATTCAGGCGCGGTCCTACCTTGGGCAGGCCTATGTCGAGATGAATGAATTGGTGCTGGCCAGTGCCGAACTGGACCAGATCCGGGCGCGCGGCGGGGCGGGAAGCTGGGCCGAGATCACGCTGGCCCAGGCTTTGACAACCGGGCAGACCAGCAATTACTGACGCAGATCATCACTCCGTAAGACCGAAAGGGAGACTGCAATGAAGTTCAAGACTTGTCTTGCCGTGATTGCTCTGCTGACGGCCCCAGGTTTGGCCGTGGCGCAGGGGTGCAGGGGCCACCAACCGGCGAAGATCACAGCCTCCAGCTGTGCCCAAGGCACGGTTTGGAACGAGGCTTTGCAAAGCTGCCTGCCGATGACAAATAGCTGACGCTGTTCAGCCGCTGTTAACGCTGCTCTGCAAGACTTGATCCGACGAAACCGTTGGAGACATTGCCTTGGCGCAGGAAAATCACGTGGCACTGGCGCAGATCCGGCCGGTTGAACGATTTGCAAGGATTGCGCCAGCGCCCGTTCAGGCCCGCAGTTTGACGGCACGCGAAAAGGCGGCCGTGATTGTCCGGTTGCTGATGGCAGAGGGCACGCCGATGCAAATCTCGGGCCTGCCGGAACATATGCAGGCCGCCCTTGCCGAACAGATGGGGCAAATGCGGTTGGTGGACCGCACCACATTGGCGGCGATCGTGGCTGAATTCATGGATGAGCTGGAACAGGTTGGCCTGTCGTTTCCCGGCGGCATAGAGGGTGCTTTGTCGATGATGGACGGCCATATCAGCACAACCGCGGCCAACCGGCTGCGCAGGCTTGCCGGGGCCTCGGCCAAAGCCGACCCCTGGGACCGGATCAAGGCGTTGGAGCCTGACCGCTTGCTGCCAATTCTGATCGAAGAAAGTGTCGAGGTGGCAGCCGTGATGCTGTCGATGTTGCCGGTTCCGAAAGCTGCGGATCTGTTGGGAAAGCTGCCGGGTGAACGGGCGCGCCGGGTGGCGTTCGCGGTTTCACTGACGGGCAGTGTTGACCCCGAAACCGTGCGCCGGATCGGGCTTTCGCTGATCGGGCAACTGGAAAATCAGCCGCTCCGCGCCTTTGACGGCGATCCGGTTGAGCGCGTCGGCGCCATTCTGAACGTGTCCCCGGCCTTTACCCGCGAAGACGTTCTCAAAGGGCTGGAGGAAACCGACGCAACCTTTGCCCAACAAGTGCGGCGCGCCATCTTTACGTTTGTGCATATCCCCACCCGGCTGGAGCCGCGCGATGTCCCCAAGATTGTACGCCTGGTGGAACCCGTTGCATTGGTAACCGCTTTGGCGGGCGGGCAAGGCGACGCGGCAAAGGAAGTTGCCGCCGAGTTCATTCTGGCGAACATGTCGCAACGCATGTCGCAATCGCTGCGCGAAGAGATGGCAGAACGTGGCGAGGTCAAGGAAAAGGATGCCGAACTTGCCATGAATGCGGTGATCAGTGCCATTCGCGCCCTTGAAGCAACCGGCGAGATCATGTTGATCCGCGACGAAGAGTAACGCGCCGGATGCCATTTGCGTGCTTTGTCCCTTGTGATGGCAATGGCACGAACCTAAGGTCGGGCGTGCCGTTTTCTGGCACATGGTGGCCCCCGGACATGACAGTTTCCACAACGATCCATCCGGCACAAAGCAATGCGCGTGCCATTGGTTTGATGCTTTGCGCCGTCGTGCTGTTTACCGCGATGGATGCGGTCGCCAAGGGATTGCTGCAAAGATATCCGATCCCGCAGGTGATCTGGGCGCGGTTTGCAGGCCAGTTGCTGGTGGTTGTGTTGATCTTGCGGGCACGGACAGGGCCATTGTTGCGCACAAGGTATCCGAGGTTGCATCTGGCGCGCTGTGCCTGCCAGTTCGGGGCCACGGCGCTGTTTTTCGCCTCGCTTGGCTATATCGGGCTGGCAGAGGCGACCGCGCTGGTGGATTTGAATCCGGTCATGATCGCCCTCGGGGCCGCGATATTCCTGGGTGAGCGGCTTGGACCGCATCGGATGCTGGGTGTGGTAGCGGCAATGATCGGTGCTATGATCATTATAAGGCCGGGCCTTGGGGTGTTTACCCCGGCGGCGCTGCTGCCGGTGGGGGCGGCGGTTTTCTATTCCGGTAACGCGCTGATCACGCGGTTCATCGGTCAAACCGAAAATGCATGGACATCGATGATCTATGCATCGGCTTTCGGGGCGATTGTGCTGAGCGTCGTCCAACCCATTGTCTGGGTGCCAATCAGCGGTGGTGATCTGGCGCTTTATGGTTTGATGGGGGTGCTAGGGACGGCGGCGCAGCTGTTCCTGATCCGGTCCTTTTCCAGCGCCGAGGCGTCGGTCGTAGCGCCATTTGGCTATCTGGGAACCGTGATTGCAGCCATTTGGGGGATGGTTCTTTATGCCGAATATCCCGATATGTGGTCCGCGATCGGTGCGCTTGTCATCATTGCGGCCGGGCTTTATGTCTGGCATCGTGAAACACAAGGAGGCGCAAGCGCGCCCCAGTAAGGCCCGCTGAATGCCTGCCGATCCGCAAGCTGCCAACACCAGACACTGGCTGGAAAATCTGGCGCTGCGGGCGCTGATCGGATCTGCGCTGGCCCTGCCATACCCGGCCCGGGTGTGGTTCTTCGGCGCCGTGATGCGCCGCGTAATTGCGCCGCTTGTGGGCTACAAGAAGCGGGCGCTGGACAATCTGACGCTGATCTGGCCCGAGATGCCGCTGGCCCGGCGTCAGGCGATTGCCAATCAGGTCTGCGATAATGCGGGGCGATCGTTGATCGAGAACTATTCGACCCGGGATTTCATGGCCCGGATGGCCAGGATTGAGCCTGAAGGACCGGGTCTGGCGGCCCTTCAGGCGGCGCGCGCGGCAGGGCAAGCCGTGATCCTGGTGTCGGGCCATTTTGGCAACTACGAGGCCGCGCGTGCCAGTCTGGTGGCCCGGGGTTTTGCCGTGGGCGGGCTGTATCGCCCGGCCCGCAACAGCTATTTCAATGAACACTATGTCCGCACGATGGAGGCGTTTGGCGGGCCGGTCTTCGCGCAGGGGCATGTTGGCACCAGTGGTTTTGTTCGCCATCTGCGCAGCGGCGGGCAGTTGGTCTTGCTGTTTGATCAAGACGTGCGCGGGGCAGAAAGCTTTGCCTTCATGGGCCGTCCGGCACGCACGGCGACGTCGGCGGCGGCGCTTGCCCTGCGCTACAATGCTTTGCTGATCCCGTTTTATGCCACACGGCAAAAGGAGGGGCTTGGCTTTGTTATTGACCTTGAAGCGCCGATCGCGGTCAGTGATGCCACCGTGATGACAGCAGCGATCACGGCAAGTCTGGAAGCGCGGGTCCGCGCCAAGCCGGAACAGTGGTTCTGGATTCACAAACGCTGGAAGAAATAGGTGCGTCGCAAGCGGCTGGCGCTAGTCCAGCCGGGCGGCGGCCATGATATAGGCAGGACCTTCTTGCTGCACGATCACAACAAGCGGATCATCGCCTTTGACATTTGCTTGCATCGCCAGCGGCTCGGCGCCCGACCAGCTGCCGATGGTCTGCCAAGACTTCACGATATTGTAATAGACGATTGAGCGGCCGGCATTTTCGCCCCGTTCGATGTTCACAGTTTCAGAGGGGATATAGCGGACCAGTTCGATGGTTGTCGCACCACCGCGCCCGGCCAAAGCATCGGCACGGATCGTCAGCGTGTTGCCCTGCCGTTCAACCGTCAGGCCGATGTCCTGTGCTGCAGCCAGATGCTTGCGAATGAACGTGCCGGTTTCCTCACGCTTGTAACCCTCGACCCGGTCCAGACCACCGATGATCATCTGCGGCGTATAGATTGATCTGGTCCCGGCCTGATAGGCATAGCTTTTCTGGCGTTCGGTATAGCTGGGGTCGGCGAATTTATCCGCCCATCCGATGTAATCCCAATAGTCGACGTGCAGGGCCAGAGGCATGATTGACGGGTCCATCGCCAGCATGGCGAGGAAATCATCGGCCGGCGGACAGGACGAGCATCCCTGCGAGGTGTAAAGTTCCACCACCACAACCGGTTGCGACTGGGCAAAGGCTGAGGCCGACAACAGCAGCCAAAGACCGCAAGTTGCACTGATGAGTTGACGCATGAGGATGTCCTGTTCGTTGGTAGTTTGATGTTTCTACATCATTTGGGCAAGAATTTGCCAATCAAGGTTTTGCGAGGCGACGTGACCGTTTGTACCAAAGATTCCGCCGATTTGGGACGATCGCAGGCTCTGGTGTTTTTGCATACAATAGTATACAATTGCTCTGTGACCAAGTTTTTACAAAGTTTCGGCAAGACAAGGCAAGTCAGTCCCTGATAACACTGCCAATGCAGCCCCAGCCAAAGCAAGGATAGCACTATGACCGTCATGGTAGGAAACGACAGCCAGAAGACCCGCAAGACCCTGACGGCGGGGGGCAGTTCGGTGGATTATTATTCCATTCCTGCGGCCCAGGCGGCGGGGTTGGGTGATTTCTCGCGTCTGCCAGCCAGTCTGAAAGTGGTGCTGGAAAACATGCTGCGGTTTGAAGATGGCAAGACTGTTACGGTAGACGATATCCGCGCCTTTGCCGAATGGGGGGCAAAGGGCGGCAAGAACCCACGGGAAATTGCCTACCGCCCTGCCCGCGTGTTGATGCAGGATTTTACCGGGGTTCCGGCGGTGGTTGATCTGGCCGCAATGCGCGACGGGATTCTTGGCCTTGGCGGCAATGCGCAGCAGATCAACCCCTTGGCACCGGTCGATCTGGTCATCGATCATTCGGTGATGATCGACGAATTCGGCACGCCGCGCGCGTTTCAGGCCAATGTGGACCGCGAATATGAACGGAACATGGAACGGTATGTGTTCCTGAAATGGGGGCAAAAGGCGTTCAACAATTTCCGCGTGGTGCCACCCGGAACTGGAATCTGCCATCAAGTGAACCTTGAATATCTGGCCCAAACGGTTTGGACGGATGCCGATCAGCACGGGGTGCGCGTCGCCTACCCCGATACTCTGGTCGGCACCGACAGCCATACCACCATGGTCAACGGTCTGGCGGTGCTGGGTTGGGGTGTCGGCGGGATTGAGGCAGAGGCGGCGATGCTTGGCCAGCCCGTTTCCATGCTGATCCCCGAAGTGGTGGGTTTCAAGCTGACCGGCACGATGATCGAAGGCACAACGGCGACCGATCTGGTGCTGAAGGTGGTGCAGATGCTGCGCAAGCATGGCGTGGTGAACAAGTTTGTTGAATTCTGGGGCGACGGGCTGGATCGCCTGCCGCTGGCCGACCGCGCGACGATTGCCAACATGGCGCCCGAATACGGGGCAACCTGTGGCTTCTTCCCGATCGATAACGAAACGCTGCGCTATCTGCGTGGCACGGGCCGGGATGAGGCGCGGGTGGCCTTGGTTGAAGCCTATGCACGCGCCAACGGCATGTGGCGCGGGGCGGATTACGCGCCGATTTACACATCGACGCTGGAACTGGACATGGGCACGATTGTGCCTGCGATTTCAGGGCCAAAGCGGCCGCAGGATTTTGTGGCGCTGACGGCTGCGAAGGCCGGGTTTGCGGCGGAAATGGACGCGGCGTTCAAGCGGCCGATGGGCAAGCAGGTGGCCGTTGCGGGTGAAGATTACACGCTGTCATCCGGAAAAGTGGTGATCGCGTCGATCACAAGTTGCACCAACACATCGAACCCTTACGTGATGATCGGGGCCGGGTTGGTGGCACGCAAAGCGCGGGCTTTGGGGTTGCAAAGCAAGCCTTGGGTTAAGACGTCTTTGGCACCCGGAAGCCAAGTGGTTTCAGAATATCTGGAAGCCGCTGGGTTGCAGGTTGATCTGGATGCAATTGGGTTCAACCTTGTGGGCTACGGCTGCACCACCTGCATCGGCAATTCGGGGCCGCTTCAGCCCGAAATCTCTGCCGCGATTGCCGAGGGTGATCTGGTTGCAGTTTCTGTGCTGTCGGGCAACCGCAACTTTGAAGGGCGCATCTCGCCGGATGTGCGCGCCAACTATCTGGCCTCGCCGCCCTTGGTAGTCGCCTATGCGCTGGCGGGCGATATGAACATCGACATCACGACAGAGCCTTTGGGCATGGGCACAAATGGCCCGGTTTATCTGCGCGATGTCTGGCCCAGCAATGCGGAAATTGCCGAACTGGTAGAGGCGACAGTAACCCGTGCCGCGTTTCAGAAGAAATATGCCGATGTGTTCAAGGGCGATGAGAAATGGCAGGCGGTGGAAACCACCGACCGCGAAACATACGATTGGCCGGCGGCCAGCACCTATATCCAGAATCCGCCTTATTTCAAGGGCATGGCAAAGACGCCGGGCGTGATCAGCGATATCAATGGCGCGCGGGTGCTGGCACTTTTGGGCGATATGATCACGACGGATCACATCAGCCCTGCGGGGTCTTTCAAGGCCAATCATCCCGCAGGCAAGTATTTGAACGAACGTCAGGTTCCTGTTGCTGACTTCAACTCTTACGGCTCGCGGCGTGGCAACCACGAGGTGATGATGCGTGGCACATTTGCCAATATTCGCATCAAGAATGAGATGCTGGATGGTGTCGAGGGTGGCTATACCCTTGGGCCAGACGGCGTGCAGACCAGCATTTTTGACGCCTCGATGGCTTATCAGGCGGCGGGCGTGCCTTTGGTGATTTTCGGCGGCATTGAATATGGCGCGGGATCGAGCCGCGATTGGGCGGCAAAGGGGACAGCGTTGCTGGGCGTAAAGGCGGTGATTGCGGAAAGCTTTGAGCGTATCCACCGGTCTAACCTTGTGGGCATGGGCGTTATCCCGTTCGAATTCACCGGCGGCGATACCCGCAAATCGTTGGGTCTGAAGGGCGATGAAATTGTTGCCATTCACGGCTTGGCTGGCGATCTAAAGCCGCTATCCACGGTTCCATGCACCATCACGTCCGCCGATGGCACATCGCGCACAATCCAGATCAAGTGCCGGATCGATACCGAGATCGAGATTGAATATGTCGAACATGGCGGCGTGTTGCACTATGTGCTGCGCAATTTGGCAAAGACAGCATAACGATCTGCATACAACCATAGGTGGAAACGCATTGTTTCCAAATCAAAAGGTCCGGGCGATCCGGGCCTTTTGTTCTTGTTAAGTTCCGGATGGCAGATTGCGGTTTACCAAGACCCCAAACGGAGCCTTTTCATGCACAGCCGCCTTGTCCCCCTTGCCCCGGCCCCGGACGCCTTTGCGCAAGCACTGCCGAGGATCACCTTTCCACGCATTCCTCTTCCGTCCATGCCGTGGATGGAACTGGGATTTTTCATGATCATCATTTTTGGCCTGACCGTGGCCGGCGCTTGATGTGATGTGCAAGGTTGCGGCCCCGTGTGAGGGCACAATCGGGAAAAGTCGAACCCGGTTTTCCTGATCCATTGCGCGACCACCGACGCGACTGAGCAGGGCGATGTTTCCATCAACCAGCGTCCGGCGCTAGTCTGCCAGCGCCGCTTGCAAGGCCGGTAGAAAAGCCTGTTCAAAGTAGCTGCCGACAAGCGGGCCTACGAAACGGAACAGCACTTTTCCGTCTCCATTCACGATGAAGGTTTCTGGCGGTGCCGTGACACCCCAATCTATCGCGGCACGTCCCTGTGGATCAAATGCCAGAGCAAAGAACGGGTTGCCGTCTTCCGCAAGATAGCCTGCGGCATCGTCTGCCTTGTCTTTGAAATTGACACCGGCCACCCGCAGCCCGTCTGCGGCAAATTGCTTGAGCACCGGGTGTTCGGCCCGGCAAGGCGGGCACCAACTGGCCCAGAAATTGACCAATGTGATTTCGCCCTTGGTCAGGTCAGCGGTTGTCAGCAGCGGAAAATCGGCAAGCGGTGCAGCTGGCAAGGCAGGTGCAGCTTGCCCGATAAAGGCGGAAGGCAAAGAGTCGGGGGTATCGCGGTACATGGCTATGTAGAATGTGCCAGCCAAAGCCGCAAAAAGAACCGGCGGCAATGCCATCAGAAGTCTAGACATCTGTTTTGCCGATCCTGCCTTCGACCTCGCGCAGCGCGCGGCGGGTTCTGGCGGATTGCCACAGGCTGACCACGATCAGCGCCAGGATAAGCGCGATCGATCCGGCATAGGACCACATCACAACCTGCGTATATTTCCCCATATCCATCACGCCAGTCTTTCCCGCAGCCGCAGGGCCGCCAGGCGGCGTGACCTGATTTCGGTTCGGGTGCGCAAAAGCACCAAAGACAGAAAAAGCAGGACGAACCCCGCGATGCACAGCAGCAAAGGCAAGTAATAAACGTCGGAGACATTCTCTTTCTTGTCCAGCGACAGTGACGCGCCCTGATGCAGGCCCTGAGTCCAGAAATTCACCGCATACCGGCTGAGCAGTGCGAAAACAGACCCGACAATGCAAAGCACCGAGGTAAGGTCTGCAGCCGTGTCGGGATTTTCTACCGCTTGCCACAGCGCAAGATAGCCAAGGTAGAACAGGGTCAGGATCAAAAACGAAGTCAGGCGCGGATCCCAGGCCCACCAGGTGCCCCACATCGGCTGGCCCCAGATCGCCCCCGTCAGCAAGGCAATCAGCGTCATCGTCAGACCGACCGGAGCGGCGGCCTTGGCAGCAAGGGCCGAGACGTGATGGCGGCGGACCAGCCAGATCAGACTGGCCACCAGCATCATGGCCCAGGCATTGATGGCCATCATCGCGGCTGGCACATGCAGGTAGATGATCTTGACCGTCGCCCCGAAGTTGATGGCATCGGGGGTGAAGAAAAAGCCCCAGATCAGGCCGCCGAACAGGCAGATCGCCGATAGCACAGCCACCCATGGCAGCACGGTGCCAGAGGCCTGCATGAACTTTTTCGGATTGGCATATTCCCAGATCGACATGGCCCCTCGGTACGTGCAAACGACTTTGGCTGCAAGACTTAGCATGCCCGGCCTATCTGAGGGTGATGCGGATTGCCGCAGCCGATGCAAAGGGCAGCAAGGCGGCGGCACCAAGACTGATGCCCGCCAGCAGCAGCAAGGGTGTGGCTGCATCAAGGCCCAAAGCACCCCGGCGGACCGTCTCGGCCCCGAAGATCAGGGTGGGCATGTAAAGCGGCAACACCAGCAACGACAGCAGCAATCCACCCCGCTTCAGGCCGACGGTCAGCGCCGCACCAAACGCGCCGATGACGGATAGTGCAGGCGTGCCGATGCCAAATGCCGCGATCAGCCAGGGGTAGCCGGTGCTGGGCAGGTTCAGCAAAAGGCCAAGCGCGGGGGCGACAAGTGTCAACGGCAACCCGGTGGCCACCCAATGCGCCAGGGATTTCACCGCAACCACGCCTTCCAGCGGTATCGGTGCTGTGGCCAGCAGTTCAAGGGACCCGTCTTCCGCATCCAGCGCGAAGATGCGGTCCAGTGACAACAGGCAGGCGAGCAAGGCGCCGACCCACAGGATACCGGGGGCGATTTTGGCCAATGTCACCGGATCTGGGCCGACGCCAAGCGGCACCAGCACAGCCACCATCAGAAAAAACGCAAGGCCAAGGCCAAAACCGCCACCCGCGCGGGTGGCCAGCCGAAGATCGCGGATCAGCAGCGCGATCATGCCGTTATGCCGTCAAACGGGGACGCGGTTGCAGGCGAGTGCGCGCGGTGGCGGGTCAGATCCAGAAAGCGGCAGTGTGCGATGCGGAGGTCGATGTGACTGGCAATCAGGGCGGACCCACCCTGCCCCAGATGCCGGGTTATCATCGCCTCGAACAGGCCGCTTGATGCCGTATCCAGCGACACTGTGGGTTCATCCAGCAACCATATCGAGCGCCCGGTCACAGCCAGCCGGGCAAGGCCAAGGCGGCGTTTCTGCCCGGCAGACAGGCTGCCTGCAGATCGGTTTTCCAGACCCTGCAATTGCATGGCGGCAAGGGCGGGGTCGATGTCACCGCTGCCAAAAACCGCCGCCCAGAAGGCCAGGTTTTCACGCACAGTCAGCGCAGGCTTGATGCCGTCTGAATGCGCGGCATAAGCCATGCTGTCTGGCGGTGCTGCTATCTGGCCCAATTGGGGCTGCTGCAATCCGGCAAGGGTGCGCAAAAGCGTGGTCTTGCCGATGCCGTTGGGGCCTTGCAGAACGACAGTCTGGCCGGGCTCGACAGCAAAACTGACGCCGGACAAGACGGTCACCCCCCCACGGGCGCAGGCCAGATTGGTTACGGTCAGCGTCATCCACGAGCCTTAGCGCATCTTCCGTTCTGCGGAAAGATCAGACGGTCATCTGCGCCCTGCCGCTTGCGATCAGACCGGCAGCAAGGCCGCCGCGATGCGCCGTCCTTCGGACAAAAGCACGTTGTAAGTGCGTGCGGCGGCAGGGGAGTTCATCACTTCGACACCGATACCGGCGGTTTCAAGCACCTCGCGAAAGGCACCCGGGATATGGGCAATCTCGGCCCCCATGCCAATGAACAGAACGTCGATCTTGCCTGCAAGCGCCAGCGGAGCCGCAGTATCGGCAAAACCGCCCCAAGCGCCCGCAGCCCAGGGGGTGATCAGGCAAGGGCCGTAGAGAACCTTGCTATCAATCCGGAAAAAGCCAGGTCCGTAGCCATCTATCGGTTTGGCTGCATCATAGGTGATTTCGGTCAGGCGCATGGCGTCAGGCGTCTATATTGGCGAAATCGTTCTGGTCGGCTTTGGGTTTCTTTGGCTTGTCATCGCGGTTGATGCCAAGAAACAGCACGATGTTCTTGGCAACATAGAGCGTGGAATAGGTGCCGATGATGACGCCAAACAGCATGGCAAAGACAAATCCACGCATCACGTCACCGCCAAAGATCAGCAAGGCCGTCAGCGAGATCAGCACAGTTGTCGCCGTCATCAGAGTGCGGCTTAGCGTCTCATTCGCGGTCAGGTTCATCATTTCGCGCAGCGGCATGGTTTTGTATTTTGACATGTTTTCGCGCAAGCGGTCAAAGATCACGACAGTGTCGTTGACCGAATAGCCAAGGATGGTCAGCAGGGCCGCCACGATGGTAAGATCAAACTTCAACTGGAACAGCGAAAACACACCCACGGTGACGACCACGTCATGCACCAGCGCCACCACCGTGCCGACGGCAAACTGCCATTCGAACCGCGCCCAGACATATGCCAGAATGCCAAGCGACCCCGCTGCAACCGCCAGCAGCGCCTGCCAGATCAATTCGGCCGACACTTTTGGCCCGACCGATTCGACCGACGGGAAGGTGATCGCCGGATCGGCGGCTTGCATCACCGCCTCGACCGCCGTGATGATTTCGGGTGTAACCGCCTCGACCCCGTCTTGCGCCTGTATGCGCACCATGGCGACATGCTGATCAGCGCGGAAGGTCGGATCGAAGACTTCGGATATCGAGACATCGCCCAGATCAAGGCTGGACAGGGCTTCACGGTAGACGCCGACATCAACCGGCGTGGTGCTTTCGGTGCGGATCGTGGTGCCGCCCCGGAAATCTATCCCGAAGTTCAGACCCATGGTTGCCACCAGCACCGCCGTTGCCAGCACCAGAAAGACCGAGAACCCGAATGTGACGTATTGCAGTTTGAAAAAATCGATATTGGTTTTTTCGGGAGCAAGTTTTAGCCGCCAAGCCATCTGATTGCCCCCTATACCGTAATCGACTTGGGACGCGTCCACGCCAGCCAAGTCTCAATGATGAAGCGCGTTACATAAACGGCGGTGAACATCGAGGTCAGGATACCGATCCCCAAAGTCACAGCAAAGCCGCGCACGGCACCCGAGCCGACCATGAACATGATCACGGCCGTCAGGATGGCGGTCACGTTCGAATCCATGATTGCAGAAAAGGCTTTCTCAAAGCCAAGTTCGATCGACCGCCCCGGCGTTTTGCCTTCGCGCAATTCTTCGCGGATGCGTTCATAAATCAGCACGTTGGCGTCAACGGCCATGCCCATGGTCAGGACGATCCCGGCAATTCCCGGCAAGGTAAGCGTCGCCCCGATGATCGACAGTGCTGCCAGCAGCAAGGACATGTTCACTGCCAAGGCCACATTGGCCATCACCCCAAACCAGCCGTAACAGGCGATCATGAAGACCACGACGGCAATCATGCCGACCACAGCGGCGCGCCGCCCTGCATCAATACTGTCTTGCCCCAGTTCCGGGCCGATGGTGCGTTCTTCCAGAAAGGTCATCTCGGCGGGCAAGGCCCCTGCGCGCAGCAATACGGCCAGCTGGGTTGCTTCTTCGACCGAGAAATTGCCGGTGATGATGCCCGATCCGCCTGCGATGTGGCTTTGAATGGTCGGGGCCGAGATCACCTGTTCGTCCAGCACGATGGCAAAGGGCGAGCCGATGTTATTGGCAGTATAATCGCCGAACGCGCGACCGCCCGACGGGTTGAAGCGGAAATTGACGGCGGGGCGATTGTTTTGGTCAAAATCGGGTTGCGCGTCGACCAGATCCTCACCCGAGACGACGGGGGATTGTTCGACGATGTAGAACGTGCCGTCTTCGTCCATCGACGGCAGCAAAAGATTGCGCGCACCGGCGTCGGCGCCAGCATCTGTCGTGCGCCCGACCACCGGGTGAAAGGTCAGCTTTGCGGTGGTGCCGATCAATTCCTTCAACTCGGTTGCAGAGCCGATGCCGGGCACCTGTATCAGGATGCGGTCAGTGCCCTGACGTTGGATGGTGGGTTCGCGGGTGCCGACCTCATCCACCCTGCGGCGAATGATCTCTAAGCTTTGCTGGATGGTGCGGCTGTCTGTCGCCTCACGTTCGGCCTTTGATAATTGAACGATGATATCCGATCCTTCGGCGGTGATATCGATGTCATTCGATCCAATTCCGGTCAGGCTTGTAACCGGTTGCGCCAATGTCCGCATTTTTTCCAAAGCTGCCGTCATTCCCGCAGGGTTGGAAATGGTCACCCGCAAAACGCCCGGAACCGAGGGTTGCCTGCGCACATTGCCAACAGCGTCGCGCACATCGCGCAGGGCGTCACGCACATCGGGCCACATGCCGTCGATCCTTGTGGCATAGACGTCTTCAACCTGCACTTCGGCCAGCAAATGTGCCCCGCCGCGCAGATCAAGGCCCAGGTTCATCAGCCCCGATGGCGCCCAGTTTGGCCATAAAGCCAGGGCCGCCGATTGGTCCGGCGTGGCGACACCTGATGCCGCTTCAATCGCCTTGGCGGCATCATTGTGCTGCTCGACCTGGCTGTAGAACAGATTCGGTACGGAATAGACTATTCCTGCGGCGCAGACCAAAAGGATCAGAATGCGTTTCCAGAGCGGCGTATGCGACATCGACGATTTCCCGGATCAAGCAGCAGGTTCGGTCTTTGACATCACTTGCGCAATGGTCGACCGCGGAACCTTGACCTTGACGCCTTCGGCAATTTCCACTTCAAGCACGCCGTCATCGTTCACTTTGATCACCTTGCCGATGATGCCGCCCTGGGTGAGAACTTGGTCCCCACGCCGCAGCGCTTCGACCATGGCACGGTGTTCTTTCAGCTTTTTTTGTTGCGGGCGGATGAGCAGGAAATACATGATGCCGAAGATCAGGATCAAAGGCACGAAAGAGGTGATGGCAGAAGCACCAGCACCGGCGGCTTGTGCATAGGCGGGGGTCGCGAACATGATCGTCCTCTCACTTTCGGGTCGGGAAAACCCCTGAATTTGGTTGCGCACCCTATCCACGAGGGTGGGGAAGCGCAAGGCTGTGAAATGCGGATGTGGGGTGGTTCGGCGCAAGGCGCAAGTCACGCAGGCCGAGGCCGGGCATTTGAGGATTTGAATTGCCGGGCGCGCTGGGGCATATCAGGCGCATGAAGCTTTTATCGCAGGACAGACCCCATGCACGATATCCGCGCCATTCGCGATAACCCCGAAGGATTTGACGCAGTTCTGGCACGCCGCGGATTGCCGGGACTGTCGGCTGAACTGCTGGCGGTGGACGAAGAGCGGCGAGCCAATATCAAACTCTCCGAGGAATCGCGGGCAGCAATCAATGCGGCCTCCAAGGCGGCGGGGATTGCAAAAGCGCAGGGCAACACGGCTGAATTTGAAAAGCTTCAAGAGAAAGTTGCCTTCACCAAGCAGTTCATGGCCACCAATGTAGAATTGGCAGAGAAGAACGATCGCAAGCTGCGCGACATGCTGCTGCGCATTCCGAACCTGCCTTTGGCCGAAGTACCTGCCGGCACGGACGAAAGCGGCAATGTCGAAATTCGCCGCTGGGGCACGCCGCGTTTAATGGATTTCGCCCCAAAAGAGCATTTCGACATTTCTGGCCTGCGCCCCGGCATGGATTTCGCGACCGCCGCCAAACTGTCTGGCACGCGGTTTGTGGTGTTGAAGGCCGCTGTGGCCCGGCTGCAGCGGGCATTGGCGCAGTTCATGCTGGACGTGCATACTTCCGAACATGGGCTGACCGAAACCTGGACCCCGGTTCTAGTGAAGGATGATGCGATGGAGGGTACGGACAAGCTGCCGAAATTTGCCGAAGACAGCTATCGCACCACCAATGGCTGGTGGTTGATCCCGACCTCGGAAGTGACGCTGACCTATTCTGTGGCGGGCGATATTCTGGATGTAGCAACCTTGCCGATCAGGATGACCGCGCACACCCAATGTTTCCGGTCGGAAGCCGGATCTGCAGGCAAGGATACATCGGGCATGCTGCGTCAGCACCAGTTCGAAAAGGTGGAAATGGTGTCGATCACCACGCCCGATTCAAGCCTGGCTGAACATGACCGGATGACCCGCTGCGCCGAGGCCATCCTGGAAAAACTGGGCCTGCCTTACCGCACGATTGTGCTGTGCACCGGCGACATGGGCTTTGGCGCAACCAAAACCCATGATCTGGAAGTGTGGCTGCCGGGACAGAACACCTACCGCGAAATCAGCTCGGTCTCTGTTTGCGGTGATTTTCAGGCGCGGCGGATGAATGCACGCTTCAAGGTGCCGGGCGGTAAGCCGGAATTTGTGCATACACTGAACGGATCGGGTTTGGCCGTGGGGCGGTGCTTGATTGCGGTGGTGGAAAACGGCCAGCAGGCGGATGGATCGGTAGACCTGCCAGCGGCATTGTACCCTTATCTTGGCGACAAGACGCGCATTTCGGCGGTGGGAGCATTGGAATGAACATCAAATCCCGGTTGTTTTCAGGTCAGATCGATCGATCTCTGCGACCCGGTGAAAAGATGCAAGGACCCGCCCCTGCGTGATGGCTCTGACACTGCCGACAGCACATTTCGTTCAAAGTTTTCTGACGACGGGACAACGGCAACAAACCTAGGAGGGCAGCAAATGTATTCGGCAGTTGTGACATGGTACGTAAAACCGGAATGTTTGACAGAGGCTGAAGCTGCGTTGACCAAACTGGCCGATGCTGTGTTTCAGAGCGAACAGGACACCTGGGGTTATCTGGTGCATTCCGGGGCGGCGGGGTCGGTCCCGCCGTCAACGCCTGACACCATCGTGTTCGTCGAGATATACAAGGATCAGGCGGCATTTCTGGCACATGTCAACGGACCGGCGTTTCAGGGTTTCTTACAGCAGTACGGTGATCTCTTTGTTTCGGCACCGGGCGCAAAAGGGCCGTTCTTTCTGGTTCAGAACATGAGCCGCATTCAGGGTTTCGTCCGCTCCAGTGCAGCGGAACCCACTGATGCCCAGAGCTGATGATCCTACGCAGAACGGGTCTGGGTTGGCCGTCGGGCGCTGCCTGATTGTGGTGTTAGAAGATGGCCAGCTGGCAGATGGATCTGTTGACCTGCCAGCGGCGTTACACCCCTATCTGAGCAGTACAACGCGAATTTTGGCGGCGGGAGCATTGGAATGAACATCAAACCATGGCTGGTATTATTGGCTGCGATTGCGTTTTTCATAGCGCCCTTCGTATCGCCGCCGTTCACCGGATACGACCCGGACATGTTTCCGGTGGTGATCGATCGCCCCTACATCCAGCCTGCGGGCTATGCGTTTTCAATCTGGGGGCTGATATATACCTGGCTTGCGGTGCACGCGGTGTTTGGCGTGATCAAACGACGGGATGATTTGGCGTGGGATGTCACGCGGCTGCCGCTGGCAGGATCTGCTTTGCTGGGTGCAGTGTGGCTGGCGATTGCGGGGGTTGCACCTGGTGCAGCAACGGCTGTGATCTGGGTGATGCTGGGACTTGCGGTGCTTGCCTTGTTGCGCGCCGACCCTGCCCGCGACCGTTGGCTCTTGGTGGCCCCCATCGCGATATATGCGGGTTGGCTAAGTGCGGCGGCGGCGGTGTCGCTTGGCGTTATTCTGGCGGGCTTTGGATGGCTTTCGAATACCGGATCAGCGATTGTCATGCTGGCGTTGGTTCTGGCGATGGCTGTTACCATTCAGCTGCGCAAGCGCGGTGTTTTGGAATACGGTGCGACGGTCATCTGGGCCTTGGCGGGCGTCATCGCGGTAAACTGGAGCGACGCGCGCACGGTGGCCTATGTGGCAGCGGCAGGTATTGTGGTGATGGCGGGCGCAATGGTGCTTGCCCGCCGCTAGACGACCGGTTTCAGTTACTTCTTGACCGGGTTGCCAACGTGCTTGCGCAAGCGTGACGGCGTGTGAAACTTCGGGTCTTTGAACGGGTTCTTGTCGCCTTGCCCGCGCAGGGTGATGCGAATGGGCGTGCCCGGCATATCAAAGTGATCGCGCAAGCCGTTGACAAGATAGCGTTTATAGCTTTCCGGCATCAGTTCCGGGTGGGAACACATCGCAATAAATCCAGGGGGCCGGGTTTTCACCTGGGTCATGTAGCGCAGTTTGATGCGACGCCCGCCGGGGGCCGGCGGTGGGTGCGCCTCGGTCATCGCCCCCAGCCATGTGTTCAGGCGCGCGGTGGGTATGCGGCGATTCCAGACATCATGCGCCTTGACGATCGCGTCATGCAGCCGGTCAAGACCGCGGCCGGTTTTGGCCGAAACGGTGATCAAGGGGGCCCCGCGAAGCTGCGGCAGAAAGCGTTCGAACATCTCTTTCAGTGCGGTCAGCTTTTCCTGCTTTTCGCCTTCAAGATCCCATTTGTTGACCGCCAGCACCACAGCGCGGCCTTCGGTTTCGGCGTAATCGGCGATGCGCAAATCCTGTGTCTCGAACGGGATATCGACATCCAGCAGCACGACGATCACCTCGGCAAAGCGCACCGCGCGCAGCCCGTCGGACACCGACATCTTTTCCAGCTTTTCGTTGATGCGGGCTTTTTTGCGCATGCCAGCCGTGTCAAAAATCCGGATCGGCGTGCCAAGCCAGTCGGCCTTGATCGAAATTGCATCGCGGGTAATGCCGGGCTCAGGCCCGGTCAACAGCCGTTCCTGCCCGAGGATCTTGTTGATGAGGGTGGACTTACCGGCATTTGGCCGGCCGATCACGGCAATCTGCAGGGGTTTTGCCGGGGTGGCGCGGTGGGCGTTGGGATCGACTTCGAGATCGGCTTCTTCCTCGGGGATATCCAGATCGACGACGGGGGCGTCCGCCTCGGCGCGTTCGGAAAATTCATCCGCCATCGGGCGCAGAAGGTGGTAAAGATCATCCAGGCCTTCGCCATGTTCGGCAGACAGGCGCAGGGGTTCGCCCAAGCCAAGTGACCAGGCATCCAGCGCACCTGCGTCAGCGGCGGACCCTTCGGCCTTGTTCACGCCTAAGATCACCCGCGCACCTTTGCGGCGCAGGATGTCGGCAAAGATCAGGTCATTGGCGGTGACACCGGCGCGCCCATCAATCAGGAACAGGCTGAGATCGGCCATATCGACGGCGCGCTCGGTCAGGCGGCGCATGCGGCCCTGCAGGCTGTCATCGGTGACGTTTTCCAGACCCGCCGTATCAATCACGGTAAAGCGAAGATCGAACAGCTTGGCATCGCCTTCGCGCAAGTCACGGGTGACACCGGGCTGATCATCGACCAGCGCCAGTTTGCGCCCGACTAGGCGGTTGAAAAGCGTGGATTTGCCCACATTCGGGCGGCCTACTATGGCCAAGGTAAACGTCATTTCCACACTCCGGCGCGTCAGATCAAAGACGTGGCCTTACACGGCCCTGCGGTTAACGGAAAGCGTGAAGTTGGCCGTTGTTCGAGACGACATACAGCACACCGCCCGCCAGGGCCGGTTGCGCCGCCGCCCCGCCTGGCAAATCGGCGGTTGCAAGCAGTGCGCCGTCGGCCGGGTTGAAAAAGCGCAAGATGCCGTCGCCCGAGGCCACGACAAGACGCCCCCCCGCCAGAACCGGGCCGTAATGCGCGGTGATCGCCTTGCGCTTCTTGACCTTTTCCTTAACGAAATAAGGCATTTCGACCGACCAGATCACGCTGCCGTTGGTCGCATCAAGCCGCACAAGGCCCGCCTGATCATTGACCAGAAACACCGATCCGCCAACCGGCAGAACCGGGGCCAAAGCGCCCTCGGTCGCCGTCCAGATCGGCAGGCCGGTTTCAGTATCAATCGCGAACGTGCGGCCCGACGACGTGCCGACATAGGTGACAGGCCCCACGATCACCGGATCTGCCGTCACATCAACGACCGAAGCATAGACCCGGCCAAGACGCTTTCCGGTGACGCTGGATTGCCAGATCCGCGCAGAGCCATCTTTCAGGACGGCAGTTACTTCGCCACCAGCCGAGGGAAACAGGATGGTGGTATCTGCCACCGCCGGGCCCGCCGCGCCGACCATGCCTACTGCATTGGGAACACCTGGGACATCCCACAAAATGCGCCCGGTCAGGGCAGTCAAGGCGAAGGCAGACCCGTCGCGGCCCGCCACATAAACGACACCGTTTTCAACCGTCGGCGCCCCCATCACCGGCGCATCGAACCGTTGCCGCCAGATCACCGCCCCCGTGCCCGGGTCAACAGCCACCACTTCGCCGTAGCCGGTGGCCGCGAACAGCCGCCCGCCGTCATAGGCCAGCCCCCCGCCCGACACATTGCCGCCTTTGTCAAATTGCGCCGCCAGATCGGCCGACCAAAGCCGGGCCCCGGCGGTCGAGGTTGCCACCAGCCCGGACACGCCGTCGATGGTGAAAATGCGGCCGTCAGCGACGATGGGGGCAGCGACGATGCGGTTGCGCCTGCTGCTGCCGGCACCGATGTTGGCGCTGAAGACGCGCTGCGGCGAGGCCGACAATGCGCCATGCGGCATCAAATGGCGGGCATTAGCGGCGCGGTGCGTCCAATTGGCATTGGCAGTCGCGGCGGGAAGAGAAATCGGCTGGCTGATGTTTTCGGGCTGCTCGGGCGGCGCCACTGGCGCAGGCTCCCCTTCGACCGGCAGGCTGGCATCAAGCGGGGTCCGGGTATTGAACCGTTCGCCCGGCAAAATCAGCTCACGTTCCTTGCAGGCGGCCAACAGGATGATCAGGCCCAAGCCAACCACCAGGCCGGTTCTCGTCCGTATTGCTGCATTGCTTGCCATGTCTGCCCCGCACCCTGTCTGATCTTGTTTCCCGACCCACCAAATGGCAGGCGGTTTCAACCGTCCACCGTCGCCGCACCACCCAGTGCCAGGATCACTTGCCCTGCCCGCGCACGCAGAGCCTGGCTTGCGTCCTGATCTTGCGTCAAAGCACGCAGCGCGTCTATTGCTTCGGTCGCTTTGCCGTCTTCAATCAGCAAATAAGCAAGCTGTTCCAGCGCCAAACTGCGGTAAGGTCTGCCGGGCGCGGAAATGCCATCCAGCGCAAGACGGCGGTCTGCGACGGGGCTATCAGCACCGACAAGGATTGTACGGCGCAAAACCGCCAGATCGCGCAAATTGACATCAAGTGCTGCATTTGCGGCAACACTGTCCAGGGCGGCAATCGCCGCAGCGCGGTCCGTTGCGGGATCGCTGGCCAGCATCAATTGCAAGATGCCCGCCTGATCGCCTGTCGCCTGCACTGCTTTCAAAGCCTCAGCGCGCGCTTGCGGCGTAGGCTGGGTCAGCGCCGCTGTAACCGCATCGCCAAAGCCCTCGGCACGCGCCTTGCTTTGTGCTTTTTGCCATTCGGTCCAGGCAGCGCCGCCGACGATTCCGACCACAAGCAGAACCCCGATCCAGGCATAGCGGCGGAAAAGGGCGAACAGTTTGTCGCGGCGGACCTCTTCGGTCACCTCGTCAATGAAACTTTCGTTGTTGCTCACCGGGCGCGTCTCCAATCAGATGACCCGTCTTACACGCAAGGCCAAGGTCTTGCCAAGGCCTGCAACGGTCCGGCGGCGCAGCTGCGCTTCAAATGGAGGCGGGTTCAAATCGTTGAATGGGGGGGGCGGCGTCATAATCGGCCTTTGAAGGGACCGATTTGCTTGCGTCGGGCTCATCTTCTGCCGATTGGCGGGCCCACATGGCGGCGTAACGCCCGTCCAGCGCCAACAGCGCGTCATGGGTGCCCTGTTCGGTGACGCAGCCATCCTCAAGCACAAGAATGAGGTCGGCGTCGGCGATCGTGGACAGCCGGTGCGCGATGGTAATGACCGACCGGCCCTGCCCCATTTCGAGCAGTGAATCCTGAATATCGCGTTCGGTCTGGGTATCAAGCGCTGACGTCGCTTCATCCAGAATCAGGATCGGCGGATTTTTCAGCAAAGTGCGGGCAATGCCGACGCGTTGCTTTTCACCACCCGACAGTTTCAGGCCGCGCTCGCCCACGGTTGTCTGATAGCCTTGCGGAAGCGAGATGATGAAATCATGGATCTTGGCGGCGCGGGCGGCGGCTTCGATTTCGCTGACCGAGGCAGAAGGGCGACCATAAGCGATGTTGTAAAACACCGTGTCGTTGAACAGCACGGTGTCTTGCGGCACCACTCCGATCTGGTCATGCAACGAGGATTGCGTGATATCGCGCACATCCTGCCCGTCGATGCGGATCGCCCCGCCAGTGACATCGTAGAACCGAAAGAGCAGCCGCCCGATGGTGGATTTGCCAGACCCCGACGGGCCGACAAGGGCGATGCGCTGCCCGGGCCCGACCCGCAGACTGACGCCTTTCAGGATGGGACGTGCTGGATCATAGGCGAAATCGACGCCATCAAAGACCACTTCGCCGCCGCGCATTTGCAAGGCTTTGGCACCCGGCTTGTCGTTTACTTCGGTCGGCTGACCCAGCAGGCCGAACATCTCGCCCATGTCCACCAAGGCCTGACGGATTTCACGGTACACAGTGCCCAAAAAGCCCAGTGGCAAGGTGATCTGGATCATGTAGGCGTTGACCATGACGAAATCGCCGACGGTCAATTGCCCCGCCTGCACACCCATCGCGGCCATGGCCATGACGATGATCAGCCCTGCGGTGATCAGGCAGGCCTGCCCCACGTTGAGGAAACTGAGCGACAGGCCGGTGCGCACCGCGAAGCCTTCGTATTTCTCCATCGCGCTATCATAGCGCTGCGCCTCGCGCCTCTCGGCACCAAAATATTTGACGGTTTCGAAATTCAGCAGACTGTCGATAGCTTTCTGGTTGGCATCGGTGTCCTGATCGTTCATCGCACGGCGGATTTTCACCCGCCATTCGGTGACGCGGAAGGTGAACAGTACATAAAGCGTGATCGTTGCCACCACGACAGCCATATATTCCCAGCCAAACACCACGGCGAAAATCACCGACACCATGATCAGTTCCAGCATCAAAGGCCCGATGGAAAGCAACATGAATCGGAGCAGGAAATCGACGCCTTTGACCCCGCGTTCAATGATCCGGCTAAGTCCGCCGGTTTTGCGGGTGATGTGATAGCGCATCGACAGGCGGTGAATATGGGTAAAGGTTTCCAGCGCCAGACGGCGGATCGCGCGCTGCCCGACCCGCACGAAAATGGCATCGCGCAATTCGCCAAAGCCAACCGCCATCAGGCGCGCCATGCCGTAGGCCACCGTCAGGCCAACGGCGGTCAACCCGATCAGCAAACCGACTGACGGCGCATCCCCTGCCAAGGCATCGACTGCGAACTTGTACATGAACGGCGTGGTCGCCGACACCAGTTTGGCCAAAATCAGCGCCAGCAGGGACAGAACCACGCGACGCTTTACCCAAGGCTCACCCTCGGGCCAAAGATAGGGTCCGACGCGGCGGATGGTGTGCCAGCCGCTTGACGGTTTGGGCTGCGCAGTGGTTTCGCTGGCTTTGGTGATCGGTTCGCGCATGGTCGCTTTGGTTCGCCTTGGGGCCAAGATCAGTTGTTGATCCGGATACGGTCCTGGGTTAGAAGTTAATAGTTCAACATATCATGAGTAGTTGAGATATGGATCGAAGTAAAGTCTTGGCAAGCCTGTCTGCGCTGTCAAATGCAGCGCGGCTTGATCTGATGCGCCTGCTGGTGATGTCTGGCGACGCGGGGCTGGCTGCAGGCTTGATCGGCAAGGAACTGGGGCATTCGGCATCGCGATTGTCGTTTCACCTTGGCATTCTGGAACAGGCGGGATTGATAAGGTCCCGCAGGGTTGCCCGCAATGTGATTTATTCTGCCGATTTTGCCGGGCTTGGCGGCACAATTTCGTATCTGATGCGCGATTGCTGCCTGGATCACCCGCAAGTGCGGGCCTGTTGTGACCGCAGCCTTTCAGGCCAGGGCGCTATTCCGATACTTTCGGAATAACAAAAACCTGGCCGGGATAGATCAGGTCGGGATCACGGATCTTGTCCTTGTTGGCCTGATAGACCTGCACATACATCACCCCGTCGCCAAACTGCTTTGACGCGATACCCCACAGGGTAAAGCCGGGCTGGACCGTGATCGAAACCGGGGCCGGCGGTGCAAGAACAGCGGTCTGAGTGGCGGCAGAACCCTTGGCGACCGGTTCAGAAACATCGGGGGCAGCCGGGGCCACGGCGGGTGCTACCGTGTCGGCCACGGCCTGAGCAGGGGCCGCGGGGTCTGCGGTCTTTGGCGCATCTGTCGCTTCGGCCACGACTGTTGGTTCGGCTACGACAGTTGGTTCGGTTTCGGGCCCGGCTTCGGGCTGCAGGACAGCAGCAAGCGCTTGTGCGGTTTCGCGTTTGAAAGGGGTTTCAAAGCGCGCCGTCACTGACCCGTCCGCGGCCAATTGATCGGCGCGCAGGGTGTAAATGCCCGGCGTGATGGGTGGCATCTTTGCGGCCCATTGCCCATCGTCGCCTGCCTGCAAATCCATCACGGCGGCGTTATCCAGATAGAGGCGCAAAGCGGCACCAGGGGCGGCGCGCCCGGCCAACTGGACATCACCCTCAGGGGTGTAGCTGATCGTCTCTATTGTCAGATCGGCGGCAAGATCGACAGTTTGACCCAGTGCAGCAGTCTGGCCGGATTGAAGCACGCTGGCGCCGTCTTTGGTGACCAGAAGTGCCGCTGGCGCCTGAGCTGCGGGAAGGTCCGGGGCGGCTGCTTGGGCGGTGGCTGGGGCGGCCACTTGCGCCAGTGGATCTGCGGCCTCGGGTGCAGCGGCTGCCACGACTGCGGGGGCATCCGTCGGGGCATCCGTCGGGGCTTGCGTCGGGGCCAGAACCACCTCTGCTTCGGCCGCAACTTCGCTTTGATCGGCCAGAATGCTGGTCATCGTCAGAATGCGCGGGGTCAGGCTGCCGTCCAGCACGAACAGGCCGACAAAATCACCATTGGCATCAGCAGTGCTGGCAGAGATTTCCGCGCCATCAACCCGAAGGACGATCCGGGACCCGGGCTCTGCTCTGCCAGCAACCACTGTGCTTCCATCCGGTTCCACCCGCACCACATCAAAGTTAGGAATGATGGGCGCAGCAGGCTCGGTGTCAGCCGGTGGTGCTGCCGACGCATCGGTCGTGGGATCGGGTTCGGGCGCAGGCTCTGCCGTGACGGGTGCAGGGGTCGGTGCTTGTACCCCGGCTGGGTCTGCCCCGGCTGATTCTGGCTCGGCTGGTTCTGGCGCGGCGACCGTCTGGCTGGGCGGCACCTGGTTGACGGCCCAGATGCCATAACCCACCAGCGACACAATTGCCGCAGCCCCCCCCAAAAGGGCCGCTTTGGCCCCCGTTCCCAAGGCCTTCAAGTTCGCCATCCGCTTTCCCCCTGAAGCCCGCCGCCCGACCTTCTTTGAGGCCGCGTGCCAAAGGCCCCTTTCCTTTGTGTCAGAAACGCCGATATCTGGGATCATGGCAACAGTTTTCGCAAGGGATTACCTGATGACACCAAGGCTTCGTTCTGTCTGTGTCTTCTGTGGCTCTCGGTCGGGGGCAGATCCTGCCTTTGCTTTGGCGGCGCATGATGTTGGCGTGATGATCGCCGAAATGGGCTGGCGGCTGGTTTACGGCGCGGGCGATGTGGGCCTGATGGGCGAAATGGCCCGTTCCGCACAGGCGGCAGGCGCGCGGACGTTGGGCGTTATTCCGACGCATCTGATGGCGCGCGAGCAGGGCAAGCGCGACCTTACGACCTTGATCATCACCGAAAACATGCATGAACGTAAGAAAGTGATGTTCATGAATTCGGACGCCATCGTGGTGCTTCCCGGTGGGGCGGGTTCACTGGATGAATTTTTCGAAGTCCTGACCTGGGCCCAGATAGGGCTGCACGAAAAGCCGATTTTTCTATTGAATACAGACGAGTATTGGAAACCACTGATAGATCTTATCGATCACGTCATTGCGCAAGGATTCGCTGATGCCTCGATGCGCGGCCATTTCCTTGCGGTGAAAGATGTCTACGACCTTGGTGTTGGCCTTGAGGTTGCTTTGGCGTAGTGCGCCCTAGGCAATGAAAGGGCCTGCCAGACAGCGCCCGGCAAGCCTTTGACGCCATTCCGGCAGTCTTTCATCACATGCGGGCAGCGACGGCGTCCCAATTCACCAGCTTTTCAAGGAAATTGGCCAGATAAGCCGGGCGCTTGTTGCGGAAATCGATGTAATAGGAATGCTCCCAAACGTCGCAGCCGAGCAAGGCGGTTTGGCCAAAGCACAGCGGGTTCACACCGTTTTCGGTTTTGGTAACTTTTAGCGCGCCGTCTTTGTCTTTCACCAGCCAAGCCCAGCCCGACCCGAACTGACCGGCACCGGCGGCCGCGAAGTCATCTTTGAATTTCTGCACGGAACCGAACGCTTCGGTGATGGCTTTTTCCAACGCACCAGGCATCGCCTTGCCTGCCGGCCCCATCACTTCCCAGAACAGATTGTGGTTCCAGTGTTGTGATGCGTTGTTGAAAATGCCGTTCTGTGCCACGGACCCGGCAACATATGTTCCGCGAACAATGTCGTCCAAGCTCTTGTTTTCCCATTCTGTTCCGGCAATCAACTTGTTACCGTTATCGACATAGGCCTTGTGGTGCAGGTCGTGATGAAATTCCAGCGTTTCGCGCGACATGCCAAGCCCGGCAAGTGCGTCATGGGCGTAGGGAAGATCAGGAAGAGTGAAAGCCATCGGAGGAATCCTTTCAGGGAATGGTTGACGCCAATAAGCGGGCTTGCAGGCACGACGTCAAGGGCCGCGCGCAGGTTCCAATGCCGCAGGCGGCGATCAGCGCAAGCGCAAGTCTGATCCGGGTTGCGCTGAATGTTCGAGTAGGCCCATCACATAGCCTGCGACAGATCGGAAACTGACCAAAGTAAGCCCCTCGCCGTCTTGCCAAAAGGCGGCAGCGACCTGTGCCACGCGGGTGCGGCGCAATTCGCCGGGCGCAAGGGCGGTGAAATCAACCGGCGAAAGTTTCATCAGCACCTCGTTGGCTTTTGATCCGGTGATGCGAAACACCGCTCTTGCATCAGAAACATCAACCGCAAGGTGATGGATACCGGTCAGCTTTTTACCAATGGTTTCAAGTGCTTTGGGGACGTTATCATAAGGCATGATCAGCAGAATCTCGTCTGGCGACATCCAGCCCGCAGCAGACCCTTCTTTCATCTCGATCCGCCGAGCGGCGGGCCGTTTGGCTCCGGTAATGGATTTGATCAGCGCAGGCAGCGCTTTTTCGGAAAGATCGCAGCGCAAGCTGATCATGCCCATCGGGCCGATTTCCCGGATTTGGGCGAAGCCATCAAAGCTTGCGCCTTTTAGGGCTGAAACCGGATCAGACATTCTGCTTCTCCCCATCCTTGTCATAAAACACCGGATCGCAGATTTTAGCGATGACGGAAGTGCCGTCTATCTTCGGGAATTCCACCGTCTGGCCAATACGTTCCGGGCCGTTCTTTACCAGACCCATGGCGATGCCGCGTTTGAGCGTTGGCGAGAAATAGGTCGAAGTAATCCGCCCTTCAGTGTTGCGCTGGCCGTTCGGGTTATTGCCGGGGGCAACGGCATAGGCACCATCGGGGATGACGGAGCCATCCAGCGTTTCCAGACCGACCAGTTTCCAGCGGTTCGGGTCGGCAAGGTGGGTGCGTTCTTGGCCGCGCTTGCCGAGGAAATCGGGCTTTTTCTTGGAAATCGCCCAACCAAGGTTAAGATCTTGCGGAATGACAGTGCCATCTGTTTCGTCGCCGATCATGATGAAGCCCTTTTCGGCGCGCATGATATGCAGGGCTTCGGTGCCGTAGGGCATGGCCCCGAATTCCGCCCCCGCCTCTAACACCTTGTTCCAGAACGCTAAACCGTGGCTGGCGGGCACGGCGATTTCGTAGCTAAGTTCGCCGGAAAAGCTGATCCGGTAAATGCGGACGGGGAAGCCTGCAAGCGTGCCATCGGCCCATTGCATGAAGGGTAGTGCGTCTTTTGACACATCCATACCACCCAGTTTTTCCAACAATTTCCGGGCGTTAGGGCCAACAACGGCGACTTGGGCATATTGTTCTGTGACGTTGGCCACATAAACCTGCCAGTCCCACCATTCGCACTGCAGCCAATCCTCCATATGCGCATGGATGCGGTCGGCACCACCAGATGTGGTGTGGCATAGCCAGGTGTCTTCGGTGATTCTGGCGACAACGCCGTCATCGCTTAAAAAGCCGTTCTCATTGCACATCAAACCGTAACGGCATTTGCCGATGGGTAGGGTGGACATGACGCCGGTATAGAGCATGTCAAGGAATCGGCCTGCATCCGGGCCTTTGACAATAAGTTTGCCAAGCGTAGATGCGTCAAGGATTCCAAGGGCTTGGCGGGTGTTGTTCACCTCGCGGTGGACGGCTTGTTCGTGGGACTCATCGCCGCGTGGGAAGCAGTAAGGTCTGCGCCAATGGCCGACGGGTTCGAAGTAAGCATTTGAATTAACGTGGCTTTCATGCATTGGCGTGCGGCGGAGGGGTTGGAAAATCTCATCCCGCGCTTCGCCTGCCAAGGCCCCGATGGTCACTGGCGTATAGGGCGGGCGGAAGGTTGTGGTGCCGACTTGCGGGATGGTCACGTTCAGGGCGTCAGCCAATACAGACAGGCCATTGATATTGCTAAGTTTTCCTTGATCCGTTGCCATGCCAAGCGTGGTATAGCGCTTGGTGTGTTCAACGGACTCGTAGCCTTCACGCGCGGCCAGTTGCACGTCGGATACCTTCACATCGTTCTGGTAATCAAGCCACATTTTTGAGCGCAGCTTGAGGCTGGCCCCTTGCGGCATCAGCTGTATGTTGCCCGTGCTTATCCCGTGCTTTTTCTGTGCATACGCGTCGGCACCGTCCAAAACGCCATTTCCGGCGGCGGTGGCGGAGGCAAGGATGCTTGTCGTATCGAACAGACCAAGCGCCGCGCCTGCGGCGATTACCATGGCGGAACCATCGTGGTTGGTCGGTGGGCGGGCGGCGTCGGGGATGAAGGCGGTTAGGGTTTCATCCCATGTCAGCTTGCCGCCGCAATGCGACCAGAGGTGAACAACGGGCGACCAGCCGCCGGACATGGCGACGGCGTCACAGGCGATGGTTTCGGTCACGGCACCTTCGCCCGCTTGCAGGCAGAGGGTGACAGAGGTGACGCGTTTGCCTCCCTTTACAGATGATATGGCATGGCCGGTGAGAACGCGGATGCCTGCGGCGCGGGCTTTGTTTGGCAGATCGCCAGTGGCTTCGGGCCGGGCATCAACGATGACGGGGACGGACAGGCCAGCGGCTTTGATGGCCAGCGCCGTCAGGTAGGCGTCGTCGTTGTTGGTGGCAATCACGGTGCGATCACCGGGGGAGACGGCGAAATTGGTGATGTAATCGCGCACCGATGCCGCCAACATGACGCCGGGAATGTCGTTTCCGGCGAAGGATAGCGGGCGTTCAATGGCCCCGGTGGCGGTGATGATTTGCGCGGCGCGGATACGCCAGAGGCGTTGTTTGGGGCGGCCATCGCCGGGGGTGTGGTCGGCGGTACGCTCGTTGGCCAGAACGTAGCCGTGGTCGTAGACCCCTGCCCCCACGGTGCGCAGGCGGAGGGTGACGTTTTCCATATCGGACAGCTTGGCGATGGTTTGGTCGATCCACTGCGCGGCAGGTTTGCCTTTGATTTCAACGCCGTCCACGGGTGCGCGGCCACCCCAGTGGGCGGTTTGTTCCAGCAGTATCACGCGTTTGCCTGCCTGTGCTGCGGTAAGTGCGGCTTGCAGGCCCGCAATACCGCCGCCAATGACCAGCGTGTCGGCGAAGGCGTAGACGTGTTCATACCGATCCGCGTCGCGGTCTTTCGGGGCTTTGCCCAAACCTGCGGCTTGGCGGATCACGGGTTCGAACAGGTGCTTCCAGAAGGCGCGCGGGTGGATGAAGGTCTTGTAGTAAAACCCGGCGGGCATGAAGCGGGCGGCGTAATTGTTGATGACGCCGATGTCGTAGTTGAGGCTTGGCCAGTGGTTTTGGCTGGCCGCTTCCAGCCCGTCGAAAAGTTCCGTCGTGGTGGCGCGTTGGTTCGGCTCAAACCGCCCGCCTTGGCCAAGGTTCATCAGGGCGTTGGGTTCTTCCGGGCCAGCGGCGACTATGCCGCGCGGGCGGTGATATTTGAAGCTGCGGCCAACCAGCATCTGGTCATTCGCCAGCAGGGCGGAGGCGAGGGTATCGCCCGCCAGCCCGCGAAGGCGTTTGCCGTTGAAGGTAAAGTCTTGCGGGCTCGTGCGGTCAATCAGGCGGCCACCTGTGGCGAGGCGAGTGCTCATTTGAAGCCTTCCCAATCGGGGCGTTTTGCTTTGATTTTGGCCTGCAGGTCGGCGGGTGGGGCGGAGGATTGCGCGGGGTAGGTGCCGAACACCTCCAGCGTGGCAGTATCGCGCGCGGCGAGGAACCATTTGCCGCAGCCGTAGGCGTGCCGCCAGCGTTCGAAATGCACGCCTTTGGGGTTTTTGCGGGCGAACATGTAGTCGTTGAAATCGTCATCGGAGGAGCCGGGGCCGTAGCGTTTCAAATGCGCCTCGTAGCCGGGGGCGAGTTCGGTTTCATCGGCGCGGATGCCGCAGTAGGGGCAGGTTAGGGTTAGCATTAAATAACTCCTATCGCAGCGAGAGCCCAACCGCCGTAACCAGTTTGCAATGTGCCGAAGACGATCATCACTACCTCCAAGATTTGCAGACGCATTCGTTTGCGCCGTGCTTTTCTGTGAATCTTCCCACTTTCGAACAAGTCATTAAAGCGTTTCAGAATTCCTTTAGCTTCGTCATCAAACGGTTCAGGTAAATCTTCTGGTTTGGACAAAACCGGATACTGCATTCGAAGGGCTTGGAACTCACCGAGGATACCCGTGATTTCATCGAGGCCTGACCTGCCAGCTATAAGCGCCAATATTCCACCTGCAATTAACAGCGTGCCAGCACTTTGAACGCCCGTTGGGTCAGCAGAGGATATTGCGACATACATCGCTAGCAACCAAGAGATCCATCCGCTTAAGACAGCGAGAGTCACCAATAGGCTTGGATTTCGAATATCTGCCTCAATCAATGCGCCACCCCCGCAGCTACGCTTTCGTCGATAAACCGACCCTCCTTGAAGCGGTTCATGCCGAACGCCTCGGCCAGCGGCCCCGGCTCGCCTTTGGCCATCAACTCGGCCATGGCCCAGCCGGAGCCGGGGATGGCTTTGAAGCCTCCGGTGCCCCAGCCACAGTTGATGAAGCAGTTGCCAAGCGGGGTTTTGGAGATGATGGGCGAGCGGTCGCCGGTCATATCTACAATGCCGCCCCATTGGCGCAGCATCTTGAGGCGGCTGATCATCGGGAAGGTTTCGACCAAAGCGCGCAGGGTTTCTTCGATATGGTGAAAGCTGCCGCGTTGGGTGAAGTTGTTGAAGCCGTCGGTGCCGCCGCCGATGACCATTTCGCCCTTGTCGGATTGCGACATGTAGCCGTGCACGGTGTTGGCCATGACGACGACATCCATGCAGGGTTTGATGGGTTCCGAGACGAGGGCCTGCAGGGCCACAGCCTCGATCGGTAGGCGGAAGCCCGCCATTTCGGCGACCTGGCCGGAATGGCCTGCGACGACGATGCCGAGTTTTCGGCAGGCGATGTGGCCTTTGGTGGTGTCGACGCCGGTGACTTGGCCGTTTCCAGTGGTCACACCCTTGACCTCGCACTGCTGGATCACGTCCATGCCCATGGCGGAACAGGCGCGGGCGTAGCCCCATGCGACGGCGTCGTGCCGGGCGGTGCCGCCGCGGGCTTGGTAGAGGGCACCGAGGACGGGGTAGCGGGGGCCGTCGATGTTGATGATGGGGACCAGTTCTTTGACGCGGTCGGGGGTGATGTATTCTGTGGAAACGCCTTGCAGCATGTTGGCGTGGACGGTTCGTAAGTAGCCGCGCACCTCGTGGTGGGTTTGGGCCAGCATCAGCAGGCCACGCGGCGAGAACATGACGTTGTAGTTCAGGTCCTGACTTAGGGTTTCGTACAGGCCGCGCGCCTTTTCGTAAATCGCGGCGGAGGGGTCTTGCAGGTAGTTCGAGCGGATGATGGTGGTGTTGCGCCCCGTGTTGCCGCCGCCGAGCCAGCCTTTTTCGATGATCGCGACGTTGGTGATGCCGTGGTTTTTGCCAAGGTAATAGGCGGTGGCGAGGCCGTGGCCGCCTGCGCCGACGATGATGGCGTCGTAGGATTTTTTGGGCACTGCGCTGGCCCAGGCCCGTTCCCAGCCCTGATGGTTGCGGAACGCTTCACGCGCGATGGCAAAGACGGAATAGCGTTTCATGGTGGCCCCCGCGTCGCTGACGCCCCGGTGTGGACGAGGCGCAGATATATCCGCAACTGCAAGCGGCACAATCGGGAAAAATGCGACATTTACGCTGAACCCGGACCCGACACCCAAGAATTGCGGCTTTTGCTTGGAAGGCGAAGGGCTTAGAGAGAGGGCTATACGGCGGAAGGGCGACTTTAGTGGCAGAGTGGGGTTTCTGGGTGGCGGCGGGCGGGATCAGCCTGTCGGTGGTGGCCGGTCTGCTTGCCGCCCTGTTTCAGCGGCGCGAGGCAGCACTGCCCCCGGGCACCTATGATCTGCAGGTTTACCGCGCGCAATTGGCCGATGTTGACCGGGATGTCAGCACCGGGGTGATCATGCCTGCCGAGGCAGACCGGCTGCGGGCAGAGATTTCGCGGCGAATACTTGACGCAGGCCGTTCAGCGCAGCAAGGCGCGGCTGGCGTTTCTTTGTACGCACGCATCGGCGCAGGTGTGGCCGTAACCTTGCTGCTGGCGTCGGCGATCTTTGGCTATGTGTGGCTGGGGGCGCCGGGCTACCCGGACTTGCCCTTGGCAGACAGGCTGGCGGCATTTGACGCCGCGCGCGCGACACGGCCGTCGCAGGCGGTGGCGGAAGCGGCAGCCGGCAAACCCGTGGCCGTGGAACCGGATGCAGAAATGGCGGCCCTGATGGCGACTTTGCGGCAAGTTCTGATAACCCGGCCAGACGATGTCGAAGGTCTGACCCTGCTGGCCCGGAACGAAGCGGCACTTGGCAATCTGGCGGCGGCGGCCAAGGCGCAAACGGCATTGATTGCCGCCAAAGGGGCAGAGGTCAGCGCCGCAGATCATATGATGTTGGCCGAGATCCTGATCCGGCTGGCGGGGGCCTATGTCTCACCCGAGGCCGAGGCCGCGCTGATGGCTGCTCTGCAGCTTGAGCCGCGAAATGGCACCGCGCGGTACTATTCCGGCCTGATGTTCGCGCAGGCCGGTCGGGCGGACCGGGCCTTTCTGATCTGGCAGGATTTGCTGGCGGACAGTGCAGCGGATGCCCCATGGGTGGCACCGATCCGGTCGCAGATGGGCGATGTGGCACGACTGGCCGGGGTTGCCTATGACCAGCCTCAGGTGCCCGGGCCCAGCGCAGACCAGGTTGATGCGGCACAAGACATGTCGCCCGAGGACCGTATGGCAATGATCCAGAGCATGGTGGACGGCCTGTCGGCGCGGCTGGCAAGCGAAGGCGGTTCGGCACAGGACTGGGCCCGCCTGATCACCTCGCTGGGGGTGCTGGGGCAGACCGATCAGGCGCGGCTGATCTATGCCGAGGCGCAGGGTGTTTTCGCGGGGCGGGACGCAGAAATAGCAACGCTAAGGGCTGCAGCGATTGCCGCAGCCATTGCCGAATGATCATCGAGACAATCGAAGAGTTTTCAGCCGCCTTACCCCAAGGCCGCGCCATTTTTGGGCTGGATTTTGGGGAAAAAACCATCGGTGTGGCGGTGTCCGATCTGCGCCGTTCGGTCGCGACCCCGCTTTTGGTGATCCGGCGAACGAAATTTACCGAAGATGCCAAGGCCCTGCTGGCGCTGATTGCGCAAAGAAACATTGCCGGGCTGATCCTCGGCCTGCCGCGCAATATGGACGGATCAGAGGGACCGCGCGCGCAGGCAACCCGGGCTTTCGCGCGCAATCTGGGACGGCTGACCGACCTTCCGATCGGCTTTTGGGATGAACGACTTTCCACCGTGGCGGCGACGCGCGTCCTGCTTGAGGCGGATACGTCGCGAAAACGTCGCAATGAGGTCATTGATCAGGTCGCCGCAGGATATATCTTGCAAGGAGCGTTAGACCGACTGACCAATATCGGTGCGTCCCATGACAGATGATGCAAAGACAGGCGGCGCTAAAAGAGACGGTGGTTTGAAAGACGGCTTTGTGAAAGATGAGCAGGCAAAGGATGGGGTCTGGATGCGCGACGAGGTAGAGTCGCCCTGTGTCCGGCTTTGCGTCATTCACCCCGAAGAACGGCTTTGTGTCGGCTGTTACCGCACG